>NZ_JABWRI010000069.1:0-1023 GCF_014268865.1 Pseudomonas sp. BW16M2 | reverse complement strand
ATTGCACGACCATTCACTGTGGCATTGGCCGCGCCACTGATGACAGTGCCTTCCCCGTGGAGAGGGCAAAGGTGGCGATGGCCGACGAGGACGACAGGCTTCATGGCGACTCTGCCTGGGCAAGTGGAGCGGTTTGTGGGGCCGTTCGCGATTCGTGGTCTATCGCTTCTGGCCACTTGACCTCTGGTGCCAGACGCTTGGCGAATTGGCACCAGAGGAGATCGTTGTGATCTCTATTGAGCGGGGCGGGAGGGACAGCGGAGAGGCCTTGTTGCATGTAAGTGCATATATAGGACCAAATCGACGCTTCACCATATACGTTACTCAAAGGGAACCGATCGATGACGTTGTTGGTGCCTGGTTCCACGATGGACAGCATGATCCCCGTTTTTACGAGGTGTGAGCCTTGGAGGGTTACGGCTTGTTTTCTCCAACGCTCTGCGCGGATATCTTTCCAGTCGTAGCTGACGGTTTTTATTGGCCATGGAATGAAAGGATTCCACCAGCAGTATGTGAAATTGTAAGCATAGATTTTTTGGCGTGCACGGTTGAAACGTATGGGTTCATCGCGTGGGGTGAGGCGGATCATGCGTAGAAATGATGCTGTCTGGCAGGTTGCTAATAATAGGATGGCCAGCTTTAGTAAGATGAGGTTGTGCTGGTTATGTATTGCGCTATTAATTATTAGGCCGGCGGCCAGGATGAGAAATGGGCTGTTGATCAATGCGCACGCAAGCAGTAGTTCACGCATGATGATCGAGCTTCGGGATATCTCCAGATAGGTGTCGTCTTGATGGTTTGTACTCAAGAGTTTGGAACAGAACTCTATGTTGGGAGGGTCATTTGGGAGATTGAAGTCTTCCTTCCAGCCTGGGCATGGAGGCGCTAGGGTAGGCCTATTCTTCATGGTTGTTTCGTCGTGTTCAGTTTTTTTTCGCATGGGACTAGAACTGCGGTATTACCCTTGTCGAGCCAGTAACTGAAGATCTGATCAAAAGCATGCGTCATGACAACGCTACCTTT
>NZ_JABWRI010000068.1:0-1043 GCF_014268865.1 Pseudomonas sp. BW16M2 | reverse complement strand
GGGCCCGCGCAGCGCCCCCAACGCTTTATCGAGTCCTGTTATTCATCCCCAACTCCATATCATCAATCAACGCCTTGGCCATGGCGCTCAACATGCGCGCTGCGCTGCCCGCCATCAGGTCGCCTTCCATCTCGGCCTCGCAGGTGAGGTGGCGAATGCAGCCAAGCAGCACCGACAACTCGCTGAAGGCATCCGCGAAGGGAATGCCCGGCTCGACCTTGAACAGGTCCATGCAACGGGTCCGGCCTGCGGTACGTGCGTTGGTCATGGCCGCACCTCCGGCTTGTATTCGAGCAAAGCACAGGCAAGCTGGCCAAGGTAGTCGCTGGCAGTGAACAGACGGTCCTGGACTTCGCCAGGTTCGGTCTTGAAGTAGATATCGAGGACATCGGAAATGGCGGTGGCCACTTCGACGGCGGCGGTCGTGGCTTCTTCGCGGGTGAGGGTCGGGCGGATAGCGATGAAGGGAGCTAGACGCGGTGGGTCTGGGACGATCTTTTTCATGATGAAACTCCAGTGCGTGACAGGAGCGGCCATCTCGATCTTTCTCACGGACAAAGGTGGCAGCCGTACGCGGGGTGAGAAACCGGTGCACTGAAGCCGGCCAGACCGAAGTCTGCCCGCGCATGGCTGCCATGAAGCAATAGCCTTGGCAGTGCAAGTCGGGTTCTCACACCCGGTCACCTGATGTGGCGACCCCGTGAAGTTATCCGTGGGGTATTTCCCCGACAACGCAGCAGCTTCCGGCAAGCGCGTAGGATAGTTCCCAAGCTTTGCTGGCTGAAGCATTTGGTTTCAGGTTCGGAAATGTCTTACCTGGAAAAGGAGCAAGCATGGCCGGGCAAGACCCGGATTGCGAGCAACCCCGCGATGGCGATCAAGAGTTCACCAAACAGCAACTAGCGATAGCTGCACCAGCCCAGGCGCCGCCCGTAACTTCGCGACTTCAGGAGGCCGAACGCAGGCCTTGCGAAGGGAGGTGACGGGCATGGATGCCCGTCAAGCGCTGCGCCCCAGGATGGGGCGTTCAGCGCGGTCCTCCC
>NZ_JABWRI010000067.1:0-1106 GCF_014268865.1 Pseudomonas sp. BW16M2 | reverse complement strand
CGGCCAGCGCCGTGCTGGTGGAACGCGACAACCGCCGCCATCGCAACGATATCGAGGTCTGCTACCTGCAGGTCTTCCGTGAAGCCAGGCAACGTATTGTCGTGGCCAACGCCTACTTCTTCCCCGGCTATCGCCTGCTGCGCGAACTGCGCAACGCCGCCCGGCGCGGGGTCGAAGTGACCCTGATCCTCCAGGGGCAGCCGGACATGCGCTGGGTGCGCGCGCTCTCGCGACTGCTCTACAACTACCTGCTGCGCGACGACGTGCGCATCCACGAGTACTGCCAGCGCCCGCTGCACGGTAAGGTGGCGTTGGTGGACGACGACTGGTCCACCGTGGGTTCGAGCAATCTCGACCCGCTGAGCCTGTCATTCAACCTTGAGGCCAACCTGCTGATCCGCGACCGTGCGTTCAACGAACACCTGTTCCAGCACTTGAGCGAACTGACCCGCGAGCACTGCAAGACCGTGACGCTTGAGCGCATGGTGCGTGGCTACTGGTGGCGCGCACCCTTGATATTCCTGGGCTTCCATATCACCCGCTATTTCCCGCGCATCGCCGGCTGGTTCCCGGCGCACCGGCAACGCCTGCAGTCGCTGCAAGCCGACAGCGAGGCCCCGGCCGGCTACCACGGGGGCAAGACCTGATGGCCACGCCACGCTGGAAGACCTGGGGCAAACGCCTGCTGACGGTGCTGTTCCTGGTGCTGATCCCGGTGCTGCTGTTCACCCTGGCGCGTAACCTGGACTGGAGTGAAGTGCGCCAGTCGCTGCTGGCCTACCGACCCTCGACCCTGGCCCTGGGGTTGCTGCTGGCCCTGTGCAGCTACCTGGTGTTCGCCAGCTACGACCTGCTCGCCCGCGCCTACACCGGCCATCGCCTGCCGGCCCGCCAGGTGCTGCCGGTGGCGTTCGTTTGCTATGCGTTCAACCTCAACTTCACTACCTGGGTCGGTGGAGTGGCCCTGCGTTATCGCCTGTACGGCAGGCTGGGGCTCGATACCCCGACCATCACCCGCATTCTCACCCTGGGCCTGTTGACCAACTGGATGGGCTACCTGCTGCTGGCCGGCACGGTGTTCGCCTTGGGCTTGGTCAAGCTGCCGG
>NZ_JABWRI010000066.1:0-1259 GCF_014268865.1 Pseudomonas sp. BW16M2 | reverse complement strand
TGTAGAGACCGGACACATGGTGGACACGTGTACGGAGACATGGTTGACACTTCCTGGCAGCCCCTTTGCCAGGATTTTCGCCATGCCTTGGAACGTGAGAAACGCCATGAGCCTGAAAGAAGAGTTCGTATCCCTGGCGCGACAACCGGATGCCAATATTCGAGAGTTATGCCGACGCTTCAGCATCAGTCCTCAAACCGGCTACAAGTGGCTGCGCCGTTTTGAACAAGGTGGCTCGGCCGCTCTACAAGAACGATCTCGGAGGCCGGCTAGTAGCCCTCGCTTGACCGAGGCTGCATTGGAAGCAGAAGTCGTTGCACTTCGACAGGAGCACCCGGCCTGGGGCGGACGCACAATCAGCAGCCTGCTGAGCAAGCGTATTGCCCCCAGCACCGTCACCAACGTGTTGCACCGCCATGAACTGATCCAGAGCCCTGAGAAGGCGCGAGAGGCGCGGCTTAGATTTGAGCACGATGCGCCCAACGATCTCTGGCAGATGGACTTCAAAGGGCACTTCGCTCTGCAGCAAGGCCGGTGTCATCCGCTGACCATTCTTGACGACCACTCCCGCTTCAATTTGGCTATTCACGCTTGCGATAACGAGCGAGGAACGACGGTCAAGGAGAAGATGACTGAGGTCTTCCAGCGCTACGGCCTACCGGTCCGAATCAACGTCGATAATGGTGCTCCCTGGGGCTCACCGCGTAATCCTGGAGAGGTTACAGAACTGAGTATCTGGTTGATTCGACTAGGGATACAGATAAGTTTCAGTCGCCCGTACCACCCTCAAACGAATGGCAAAATTGAGCGTTTCCATCGTTCTTTGAGGGCTGAAGTACTCGATGGGCGGCAGTTCTCGACCTTGGTGCAAGCCCAGACGGCGTTTGACCGATGGCGGGAAATTTACAACTTACAGCGCCCTCATCAGGCGTTGGGGTATCAAGTGCCAATGGCCAGATATCACCCCAGCCCGTGGGCCTACCCCAATCAGCTTGAGGAATTTGAATATGGGCCAGACGATGTCCTGGCCAAGGTTTATCACAGTCGCTTCCGCTTCCAGAAACGCTATTTCAGCATCGCAAAAGGCTTGGTCGGGCAGACCATAGCGATACGCCCCGGGCGAGACGGTGGAGACATGTTCGATGTCTATTTCTGCCATCAACGCCTGCGCACCATCGACGTGAACAAACCTGATTACGGACCATAATGTGTCAACCATGTCTGCGCACATGTGTCAGCGATGTGTCCGGTCTCTACAG
>NZ_JABWRI010000065.1:0-1306 GCF_014268865.1 Pseudomonas sp. BW16M2 | reverse complement strand
GGTATGACTCACCCACATGGGTTACAAATCAGTTCACGCACATAGGTAACAGTCTTTAACTGGCAGGGTCGGTTTTCGAGGATCTGACCATGCCCTGGCGAGAGCTGAAACCTATGGACCTGAAAATGCTTTTCATCGCGGATTACCTGCAGGGGGCGCCCAGCTTCAGCGCCCTGTGCCAGGCCTACGAGATCAGCCGAAAGACCGGCTACAAATGGGTCGAGCGATATGAGAAAGAGGGGCCTTCGGGGCTGGAAGAGCGCAGCCGCCGCCGGTTGACTCAGGACTGGGTTGTACCCGCTGCAGTTCGCGAAGCCATCATCGAACTGCGCAGTCGAGGCGAAACAGAACCGGGTCCGAAAAAGATCCAGGCTGCGCTGCAGGAGCGTTTCCCTGATCAGGCGCCGCCCTCGAAGACAGCGATCTACAACATCCTCAAGAAGGCCGAATTGGTCAAACCACGCCGCTTACGTCAGCGGGTAGCGGTCTATCCCAAGCCACTGGAGAAGGCAGAGTCGCCTAACCAACTATTCAGTGCGGACTACAAAGGCCAATTTCTGACAGGTGCAGGCGTCTGGTGCTATCCGCTGACGATCATGGATCACGCCAGTCGCTTCCTGCTCGCCTGCCACAGCATGCCCAACACCAATCTCCTGGAAACGCAGGCCGTTTTCACCCAAGTGTTCCGGGAGAATGGCCTGCCTGAGCGGATCCGTACCGATAACGGTGTACCGTTTGCCAGTAAGGGGCGTGCGGGACTTTCCCAGCTGTCGATCTGGTGGCTGCGTCTAGGCATCATTCCCGAGCGCATTGCGCCTGGTCGACCTGAACAAAATGGCCGCCACGAACGCATGCATCGGACGCTCAAAAGCACGCTACCATCGCCGCCGGCAGTGGCCTGGGAGGCTCAACAACGGCACTTTGATCGCTTCCGGCAGCACTACAATCACGAGCGCTTGCATGAAGCGTTGAAGCAGAAAACACCGGCGTCTTGCTACCAACCCTCGCCGCGCCCATTCCCTGAAAAACTCCCCGAGATGACCTATCCCAGCCATATTGAGAGCTTGCCAGCGGATAGCTGCGGCATCATCAACCGCCGCGGCTTGAGGATCTACGTAGGTTATGTGCTCAAGCACCAGACCATTGGCCTGGAGCAGGTTGGGGATGGCGTCTGGGATGTTATTTTCGGTCCCATCATCCTTGGCAGGGTCGATGTACGGGATGCCACTGATGGTTATGTAACACTCAAGGTGTTGTCACCTATGTGAGTGAACTTTTGTGTAACCCATGTGGGTGACCCGTACAT
>NZ_JABWRI010000064.1:0-1627 GCF_014268865.1 Pseudomonas sp. BW16M2 | reverse complement strand
TTTGGGGACGGGGATGGCTTGGCGTTGTGCGTCCAGGATGGATTGACTGAGGCTGAGGGTCATGGATAGCTCCGAGACTGGGGCAGCGCGGCGACGACTTTGGACCAGTCGTAGTCGCTGTAGGTGGCGAAGCGCGAGACCAGGCGGCACTCGCCCGCTACGGCTTGGTTGAAGTCGTGCTGGATGGTGGGGTGTTCGAGCAGGCGTGGATGGATCATGATCTGGTGCAGGACCAGGCATGAAGCGTCATCGAGGTCCACAAGCCCACGCGCCCAGGCCGTGACGATCAGTTGGTACACATGGAAGGGCGCCTGGGGCGGAAGGCTCGAGGGGCCCTTCCACGCCAAGGGCGAGTAGCTTGGGGGCGATTGGTTCAGCAAACGCCAGGCGCCCAGCAGGCACCGGACTTGAGGGGCCATGTACTGCAGTTCGCGGACGGCGTGCGGTATGACCAGGTCCCTGGCGAACGCGCGGCCTTGCACGCAGGCGAAGGTGCCGCAGGCGGTTGGGTACAACCATGCGCTCAAGGGCCATAGCACATCGCTGATATCGAGCATCGTGGCGTGCAGCAACTCCAGGCGCAAAGGCTCGAACCAGGGAGCCGTTGCTGGACCGGCCACCGGGGGCATGGTCAAGCAACGGGCCGCGAGGTGCCGGGCGATGACCGGCAATGGCTGTTCGCTCAATAGCCAACCGCAGACATAGCGTCTGTCGAAGTCCACTTCTGACAGGGCATGGACGGCAGTGAGCTGAAGCAGTGTGTCAGCGGGATGGCCGGGCGCCGCCAGCTCGACCAGGGTCGGACACTCCGCTGTCAGGTGCGCCAGGTCGTCGCGCATCACACATTCGACTGCCTCTACGCCCAGTTGCCGGGTCAGCGCTGCAATGCTCAAGGGATGTTCGGGACCGCAGTTGGCAAGCGGGTCGAGCAGCAGGTAGAGGAAATCGTCGGGTTTACGCGCCTGTGCCACCAGGTCGAGCAGATGTTCAGGTTTCATCGCTGGTGCTCCACGCATTCTTCAAGCCCCTGCAACACCTGGCTGGTGATCGACAGTTCATTGCCGCTACCGCTGGCGTTCTGGCTCAGCGGCGCTTTCAGGATCAGCGCCACGCCATCGAGCGTGATCCCGTCGCCGTCGATGCGCAGCGTGCCGCCTGGCGCTTTGAGGGTGATGCTCTGCGAGGCATGGATTTCGTAGCACCGGGTGTGCTGCCGAATGGCCTGGCCGGCCTTCAGTTCAAGGTGGCCCTCGATGGTCTGCTGCATATGGCCACCCACGCTGACGTTGTGGTTGGCCGCCGTGCTGTCAAAGCGATGATTGCCCACCTGCACCGTGCGATCCTGGGCAATCGTGGTGGTCTGGCTATGGCCGATGTCCAGCAGCGCGTCATGGCCAATCGTCACCTGGTCGTCGTTGCCGATGGTTTCGCGACGGTTGTTGGCGACGTCGAGCACTTCGTCATGGCCAACCTCCTCACGTCGATCATTGCCAACCTGCGTGGTCTCATCATGCTTGACCACATTGTTCTGATCCCGCTGCGCATGGATAAACACCTCTTCCTGCCCCAGCTCATCCTCGAAGCGCAGCTCGTTGAAGCCTTGCCCCTTGTGGGTCTTGCTCTTGAT
>NZ_JABWRI010000063.1:0-1703 GCF_014268865.1 Pseudomonas sp. BW16M2 | reverse complement strand
GCATAGGGGCAGACAGCCTGCAATACCAGGCCGCCCACAGCCTGCGCCTGCTCAGCCTGAGCGCGGAGCAGACCCGCACCCTGGCCCGTGAAGCCATGGGCAACCTGCGCAGTGGCTTGTCTGGCCTGGGGCCGGGCCGCGCGGACTTGATGTTGAGCCTGGGTGGGTTGTGGTTCCAGCAGGACAGCCTGCGCAGGAATCATGACGCGCTGAACGCGATCCCGGGCAATGCGGAGGCCGAAGCGTTGGCAGCGGTCTGGTCGTCGTCCATCGGGGTTTTGGGGTTGAGTATTGAAGCGACAGGGAAAGCGATCGAGATATTGCGGCCTGCCCGGGTTGCCGTGACGGCGGGCTCGACATTGATGCAGGGGACGCAACTTGTGAGGTACGGAGGTGCCATTGCTGCCGTGGCCGGTATTGCAGATGGAGCTAATTATTTATTAGCAGCTCAACGAACAGCCTCTCAGGGAGACCACCCATCCAAAACCTTCTACTACGCATCCGGTATATTTGCGTTTGTTTCAGCAATTGCAGGAGCAAGTACACTACTATTTGGCACTGCCTTTCTTGGACCAGTAGGGATAGCCATAATATTTGCACTCTCATCTTATGTGCTAGCGACGACTGCCAAGAAGAAAGAATCCTCCCCATTGGAAGTCTGGGCACGCCAGTCCAGATGGGGATTACCGGCTTCGCATCGCGAATGGCAGGTCGCAGGAGACAACGATAACGCTATAGGCGCTCTCAACGCTGCTTTATTGGGCATCACTGCGCATATCTCAATAGACATAAAGTTCAAAGAAACCCATCCTCCAAAAACGATAGAACCGTTCGTCACGGTCAGGGACAACTTTTCCATCCCACTCGAGACACGCCTGGACTACACAATCACCATTCCAAACTTCATTCAAGAACGGGCAAAATACGAATGGACACTGGTAATTTACTCACCGGGAAGAAACACTGTGCCGACCGTGCACTCCGGAGACAGCGACAAAATAAGAACAGGGCTACATGAGAGCACCGGCAGTCCAGAGGATAGTTCCAGCCGAGGAGAAACCCTAAAAATAGAAGGCAGCATACCAACCGCAGACCTCAACACTATCGATGCGTTTGAGTTAACAGTCAGCTATTGGCCCGACAAGGACGACACCACAAACCTAGCGAGACTAGTAAAAAAACAAGACAAACTGGACACAAGGGGATAAAAATGAAACGACCTACCCTGACTCCTCCATGTTCAGGCTGGAAAGAAGACTTCAATCTTCCAAGCGAACCTACCAAGATAGAACCATCACCCGAATTATTAAATGCAAACTACCAAGACAGCATCTACCTGGAAATATCCCGACACTCAATTTTCATGCGAGAGCTACTGCTTTTACTAGCACTAGCCAGCATCCCAGTGCTCATCCTATCCATATATACGCTAATAGACACCGTAGCACATCACCAACATGAATTATTCTTAATTGTAGTTATTGCAACATTAACAGGGATATGGCAGGCGGCATCATTCATCCGCGCAATCCTTCTCACCCCGCGTGATGAACCAATACGCTTCAACCGTGTCCGCCAAAAAATTTACGCCTACAACTTCAATTTCTGTTGGTGGAACCCCTTTAGTCCATGGCCAATAAAAATCGTCAGCTACGACTGGAAGGATGTACGCGCAGAACGCTGGAGAAAACAAGCCGTAACCC
>NZ_JABWRI010000061.1:0-3414 GCF_014268865.1 Pseudomonas sp. BW16M2 | reverse complement strand
GCGATGCATCGTTTCACTGCTGAGTTCGGGATGGGATCAGGTGGTTCCAATGCTCTATGGTCGTCAAGAAATTCTGTTGCCAGAAGATCCAGATGGATACTCCAGCGAATTCGGATATGCGATTTGTGATGTTGCGAACTTTCGGTTCTTTCGTCTTCACCACCACAATTTGGCCTCGGCGCAAATTGCTTGGGTGTTATATGGTCAAGCCTCACGGGCAATTAGTATTGGTTAGCTCAACGCCTCACAGCGCTTACACACCCAACCTATCAACGTCGTAGTCTTCGACGGCCCTTCAGGGAGCTCAAGGCTCCAGTGAGATCTCATCTTGAGGCAAGTTTCCCGCTTAGATGCTTTCAGCGGTTATCTCTTCCGAACATAGCTACCCGGCAATGCCACTGGCGTGACAACCGGAACACCAGAGGTTCGTCCACTCCGGTCCTCTCGTACTAGGAGCAGCCCCTCTCAAATCTCAAACGTCCACGGCAGATAGGGACCGAACTGTCTCACGACGTTCTAAACCCAGCTCGCGTACCACTTTAAATGGCGAACAGCCATACCCTTGGGACCGGCTTCAGCCCCAGGATGTGATGAGCCGACATCGAGGTGCCAAACACCGCCGTCGATATGAACTCTTGGGCGGTATCAGCCTGTTATCCCCGGAGTACCTTTTATCCGTTGAGCGATGGCCCTTCCATACAGAACCACCGGATCACTAAGACCTACTTTCGTACCTGCTCGACGTGTGTGTCTCGCAGTCAAGCGCGCTTTTGCCTTTATACTCTACGACCGATTTCCGACCGGTCTGAGCGCACCTTCGTACTCCTCCGTTACTCTTTGGGAGGAGACCGCCCCAGTCAAACTACCCACCATACACTGTCCTCGATCCGGATAACGGACCTGAGTTAGAACCTCAAGGTTGCCAGGGTGGTATTTCAAGGATGGCTCCATGAGAACTGGCGTCCCCACTTCAAAGCCTCCCACCTATCCTACACAAGCAAGCTCAAAGTCCAGTGCAAAGCTATAGTAAAGGTTCACGGGGTCTTTCCGTCTAGCCGCGGATACACTGCATCTTCACAGCGATTTCAATTTCACTGAGTCTCGGGTGGAGACAGCGCCGCCATCGTTACGCCATTCGTGCAGGTCGGAACTTACCCGACAAGGAATTTCGCTACCTTAGGACCGTTATAGTTACGGCCGCCGTTTACCGGGGCTTCGATCAAGAGCTTCGCTTGCGCTAACCCCATCAATTAACCTTCCGGCACCGGGCAGGCGTCACACCCTATACGTCCACTTTCGTGTTTGCAGAGTGCTGTGTTTTTAATAAACAGTCGCAGCGGCCTGGTATCTTCGACCGGCGTGGGCTTACGCAGCAAGTGCTTCACCCTCACCGGCGCACCTTCTCCCGAAGTTACGGTGCCATTTTGCCTAGTTCCTTCACCCGAGTTCTCTCAAGCGCCTTGGTATTCTCTACCTAACCACCTGTGTCGGTTTGGGGTACGGTTCCCAGTTATCTGAAGCTTAGGAGCTTTTCTTGGAAGCATGGCATCAACCACTTCGCGCTCTAAAGAGCACTCGTCATCAGCTCTCGGCCTTGAGATCCCGGATTTGCCTAAGATCTCAGCCTACCACCTTAAACTTGGACAACCAACGCCAAGCTGGCCTAGCCTTCTCCGTCCCTCCATCGCAATAACTGGAAGTACAGGAATATTAACCTGTTTTCCATCGACTACGCTTTTCAGCCTCGCCTTAGGGACCGACTAACCCTGCGTCGATTAACGTTGCGCAGGAAACCTTGGTCTTTCGGCGTGCGAGTTTTTCACTCGCATTGTCGTTACTCATGTCAGCATTCGCACTTCTGATACCTCCAGCAAGCTTCTCAACTCACCTTCACAGGCTTACAGAACGCTCCTCTACCGCATCACCAAAGGTGATACCCGTAGCTTCGGTGCATGGTTTGAGCCCCGTTACATCTTCCGCGCAGGCCGACTCGACTAGTGAGCTATTACGCTTTCTTTAAAGGGTGGCTGCTTCTAAGCCAACCTCCTAGCTGTCTAAGCCTTCCCACATCGTTTCCCACTTAACCATGACTTTGGGACCTTAGCTGACGGTCTGGGTTGTTTCCCTTTTCACGACGGACGTTAGCACCCGCCGTGTGTCTCCCATGCTCGGCACTTGTAGGTATTCGGAGTTTGCATCGGTTTGGTAAGTCGGGATGACCCCCTAGCCGAAACAGTGCTCTACCCCCTACAGTGATACATGAGGCGCTACCTAAATAGCTTTCGAGGAGAACCAGCTATCTCCGAGCTTGATTAGCCTTTCACTCCGATCCACAGGTCATCCGCTAACTTTTCAACGGTAGTCGGTTCGGTCCTCCAGTCAGTGTTACCTAACCTTCAACCTGCCCATGGATAGATCGCCCGGTTTCGGGTCTATACCCAGCGACTAAAGCGCCCTATTAAGACTCGCTTTCGCTACGCCTCCCCTATTCGGTTAAGCTCGCCACTGAATATAAGTCGCTGACCCATTATACAAAAGGTACGCAGTCACCTAACAAAGTAGGCTCCCACTGCTTGTACGCATACGGTTTCAGGTTCTATTTCACTCCCCTCTCCGGGGTTCTTTTCGCCTTTCCCTCACGGTACTGGTTCACTATCGGTCAGTCAGTAGTATTTAGCCTTGGAGGATGGTCCCCCCATGTTCAGACAAAGTTTCTCGTGCTCCGTCCTACTCGATTTCACTGGCAAGAGATTTTCGTGTACGGGGCTATCACCCACTATGGCCGCACTTTCCAGAGCGTTCCACTAATCTCAAACCAGCTTAAGGGCTGGTCCCCGTTCGCTCGCCACTACTAAGGGAATCTCGGTTGATTTCTTTTCCTCAGGGTACTTAGATGTTTCAGTTCCCCTGGTTCGCCTCTTGCACCTATGTATTCAGTACAAGATAACCAGCTTATGCTGGCTGGGTTCCCCCATTCAGAGATCTCTGGATCACAGTCTGTTTGCCGACTCCCCAAAGCTTATCGCAGGCTACCACGTCTTTCATCGCCTCTGACTGCCAAGGCATCCACCGTATGCGCTTCTTCACTTGACCATATAACCCCAAGCAATCTGGTTATACTGTGAAGACGACATTCGCCGAAAATTCGCATTTCGCTCATTGCTGAGCAGAACTCACAAATTTTACCTTAGCCTGAATAACCAGCAGTGAAACTGGCATTCAGTCTATCTATCACATATCCGAATTTTTAAAGAACGATCTGACAAAAGTCAGAAATCAACATTCATCAACGAATGTTCATTTCTAAGTTCTGAGCAGTGCTGCGAAACCTGAAAGAGTGGTGGAGCCAAGCGGGATCGAACCGCTGACCTCCTGCGTGCAAGGCAGGCGCTCTCCCAGCTGAGCTATGGCCCC
>NZ_JABWRI010000060.1:0-6188 GCF_014268865.1 Pseudomonas sp. BW16M2 | reverse complement strand
ATCAAGATCAAGATCAAGATCAAGATCAAGATCAAGATCAAGATCAAGATCAAGATCAAGATCAAGATCAAGATCAACGGACATGGAGTAAGTGTAGAGTGCTGGCAATATTTACTTAGCTACAGCCACTCGCTGACAAGCCAACTTCCACAGAAAAGATGTATTACCACCTCAACTGTGGAAGTTGACTCACCAACGATTCAAACAATCACAGTTCCGCCGCCAACCTCGACCCTTGGTTAATCGCCCGCTTGGCATCAAGCTCAGCCGCCACGTCAGCGCCACCGATCAGGTGCACCGACTGCCCGGCCGCAACAAGGCCATCATGTAACTCACGCAGTGGATCCTGCCCAGCGCAGATGACGATGTTGTCCACCGCCAACAACTGCGGCTCGCCCTCGCCAACCCGTACATGCAGGCCGGCATCGTCCACGCTCAGGTACTCGACGCTGTTGAGCATCTGCACCTGCTTGTTCTTCAGCCCCGTGCGATGAATCCACCCAGTGGTCTTGCCCAGCCCGTCGCCGACCTTGGTTTTCTTGCGCTGCAGCAGGTACACCTGACGCGCCGGCGCATGAGGCTCGGCCTTGACCCCGGCCACACCACCACGGGCCTGCAAACGCGTATCGATGCCCCACTCCTTCCAGAACGCCTCACGGTCCTGGCTGGTGGCCACACCCTTGTGCACCAGGTACTCGGACACATCGAAACCAATGCCACCAGCACCGATCACCGCCACCCGCTCGCCCACCGGCTTGCGCTCCAGCAGCACGTCCAGGTAGCTCAGCACCTTGGCGTTGTCGACACCGGGAATGGCCGGCGTACGCGGGGCGATGCCGGTGGCCAGGATAATCTCGTCGAACTCGCCAGACACCAGCGCAGCCACATCGACACGGGTATTCAGGCGCAGGTCGACACCCGTGGACTTCACCTTGTTGCGGAAGTAACGCAGGGTCTCGTAGAACTCCTCCTTACCCGGCACGCGCTTGGCCACGTTGAACTGCCCACCGATCTCACCAGCGGCATCGAACAACGTCACTTCATGACCGCGCTCGGCGGCCACGGTGGCGGCCGCCAGGCCCGCAGGACCGGCACCGACCACGGCGATGCGCTTGACTGCCCGTACCGGCAGATAGTTGAGCTCGGTCTCGTGGCAGGCCCGCGGGTTGACCAGGCAGCTGGTCAGCTTGCCGCCGAAGGTATGATCCAGGCAGGCCTGGTTGCAGCCGATGCAGGTGTTGATCTCGTCGCCACGACCTTCAGCGGCCTTGTTGACGAAGTCCGGGTCGGCCAGGAACGGTCGGGCCATCGAGACCATGTCGGCATCGCCCTCCGCCAGCACCGCCTCGGCCACCTCCGGGGTGTTGATGCGGTTGGTGGTAATCAGCGGGATCTTCACCGCGCCACGCAGCTTGGCGGTGACCTTGCTGAACGCCGCGCGCGGCACCTTGGTGGCGATGGTCGGGATGCGCGCTTCATGCCAGCCGATACCAGTGTTGATCAGCGTGGCGCCGGCCTGCTCGATGGCCTTGGCCAGCAGCTCGATCTCGTCCCAGGTACTGCCGCCCTCGACCAGGTCGAGCATCGACAGGCGGAAGATGATGATGAAGTTCGGCCCAACCGCCTCGCGCACCCGGCTCACGATTTCCACCGCCAGGCGCATGCGGTTCTCGTAGCTACCGCCCCAGCGATCGGTGCGGTGGTTGGTGTGGGCGGCGAGGAACTGGTTGATGAAGTAACCTTCCGAACCCATGATCTCGACGCCGTCGTAGCCGGCACGCTGGGCCAGGCTTGCGCAGGTGACGAAGTCGCGGATCTGCTTCTCGATGCCCTCCTCGTCCAGTTCCTTGGGCTTGAACGGGTTGATCGGCGCCTGGATGGCGCTGGGCGCCACCTGTTTCGGGCTGTAGGCATAGCGTCCGGCATGCAGGATCTGCAGGCAGATCTTGCCACCGGCGGCATGCACCGCCTCGGTGACGATCCGGTGCTTGTCGGCCTCTTCCTCGGTGCTGAGCTTGGCCGCGCCGGAATACACGCCGCCTTCATCGTTGGGCGCGATGCCACCGGTGACCATCAGCCCGACGCCACCACGTGCGCGTTCGGCAAAGTACGCGGCCATGCGCTCGAAGCCGCCCGGGCGCTCCTCGAGGCCGGTGTGCATCGAGCCCATCAGGGTGCGGTTGCGCAGGGTGGTGAAGCCCAGGTCGAGGGGGGCCAGCAGGTGCGGGTAACGGTCGGTAGCCATGGATGGACTCCACAGGTGGCGTGATCACGGAATGCGGGCACCTCTACCAAGCCTCTACAGCAGCGTGGCGGGGCCCGTCGTTTGTCTGAGGTCGACATTAAACAGGCGTTTGAACACGCTCAATGATCGAAACTGACAACTTATTGATCCTGCTGCACAGCAGGACTACCCTAGGGCACTCCTTCTGCACAGCGCTGGACCACTCCATGCGAAAACTGCTAGCCGGCGCCCTGGCGCTGGTCACCCTTGCCGCCCTCTGCGGCTACGGCTTCTGGACCCTGCAGCGCCCGGAGGGTCATTACCTGTCCGACCTGCGCATCGAACTGGCCCTCAACCAGGGCGTGCCGGGCGAGCACGGCAACCTGCTGGGAGTCGAGCCGCTGCTGTATCCGGGGGACTACCAGAACCTCACGCGCCTTCACCGCAAGCTCTCGGCCTACCTGGAGCAGGCCCGTGCCCAGGGCCTGGTCAACCCGCGCACCGTGGTGGTGTTGCCGGAGCATATCGGCACCTGGCTGTGGGCCCGGGGCGAGAAACGCGAGCTGTACCAGGTCACCCAGCGCAACGAGGCCTGGCAGTGGCTGGAGCTGAGCAACCCGCTGCGCTACGGCCTGGCGATGCTCGCCGCCAGCGGTGACGATCGCCGCTCGGACGCGCACCTGCGCATGAAGGCCGCGCAGATGGCCGCCGACTACCAGCAAGTGTTCGGCAACCTGGCCCGGGAGTTCGGCGTCACCCTGGTCGCCGGCTCCATCGTCCTGCCCGCACCCTATGTGGAGAACGGCGTGTTGCGCACCGGCAACGGCCCGCTGTACAACAGCAGCCTGGTGTTCGCCAGCGACGGTTCGGTGCTCGGGCAGCCCCAGCATCAGCAGTACCCCGACAGCGAAAGCCGGCGCTACATCCACGACGGCCAGCAGCATCCGCTGCAGGTGCTGCAGACCCCCGCCGGACGCCTGGGCGTGCTGATCGGCAGCGACAGCTGGTACCCCGCCAACTATCGGCAACTGGCCGCGCAATCGGTGCAACTGGTCGCCAACCCGGTATTCCTCAGCGGCAAGCAGAGCTGGCAGGCGCCCTGGCGTGGCAACCGCCACCAGGCCCAGGCCGCCGACCTGCCCCTGCGCCGCGGCGCAGTGAGCGAACAGCGCGCCTGGCAGCAACTGCCCCTGGCCGCCAACGCCGCCACCCCGAGCATGAGCGTGTTCATGCGCGGCCAGTTCTGGGAACTGGGCAGTGACGGGCAGGGCTTCGCCAGCCAGGGTGGCACGCTGTGGGTCGGCAACGACAGCCACGGCGCGCGCCTGCTCAACCTGTGGCTGTGACGACATGCCCCGCCCCCGCGTACGCCTGGGTGAACTGTCGGTCGGTTTCGTCCAGCCCCTGGCCGAGGCGCTGACGGCACTCGGCCACGATCCGCACCCCCTGCTGCTGCGCTATGGCCTCGACGCCAGGCGCCTGGCCGAGCCGGGCGCGCGGCTGTCGATCCCGCGCTACATGCACCTGGGACACGCGGCGATTGCCCTGTCCGCCGAGCCGGCGCTGGGCCTGCACATGGGCCGCCTGAGCCGCCTGGCCCAGGCCGGGCTGGCCGGCGTCGCCGCCGCCCAGGCCCCGAACCTCGGCGACGCCGCCCGTACCCTGCTACGTTTCGAGCCACTTTATGCCGCCAACTACCGCGGCCAGTCGAGCTTTCACGAAGACACCCAGGGCGCCTGGCTGCGGTTCTACTCCATCAGCCCCTACAACGACTACAACCGTTTCGTGGTCGACTCGCTGCTCGCTGGCTGGCTGGCCCAGCTTGGCGCCCTGGCGGCCAGGCCGGTGCAGGCCGAGCGCCTGGAAATCGAGTTCGACGCCCCCGCCTACGCCGCTCAGTACCAAAGCCTGTGCGCAGGCCCGGTGCATTTCGGCGCCACAGCCAACCAGCTGCGCCTGAGCCAAGCCACCCTGGCCCTGCCCAACCCGCAGCACTGCCCCAGCACCTGGCAGCACCTGCTGCAGTTGTGCGAGGCGGAACTGGCCCAGCGCACGCGCGTGCGCAGCCTGGGCGAACGCATCACCCACCTGCTGGGGCCGCTGTTGAACGGTGGGCGCGAGCCGGATCTGGAAGAAGTGGCGCGGCACCTGCAGCTGCCGACCTGGACCTTGCGCCGCAAACTGGCCGAGGAAGGCACGCGCTTTCGCAACCTGCTCAACGACACGCGGCGCGACCTGGCCGAGACCTATATCCGCGACACGGAGCTGGCCTTCGGCGAGATCGCCTATCTGTTGGGGTTCGCCTCGGCCGAGGCCTTCCAGCGCGCATTCAAGCGCTGGACGGGGCTGACACCGGGGGAATTTCGCCGCCTTCAGCGGCAGGTGGGCTAGAGCTCGGTGGCGTCGTCGGCCGGCTCCGGCAGGTCCAGTTCATAGGCCTGGAATTCGAGCAGTTCTTCCTGGTAATCGTCCATCTTCTCGCCCCTTTGATTCATCGTTCTTTGGTCATTGCGCCAACCTAAGGCAGCGGAATGACCAAATGATTACAGCCCTATGAACGATAAACGTAGCAGGCGCCCGGGAAGTTATCGACGCGTCAGAGTGGCGCGGGGGCCTGCTCCACTGCCGGCGCTTCCTGCTGTACCTGGATCGGCGTTGGCTCGACGGGCGGCGCGATGGGCTGCGAGCCCTTGCTGTCGTCAACAATCGGGGCCGCAGGGACTTCGCTGGCCGGTACAGGAGCCGCTGGAGCGGCAACAGGCGCGGGCGCAGCGGCAGGGGCGACGGCAACCGGAGTCGGTACCGGGGCCTCTGCCACGCTCTCGGCGACCGGCGCGGCAGACTGCGGCGCAGGTGCCAGGGCGGCGGGCGCGGGCTCCGGCAAGCCCAGGTCGGCGGCCGGTTTTTCCACCTTCGGCTCGGCGGCAGGCTCGGTCTTCTCCGGCTTCTTCGGCTTCGGCAGGTAACTTTCCACCAGGGCGAAGTAGCGGTCGTAGAACTGCGCGGCAGTGACCGTCTCGCTGGCGACCTTGACCATGGAGTCGTCGGTGGAGCCGATCGGCATCGACACCGAACCCAGCACACCGACGCCAAGGCTGGCGGAGGTGTTGGATTTCTTCAGGGTGTAGCGGTCCTGCAGGGCGTTGGCGAACATGGTCGAGCGCTGCTTGTCGCTCATGTCCGGCACGCAGGTGATGTTGAAGCTGATCTGCAGGTGGTTCTCGGCGTTCTGCTGGAAGCTCTTGTTGCCGGCGACCTGGTTGGCGTCGCTGCTGGTGATGATGTAGCCCTGGCTGAGCAGCGCGCGCCGCGCCGCCTCGCAGGAGCCCGCCTCGCTGGTGGCGAAACTGCGGGAGAAGGTGCCCGAGTCATCGAAGTTCTCGTGCTCGTAGACGGCGGCCTTTTTCGAGGAACAGCCGGACACACCCGCCAGCACGAGGGCCAGCCCGAGCGCGCCATAGACGGTTGATCTAGACATTGCCAATTCCGGGAAGAAACGAATGGGGCGTATTGTGCAACACATCGATCAGTGGCTGAAACCATTGATCAGTGAAGACTCTGTCAGCTTGGTGTAAATCCTTGCCCATGACTGCGCAAGACGCTGAAACGAAAAAAGCGACCCGAAGGTCGCTTTCTCGTTGCTTCGAAGTGTTCTAGGGACCTCGAGGCGAAGATGGCGCAGCGGACGGGACTCGAACCCGCGACCCCCGGCGTGACAGGCCGGTATTCTAACCGACTGAACTACCGCTGCGTATCGTTCGAGCTTGCGCCCGATTGAAACTGGGATCTGAGCTTTCAAGCGCTGTGGCGCGAAAGCCAGGCACAAAAAAAGCGACTTTGATATCGCCTTTTCTGTTTTGCCTTGAGCGTTCATGGGGCTCTTGGCAGAAGATGGCGCAGCGGACGGGACTCGAACCCGCGACCCCCGGCGTGACAGGCCGGTATTCTAACCGACTGAACTACC
>NZ_JABWRI010000006.1:0-233978 GCF_014268865.1 Pseudomonas sp. BW16M2 | reverse complement strand
GAACAAACCTGATTACGGACCATAATGTGTCAACCATGTCTGCGCACATGTGTCAGCGATGTGTCCGGTCTCTACAGATCCTTCAAAAAGGGACCCGCCGTAAGGGCGGAAAGGTGACTATGCGTCACCATCGCCAATGAATGCGCATACAAAACCAAAAACAATCACCCACGAACAGCAACCTCTCCCTTATGCGCCAAAACACTATAAATACAAGGCAAAACAAACAACGTAAACAACGTCCCAACCGACATCCCGGTAGCAATCACCATCCCGATATCAAACCGACTGACCGCCCCGGCCCCAGAGGCCAAAATCAAGGGCACCATGCCAAACACCATGGCCGCCGTGGTCATCAGCACCGGCCGCAGGCGAATCGCGGCAGCTTCCTCGATCGCCTCCCGTACCCCAAGCCCCCGCTCATCCCGTAGCTGATTGGCAAACTCGACAATCAGAATCCCATGCTTGGTGATCAGCCCGATCAGGGTCACCAACCCCACCTGGGTATAGATGTTCATGCTCGATACCCCCAGGAACAACGGCAACAACGCCCCGCAGATCGACAACGGCACCGTCACCAGAATCACCAGTGGATCCCGAAAACTCTCGAACTGCGCCGCCAGCACCAGGAAGATGATCGCCAGCGCCAGGCCGAAGGTCACCCACAACGCGCTGCCCTCCTGGACGAACTGGCGCGCCGTCCCGGCATAGTCCAGCGAGAACCCCTCGGGCGCCTCCTCGCGAGCGATGGCGCGCACGGTTTCCAGGGCCTCGCCCATGCTCACCAGCGGCACCCCCTGGATGATCGCCGAGTTCAACTGCTGGAACTGGTTGAGCTGGCGCGGCCGGGCACGGTCGCTGAGGGTGATCAGCGTCGCGAGCGGCAGCAACTGGCCCTGCTCGTTCTTCACGTAGTAGTTGTTCAGCCAGCCAGGGGTGGCCCGGTACGGGCGCTCGACCTGGGCGATGACCTTGTAGCTGCGGCCCTCCAGGGTGAAGCGGTTGATCTCGGCCTCGCCCAGCAAGGTCGCCAGGGTGCTGCCCAGGGTGTCCATCGACACCCCCATCTGCGCCGCCTTGGCACGGTCGATGTCGATCACCACCTCGGGCTTGTCGAAGGCCAGGTCGATGTCGAGGAAGGCGAACTTGCCCGACGCCTGGGCGCGCTCCTTGACCCGCTGGGCCACCTCCAACAGGGCCGGGTAGTCACCGGCGGTGTTGATCACCAGCTGGAACGGCAGGCCCTCGCCGGTGCCGGGCAGCGACGGCAGGTTGAAGCCGAAGATCTGCAGACCGCCGATCTGCTCAAGCTCGGCCTGCACCAGCGGCAACAACTGCATCTGCGTGCGCTCGCGCTCGTTCCAGGGCTTGAGCAGGAAGCCGCCGATCCCGCTCTGCACGCCGTTGAAACCGTTGATCTGGAACGACGAGTAGTACTCGGGGAAGCGCTTGAAGATCGGTGTGAACTGGTCGGTGTAGGCATTGAGGTAGTCCAGGTTGGCGGTCTGCGGCGAGCTGCTCATCATGAAGATCACCCCCTGGTCCTCCTCCGGCGCCAGTTCGTTGCGGGTGAACATCAGCAAGACCGGAATCAGGCACAGGATCAGCACGGCGAACACCAGCACCACCGGGCGGCTGTTCAGGGTGCCGTGCAGCAGGCGCTGGTAGCGCACCTTGAGCGCGTCGAAGATCAGGTCCAGGCGGTGGGCCAGGCCACTGGGATTCTGCTCGTGGCGCAACAGCAGGGCGCACATCATCGGTGACAGGGTGAGGGCGACGATGCCGGAAATGACCACCGCTCCGGCCAGGGTCAGGGCGAACTCCTTGAACAAGGCACCGGTCAGCCCGGTGAGAAAGCCGATGGGCGCGTACACCGCGGCCAGGGTGATGGTCATCGACACCACCGGCAGGGCGATCTCGCGGGCACCTTCCAGGGCCGCGTCGAAGGGCGTCTTGCCCTCCTCGATATGACGGTGGATGTTTTCCACCACCACGATCGCGTCGTCCACCACCAGGCCGATGGCCAGCACCATGGCCAGCAGCGTCAGCAGGTTCAGCGAGTAGCCCATCATCTGCATGAAGAACAGCACGCCGATCATCGACAGCGGGATGGTCACCACCGGGATCACCACCGAGCGCAGGGCGCCGAGGAACAGGAACACCACGACAATGACGATCAGCACTGCTTCGCCGAGGGTCTTGATCACCTCGTCGATGGACGCCTGGATGAACAGGGTGGCGTCGTAGGCGATGGACACCTTGAGGCTCGAAGGCAGTTCCTCTTCCAGCTGCGGCATGATCCGTCGCACTTCCTTGATCACCTCCAGCGGGTTGGCCGCAGGCGTCGCCTTGATGCCGATGTACACCGATGGCGTGCCGTCGAACGAACTGACCGTGTCATAGTTTTCCGCGCCCATTTCCACTCGTGCCACGTCGCCCAGCAACACCCGGCTGTCGCCGCTGGTCTTGACCGGCAGGGCGGCGAAGGCCTCGGCGGATTTCAGCTCGGTGGTGGCGTTGATGCTGGTGACCACGTACTCGCCCTTCACCTCACCGGCGGCGGAAAGGAAGTTGTAGCGGCGCACGGCGTTGGTCACGTCCACCGCCGACAGGCCGAAGCCGGCCAGCTTCACCGGGTCGATCCAGATGCGCATGGCGAACACCTGGTTGCCGAGGATCTCGGCCTCGGCCATGCCCGGCAGGGTGGCCAGCTTGGGCTGGATGACCCGGGACAGGTAGTCGGTGATCTGCGGGTTGCTCATCTCGTTGCTGTAGAAGCTGATGTACATCAGCGCCGAGGCATCGGCGGCCTCCTTGCTCAGCACCGGGTCCTCGGAGTCCTGGGGCAGCTTGTTGCGCACCTCGTTGGCCTTGGCCAGCAACTGGGTGAACAGGCGGTCGGTGTCGGCGCCGATTCGCGCGTAGACCGAAATGATCGAGAAGTTCTGCCGGCTCACCGAGGTCATGTAGTCGATGCCGTCGGCGCTGGCCAGGCTCTGCTGCAAGGGCTGGGTGATGTAGCCCTGGATAGTCTCGGCATTGGCCCCGGGGTAGGCGGTGGTCACGGTGATCAGGGCGTTTTCCATCTGCGGGTACTGGCGGATCTGCAGCTTGCTCCAGGCCTGCAGGCCGAGCAGCAGGATCAGCAGGCTGACCACGCAAGCCAACACCGGGCGGCGGATGAACGGGTCGGTGAACGCCATGGCCGCCTCCCGTTCACTTCGCGCCGGGCGCGGCGGGCTTGAGTGCGGTGTCGGCGCTGATGCGGATCGCCGCGCCGGGGGTCAGCTTGAGCTGGCCGGCGGTGACCACCTGATCGCCGGCCTGCAGCCCTTTGAGCACCACGACCCAGCCCTCGCGGCGCTCGCCGGTCTGCACGGTGAGCTGCTCGGCGATCAGCTGCGGCTGGCCGTTGGCGTCACGCTGGGCCTGGCCGTCCTCGCCCTTTTTCTCGCTGACCCGGTACACCGAGTTGCCGTAGAGGGTGTAGGTGATGGCGTTCTCTGGCACCACCACCTGCGGCTGCGGGTCGGGCAACAGCACTTGCAGGCTGGCGAACATGCCCGGCAGCAGCTTGCCTTCGGGGTTGGCCAGGGTGGCGCGGACCAGCAGGTTGCGGGTGCTTTCCTCGACCTTGGGGTTAATCGCGCTGAGGCTGGCGGGGAAGGTCTGCTCGGGGTAGGCGGCCACCTGTGCCAGCACCCGCTGGCCGAGGCTCAGGTGCGGCAGCGCCTGCTCGGGCACATTGAAATCGACGTAGAGGCTGGACAGGTCCTGCAGGGTGGCGATCACCGTGCCGCTGGCCAGGTAGGCGCCGACGTCCACCTGGCGGATGCCGATGGTGCCGCTGAACGGGGCACTGATGCTCTTTTTCGCCAGCGAGGCCTTGAGCTGTTCGACCACCGCCTGGTTGCGCCGGTACTGGGTGGTGAGGCGGTCGAACTCGCCGCGGGAGATGGCTGAATCACCGACCAGCTGGCTGCCCCGACCGAAGTCGACCTTGGCCAGCCCCAGGTCGGCCTGGGCGGTGCCGAGCAGGGCGGTCTCCTGGTCGCTGTCCAGTTGCAGCAACAACTGGCCGGCCTTCACCTGTTGCCCGGACTCGAAGTGCAGCGACTTCACCGTGCCGGCGACTTCCAGGCTCAGCTCCACGCCTTGATAGGCCTTGAGGCTACCGACCGCCGGCAGGCGCTCCTGCCACTGGCGCAGCTCGGCCTGGGCCGCTGCCACGCTCACCGGCGGCCGGGGCTGCGAGAACATCTGCACCTGCTGGTAGATGGAAAAGGCCTTGATGCCCCCCAGGATCAACACGATCAGCAGGACGACGGCCAACATGATCAGCATGCGGCGGCGCAACATGGTCCGGTTCCCTGGATGTGGGTTTGTTATTCACTGGGCACGACCACGGGCGATCCGGCCCACGTGCGGTGGGGGAAAGTATTGTCGGTTTTTGCGAAAAGGGGAGGGATAAACTTGTGCCGGCCAAATCGCGGGGCAAGCCCGCTCCCACGTCGTGGGAGCGGGCTTGCCCCGCGATAGCTTTTACGACAAATCAGACCAGATGCAGGTGATTGTCCCAGAAGCCCGAAGGCAGGTTCATCGGCTGGCCGATCAGCTCCGCCTTGCGGCAATCGTAGAATCGGCAACGCCCTTGCCCGGAGGTAACGACGAAGCCATCCTTCACTGCCCCGACCCCGGCGCAATCGGGCATCGGCGCGTCGAGCTTCACCGCGCCGCTGTCCAGGTCCCAGATGAACAGGCGATTGGCCCGTGGCGCGGTCAAGGCCACCAGGCGCAGGTCGCTGTGAATCGCGACGCTGGCGGTGTACTGGGCCATCGACTGCAGCTGGCGCTCCGGCACCGGGAAGGCTTTGAACGGCTCGCCCGGACGCTTGATCGCCAGCAGCTCGGCGGTCTCTTCCGAGCCACCCATGAACTGCTGGCAGGCGGCGATGGTGCCATCGTCGCCCACCGCCAGGTGGCGCACGCTGTTCATCTGCTGGGCCAGGGTCTCCTTGCTCAGCAGGGTGCCGTCGCGCTGCATCAGCACCAGGCTCGGCTCCATGGCGTCGAGGTTCATCTCCACCCGGCTCTCGGCCTCGGTGCGGATACCGCCGTTGGCCACCACCAGGGTCTCGCCATCGGGCAGCCAGGCCACCTCATGAGGACCGATGCCGTGGGTGGAAAGCTCGCCGCTGTGCACCAGGCGTTCGCCTTCGAACCGATAGACGCCCAGTACGCCACGACCAGGGTCGCTGGTGTCGTTCTCGGTGGTGTACAGCCACTCGCCGTCCTTGTGGATCACCGCATGGCCGTAGAAGTGCCGCTGCGCTTGCGAGGCGAGGGTCTGCAGCAGCCGGCCGTCGCGCAGGTCGACCAGGTAGCTCTCGGTGCCGGGCCGGCGCGCGACGAACAAGGCGATCGGCAGCGTCGGGTGGTTGATGATCGCATGGCAACGCTGGGCCACCTGGGTGCTGAACACCTGGGTGCCGTCCAGGCGAAAGCCCACGGCGTAGTGCTTGCCGTCGCCATCGTCGCGCGCCGACAGCAGCAAGGGTTCGCTGCCCTTGCCGCGGAACAGGCTCCAGCCGCCCAGGGTCAGGGCGCTGAGCAACACGCTACCGAGTTTCAGGGCCTGGCGTCGCAGCATGATCAGTCACCGTCGTTGGCATTGAAGCCCAGCTGGATGTTCAACGCCTTGGCCAGCTCGCCTTCGTGCAGGCGGTGGACGACGTTGAGCGCGTCGTAGATCTGGTTGAGGGTCTGCTTGCCGGCGTCGTCGGCCAGCAGCTCGCCCAGGGTCTTCTGGTTGTCGGCCAGCAGCTTGATCGCCGCAGCGTAGGCGTCGTCGATCTTTTGCGCCAGTGCCGCCTGATCCTTGCCCAGCAGGCCGCGCAGGCCCTGGTTGTCGACCCCGATCCAAACGGTCTGGGCGGCCTTGAGCGAGGCTTCCAGGCTCTTGATCGACGAGTGGCTGCGCCAGGCCTCGGCCTGCAGCGGCTGCGCGATTCCCTTGCTCTGCCGGCCCATCGGCGCGCCGAGTTTCTTCTTCAGGGTGTCCAGGGCGGTGACCTGGGCCCGCAGCAGGTCGGCGATCGCCTCGTGGGAGTCGGCGTAGCGCTGGTTGGGGAACTTGGTCATCTGCGACAGCATGCCGTCGGTGCTGTTCCAGCCCTTGAGGATCTCCTCGGCCAGGGCCTTCTGGTGTTCGCCGATGGCCACCAGCAACGGGCAGTAGCGGGCCTTCTGCTCGGCGCTGGCGATGTCCGGCTTGCTGTCGAACAGGATGTATTCGTAGGCCGACAGGCCACGCACCACGACGCTGGCCTTGCCCAGTGACTCGGCGGTGACCGCCTGCTCGCCGTTGACCAGCTGCTCGACCTGGCGGCCGACCAGGTTCTTCTTGTCGGGCCAGAACTGCACCTGCCACGGGCGATTGCCCTCGGCCAGCGGGCCGACCAGCAACGGCTGCAGCTCGGCCCAGGCCTTCTGCGCGTTGAGGAAGTCGGCGCGGGCGGTCTCCAGGGACTGTTTGCCTTCGCAGTAGGCCAGGGCGCTGGCGGCCAGCTGCCGGTCGGCTTCGACCCAGCGGCTGTAGGTCGGCAGGATCACCTGCTTGGCGATGGCCGCGGAGGTCACTGCCTGCGGATCTTGCGGCGAGCAGGCGCCGAGGGCGAGTGCGGCGAGGCTGGTGAACAACAGTTTGGGTCGGAACATGCCCGGCTCCTTGTGCGGTTTAAAGTGAATTCAGGAACGCCAGCAGCGCGGCGCGCTGCTCGGCATTGAAGGTCAGTACGTGATCGCGCGCCGCCTGGGCCTCGCCACCGTGCCAGAGCACGGCTTCGAGCAGGTTGCGGGCGCGGCCGTCGTGGAGGAACTGGCTGTGGCCGCTGACGGTTTCGCTCAGGCCGATGCCCCACAGTGGCGGGGTGCGCCAGTCCTGGCCATTGGCGGCGAACTCGGTGCGCTCGTCGCTCAGGCCCGGGCCCATGTCGTGCAGCAGCAGGTCGCTGTAGGGGCGGATCACCTGGCCGGCCAGTTCCGGCTCGGGCGCATCGGCGGCGGTGGTGAACTGCGGGGTGTGGCAGCCCTGGCAGCCGGCCTGGTAGAACAGGTTCTTGCCCGCCAGCACCTGCGGCGCATCGACGTTGCGCCGGGCCGGCACGGCGAGGTTGCGGGTGTAGAAGGTGACCAGGCGCAGGATGTTGTCGCTGACTTCCTTCTCGCCACCCTGACCGTCGCCGTTGGGCGCGGCCAGGCAATCGACCTGCGCCGCGGTGCAGTCGTCCTTTGGCAGCAGGGTGGTGGTCAGGCCCATGTCGCCGGCGAAGGCGTGCACGTTCTGCTGGTTGACGTTGGGCTGCCCGGCCTTCCAGCCGAAGCGGCCGATCACGGTCTTGCCCTGGGCGTCGTCCCAGACCCGGTTGGCGCGGCCGCGAATACCGTCGCGGTTGAGGTCGTCCGGGTCTTCGTTGGCCAGCAGGTCGGCCTCGGGGATGGCTTCGAGCAGGCCCAGGCCGATCATCGGCGGGGCGACCCGGGCCGAGAAACGGGTGTCCGGGTGCAGCGGGCCGTAGCCGAGCTGGGTGATCTGCAGGGTCGGGCGGCGCAGTTCGACCTGGTGGCCGTCCTTGAAGGTGACGCTGTGGTTGTCGTAACTCACCCGTACCTTGCCTTCCGGGGCCACGCCGGGGATGGCCATGTCCTGCAGCTGGGTGCCGTAGACCGGTTCGGGGACCACGCCCAGGCGCTCGATCTCGCGGGCGTAGTAGGGCTGGTCGGGGATCGACAGGCGCACCAGCATCGACACCGCGTTGCTGTCGTCCGGCTCCGGCGGATGGCCGCGACCGTCGCGCACGTGGCAGTTCTGGCAGGCGTTGGTGTTGAACAACGGGCCGAGGCCATCGCGGGCGGTGGTGGTGGAGGGGGCGATCACCCAGGGGTTGCGAAAGAAGCTGTTGCCCACGGCGAAATCCAGGCGCCGCTCGGGGGTGAGGTTGGCCGAGGGCAGTGAATAGGCGTTGCGGTCGCTGCGTTGCACCGTCGCCTTGCCGCCGGAGAGGGCTTCGCCGGGCTCGGCCTGGGTGAAACGCGGAGCGTCGTCACAGGCGGCGAGGGCGAGGGCCAGCAGCAGGGGGCTTAGGCGGAGCAAGGACATCGAGGATCCTGGGCATGGGCGAAAAACCGGCGTGCAAGCTTATCAGGCCGGGGGGGATTGAATAAGAGCAATTTGCAATTGCTGGATGAAATCGGTGTCAGTTGGCCTATCGGTAGGAGCGGTGGTGTTGCTGAAAAACAAAAAAGGCGGCCCGAAGGCCGCCTCTGCTGAACCGCGACGCTGATCAGAACTCGTGATCGGCGGTATCCGGGTTCAGGTTGTCGATGCCCAGCTTGCCCGCGGCCTGCTCGATCGCGCCGGTCTGCTTGACCAGCGAGGCGATGGCGTCACGCACGATCTGGTTGCCGGCGGCGTTGTCGGCGGCGATCAGCTGGTCGTAGTGCTCGCCCTTGAGGGCGTGGTCGACGATCACCTGGATCTTGGCCTCGGTGGCTTCCAGGTCGGCCTTGAGGGTGGCGTCGGTGGCCGGGTCGGCCTTGGCCACCAGCGACGACAGGCTCGGGCCGCTCAGCTTGGTGCCGTCGACACGGGTGTACTCGCCCAGGTAGACGTTGCGGATGCCCTTGGCGTCGTAGAAGTGCGAGTAGTGGGTGTTGTCGCTGAAGCAATCGTGCTCGTCTTCCGGCGAGTTGGCTTCCAGCGAGACCTTCATGCGCTCGCCGGCCAGTTCACCAAGGGACAGGCTGCCCATGCCGAACAGCATCTTGCGCAGGCCGTCGTTGGCTGGCTCGCCTTCGAGGGTGGCGCGGTAGTTGTCGGCGACGTTCGGCGCCCAGTTGCCGACCATCTCTTCGAGGTCCTTGACCAGCAGGTCGGTGACCGCTTTCAGGTAGGCACGACGACGGTCGTTGTGGCCGCCCGTGGCGCCCTTGCCCTCCAGGTAGTCGGAAGCCGGACGGTTGCCCGCGCCCGGGCCGGTGCCATTGAGGTCCTGGCCCCAGAGCAGGAACTCGATGGCGTGGTAGCCGGTGGCGACGTTGGCCTCCGAGCCGCCCAGCTCGTTGAGGGTGGCGAGCTTCTCGGGGGTGATGTCCTTGACGTCGATCTTGTCTTCGCCAACCTGGATCTCGGTGTTGGCGATGATGTTGGCGTTGGCCGCCGGGTTGCCCAGGGCGTGCTCGTAGCTCTTGTCGACGTAGTCGATCAGGCCTTCGTCCAGGGGCCAGGCGTTCACCTGGCCTTCCCAGTCGTCGATGATGGTGTTGCCGAAGCGGAACACTTCGCTCTGCAGGTACGGCACGCGCGAGGCGACCCAGGCGTCACGCGCGGCCTTCAGGGTCTGGTCGTTGGGCTTGGCCAGGAACGCGTCGACGGCGGTCTGCAGTTGCTTGGCGGTGCTCAGCGAGTCGCTGTACACGGCATGGACCATGTCGGCGTAGTGCTTGACCACGGCCTTGGCGGCCGCTTCATCGACAGCCCCCGGCGCCGCGGCGGTGGTGCTGGCGGCGGCAGGTGCCTGGGCTTGCGGTGCGGCGGCCTTGTCGTCCTTGCCTTCGCCGCAACCGGCGAGAGCGATGGCGATGGCCAGCAGACTGGCGGAGGCCAGAGGCATTCGAATCATTGTTGGTTTCCTGCGTCGTGTGGTTGGACCAAGGGTGGACCGTGCGCCGTGGCACGCGAAACCGCCACATCATGCGAAAGATTTGCATTTGCTGTAAAGAGTCGGGCGCGCATTTCATGCAAACGCCCGTTCGCGGTGCATCGCCAAGATCGGCGGGGCTTACAGGGCGGAAACCTGGTTGCGTTGCGCCTGCTTGAGGAAACTGGTCAGTTCGCGCGCGGACAACGGCTTGCTGTAGTGGTAGCCCTGACCCTCGTGGCAGCCCTGGGCGATGATGTAGCTCTCCTGCTCGGCGGTCTCGACGCCTTCGGCGATCACCTGCATGCCCAGGCTCTTGCCCAACTGGATGATGGCGCGAACGATGGTGGCGTCGTCGTCATCGTCGAGCAGGTCCTGGACGAAGCTCTTGTCGATCTTGATCTTGTCCAGCGGCAGCGATTTCAGGTAGCTGAGCGAGGAATAGCCGGTGCCGAAGTCGTCGATGGCGATCAAGGCGCCTGAGCGGCGCAGGCTCAGCAGGTGCTGGGCGGCGGTGCTGATGTCTTCCATCAGGCCGGTCTCGGTGACTTCCAGCTCCAGGCTGCGCGGCGGCAGGCGGTAGGCCTGCAGCAGGTTGTTGACCACCCGCGGCAGCTCGTTGTGGTGCAGTTGCACGGTGGACAGGTTGACTGCCATGCGCAGCTCGCTGAAGCCCTGGTCATGCCATTCGCGCAGTTGCCGGCAGGCCTGGTCGAGCACCCATTCGCCGATGCTGATGATGCTGCCGTTCTGCTCGGCCAGGGGGATGAACTGGTCGGGCGGGACCATGCCCAGCTCCGGGTGCTGCCAGCGCAGCAGCGCCTCGACGCCGACCACGCGGTGGTCGCGGTAGCTGATCTGCGGTTGGTACACCAGGTACAGCTGGTTGCGTGGCAGGGCTTCGCGCAGGTCTTTCTCCAGCTCGCGGCGGCGGCGCATCTCGCTGTCGACGCTGGCGATGTAGAACTGGTAGCGGTTGCGCGAGCGGGCCTTGGCCAGGGTCATGGTCTGCTCGGCCTTCTGCAGCAGCTTTTCGGTGCTGTCACCATCCTCGGGGAACAGGGTGATGCCGATGGTGGCGCGCAGGCGAATCTGCTGGTGGTCGAGGTCGAAGGGCGCCTCGAGATCGTCGAGGATGCTCTGGGCCAGTTCGGCGGCTTCGTAGGGCTGTTCGATGTTGGCCTGGACCAGGGCGAACTGATCGCCGCCCAGCCGGGCCAGGGCGCCGAGGCGGCCGCTGTGGGCGCGCAGGCGGTCGGCCAGGGCCAGCAGCAACTGGTCGCCGACCTGATAGCTGAACTGCTCGTTGATGCCCTTGAAATCGTCCAGGCCCACGCACAAGACCGCGACGCGGCGTTGCAGGCGGCCACCGTCGTCGAGGATCTTGTCCAGTTGTTGCTGCAACTGCTGGCGGTTGGGCAGGCCGGTGAGGAAGTCGTACTGGGCCATGCGCTGCAGGCTGTTCTCGGCCTCGTGGCGCAGGTGGGTGTTGCGTTCGATGGAGGCCAGCAGCTGGTTGGCGGTGTTGACCCAGAGACCCAGCTCGTTGCGCTCGTGGCCCTTGAGCTGCGGAATCTGGTGCTGGCTGGGGCGGTCTGGGTTTATCTGGGTCAGGTGGTCGATGATCTTCGACAGTGGCTTGGTCAGCAGCCAGTGGTACACCAGGTACAGCACCAGGCCCATGGCCAGTGCCCTGAGCACGCCGGAGATGAAGATGATCACGGCGTTGATCAGGAAGTCCTCGCCGTAGGAGGAGGTGTCGAGGGTGATGCTCAGGTCGCCGTAATACTCGCTGTACGGGCCGCGACCGACCAGCTGCGTGGTGTAGGTACGCTCCTGGTCGAGGATCAGGTCGGTCAGCCAGCGCATGGACATGTCCTGTAGCGGCCGGGATTTTTCCGCCAGCATGGTTTCGTTGGGGTGGCCGATGGAGGCCATGCGCACCGACTCGTCCTGGAACAGGCCCTCCATCACCTGCATGCCCATTTCCCGGTCGAGGCTGTACACCGCCTGGGTCGATGGGTCGCGGAACATGTCGAGGATGCGCTGGGCATCGTTGTTCACGGACTGGCGGGTCTTGTAGGCGTCATAGACGATCTGCGCACAGCTGAGTACGACGCCGACAGCCAGCGCCGAGAGCAGTACGACCCTCAGCAGCTTGACCGATAAGCTGTTTCGAAATTCCAGCTTCAATGGGGTTTCCTTAATCCATGCGCATGCCATTATTTTGCCATCAACCATGGCGGGAGACTATCGACCTGATACCCCGGCAGGCAACCCGTCCGTCGACGGAATTGCCCTTGGCTCTGTATCGGTCGAACGGTCATGCGACTTGAGTGCGCTGCGTCAACTTTCCAGAAGGTTGATGTTAGCGCGCTATGCGGTCTGAGCAAGAGCGCGCGGATCGGTTGCAAACATTTCTGTCAGGTATGTCGTTGCCGAATGCAACGGTGTCATGCCAGGCAACAAAAAACCCGGCACTCAGGCCGGGTCTTTTGCATTCAAGGCGAACAATCAGGCCTTGAAGGTCTTGCCTTCGAACTGCTCGGCAACGAAGGTCCAGTTGACCAGGTTCCAGAACGCCTCGACGTACTTCGGACGCAGGTTGCGGTAGTCGATGTAGTAGGCGTGTTCCCAGACGTCGCAGGTCAGCAGCGGGGTGTCGCCGCTGGTCAGCGGGCAGCCGGCGCCGATGGTGCTGGCCAGGGCCAGGGAGCCGTCGGCCTTCTTCACCAGCCAGCCCCAGCCGGAACCGAAGGTGCCGACCGAAGTCTTGGTGAACTCTTCCTTGAACTTGTCGAACGAACCGAAGGCGGCGGTGATGGCCTCGGCCAGGGCGCCGGTCGGCTGGCCGCCGCCGTTTGGCGACAGGCAGTTCCAGTAGAAGGTGTGGTTCCAGACTTGGGCTGCGTTGTTGAAGATGCCGCCCGAAGAGCTCTTGACGATCTCTTCCAGGGTCTTGCCTTCGAATTCGGTGCCTGGGACCAGGTTGTTCAGGTTCACGACATAGGTGTTGTGGTGCTTGTCGTGGTGGAACTCCAGGGTTTCCTTGGAGATGTGCGGCTGCAGGGCATCGTGGGCATACGGCAGCGGCGGCAATTCAAAAGCCATGGTGGATCTCCTGATTCAGGTCTGTTTGCGGTTTGCGCCAGGCCTCACGGGTGGCCTGATGAGCGTCGGCGAGTTTGTACCCTTTGCGACGCAAGGGCTGGATCATAGCACCGGCCCGGGCGCTTAACCACGCAACATCTGTGGGGAATAGAGGTTCCAGAGCGGTTGGCGGGGGCCGACAGGCGGACCCTTCCAGCGATGTGCAATCCTTGTAGGAGCGGCCTTGTGCCGCGATAGGGCTGCGTAGCGGCCCCAGGATTTCAGCGTGCATGCAAAGGTCGCCGGGGCCGCGCTGCGGCTCTTTCGCGGCACAAGGCCGCTCCTACAGGGACGTGCGTATTCGCTCTGGTTCAGTTGAAGATCAACTGCGCCGCCACCGCGAACATCATCACCGCCACCATCAGGTCGAGCATGCGCCAGGTCGCCGGGCGTGCCAGCCATGGCGCCAGCCAGGCGGCGCCGATCGCCAGGGTCGAGAACCACACCAGCGAGGCACTGGCGGCGCCGGCCACGTAGGCGCCGGGCACGGTCTGCTGGGCACCGAGGGAGCCGATCAGCAGCACGGTGTCCAGGTACACATGGGGGTTGAGCAGGGTCACCGCCAGCGCGCTCAGCAGCACCGCGCGGCGCGAGCGCACACCCTGGCCTTGCTGGTGCTGCAGGCTCTGCTTGGAAAACGCGCTGCGCAGCGCCTTGGCGCCGTACCAGATCAGGAACACCGCGCCACCCCAGCGCGCCACGGCCAGCAGCGTGGGATTGTGCGCCAGCACCGTGGCCAGGCCGAAAACCCCGGCGGCGACCAGCAGCGCGTCGCAGACCACGCACAGCGCCGCCACCGGCAGGTGATGCTCCCGGCGCAGGCTCTGCGCCAGGACGAAGGCGTTCTGCGCGCCGATGGCCATGATCAGGCCGAAGGCCACCAGCATGCCGTTGAGATAGCTTTGCCACATAGCGGGAACACTCCACGGGCACCAATGCGGGCATCGGCGCGGATCAACAAGAAAGATGTGGCCATTGTGGCGGCTGCAGCGGTATAAGAAAAACAAATAGAGCTGATCAGTCATTAGAGAAATCGATGTTCGACTACAAGCTGCTCGCCGCCCTCGCCGCGGTGATCGAACAAGGCGGTTTCGAGCGCGCCGCCCAGGTGCTGGGGCTGTCGCAGTCGGCCATCTCGCAACGCATCAAGCTGCTCGAAGCGCGGGTCGGCCAGCCGGTGCTGGTGCGTGCCACGCCACCGAGCCCGACCGAGGTCGGCCGGCAGTTGCTCAACCATGTGCAGCAGGTGCGCCTGCTCGAACGCGACTTGCAACGACAGGTGCCGGCGCTGGACGAGGAGGGCATGCCCGAGCGCCTGCGCATCGCCCTCAACGCCGACAGCCTGGCGACCTGGTGGGCCGGTGCGGTGGGGGCCTTCTGCGCGCAGCAGCAGGTGTTGCTCGACCTGGTGGTCGAGGACCAGGAGGTCGGCCTCAAGCGCATGCGTGCCGGCGAGGTCGCGGCCTGCCTGTGCGGCAGCGAACGTCCCGTGGCGGGGGCGCGCAGCCTGCCGCTGGGGTCGATGCGCTATCGAGCGCTGGCCAGCCCCGCGTTCATGGCGCGCTATTTCCCCCAGGGTTTCGCAGTCGAGCGGCTGGCCCGTGCCCCGGCAATCGTGTTCGGGCCGGACGACTTTCTCCAGCATCGCTACCTGGCGTCGCTGGGCGTGCAGGAAGGTTTCCTGCATCACCTGTGTCCCTCGTCCGAAGGTTTCCTGCGCATGACCGAGGCTGGCCTGGGCTGGGGGCTGGTGCCGGAGCGGCAGGTGGCCGAGCAGCTGGCCCGTGGCGAGCTGGTGGAAATCTGCGCCGATACTCCCATCGATGTGCCGCTGTACTGGCATCATTGGCGCAATGGCGGGCAGTTGCTCGCCCAACTGACCGACCATCTGCGCCATTCGGCGCGGCAGTGGCTGGTGCCCTTGTAGGCACATCGGGCGTCAGTTGCATCCGAAATCTGGCAAGGCGGAGTCTTACATGCGAATTCTGGTCACCGGCGCGAGCGGCTTCATTGGCGGGCGCTTCGCGCGTTTCGCCCTGGAGCAGGGCCTGGAGGTGCGGGTCAACGGCCGGCGGGCGGAGGGCGTGGAACACCTGGTCAAGCGCGGGGCGCAGTTCATCCCGGGCGACCTGGGCGACGCCGAATTGGCCCGGCGCCTGTGCCAGGGTGTGGATGCGGTGGTGCATTGCGCTGGCGCCGTGGGCACCTGGGGCCGCTACCAGGACTTCCACCAGGGCAATGTGGTGCTGACCGAAAACGTGGTCGAGGGCTGCATCAAGGAGCATGTGCGGCGCCTGGTGCACCTGTCGTCGCCGTCGATCTACTTCACTGGCCGTTCGCGCCTGGATATCCGCGAGGACCAGGTACCACGCCGCTTCCATGACCATTACGCGCTGACCAAGCACCTGGCCGAGCAGAAAGTGTTCGGCGCCCAGGAGTTCGGCCTGGAAGTGCTGGCGCTGCGACCGCGTTTCGTCACCGGCGCCGGCGACGCGAGCATTTTCCCACGGCTGATGCGCATGCAGGCCAAGGGGCGCGTGGCGATCATCGGCAATGGCCTGAACAAGGTCGACTTCACCAGCGTGCACAACCTCAATGAGGCATTGCTCGGCGCGTTGTTCGCCGAGGAGCAGGCGCTCGGCCAGGCCTACAACATCAGCAACGGCCAGCCCCTGCCACTGTGGGATGTGGTCAACTACGTGATGCGTCGCATGCAACTGCCGCAGGTCACCCGCTACCGCTCCCCCAGCCTGGCCTACGGCCTGGCGGCGCTCAACGAGGCGGCCTGCCTGCTCTGGCCCGGGCGCCCGCAGCCGACCCTGAGCCGCACGGCGGTACGAGTGATGAGCACCGATTTCACCCTCGATATCAGTCGCGCCCGGCAGTACCTGGACTATCGACCCAAGGCCGATGTGTGGTCCGCGCTGGATGAATTCTGTGCCTGGTGGCAGGCGCAGGCAGGGCAACGCTGAACCTGTGGGCGGGATGATGGTCATCAGTGCGCCGCCCAGGCGGTTTATACTCATGTCTCTTTGCTACCACCGCGGTTGAATGCACCCATGCGTAATGACGCCCACGATGATTTTGACGATGTGCCCACCCTGCGTGCCGGCACCCCCGATGACGAAGAACTGCTGCCCGCCCATGTGGTCCGCAGTCGCCAGAAGGCGGTACGTCCGCGCAATAACGGCCCGCTGTGGGCCTTGCTCGGCGCCTCGTTCATCGCCCTGGGCGGGCTTGGCTGGTGGAGCTTCCAGCAGATCACCCTGATGGAGCAGCAACTGGTGGCGACCCAGGAGAGCTTTGCCCGCATCAGCGAGGAAGCGGCCGGGCGTCTGCAGGCGATCAGCGGCAAGGTCGATGCCAGCGAGTCCAGCAACAGCACCGGCAGCGAGGCGTTGAAGCTGCAGATTCGCCAGTTGCAGGCCTCGCTGGCCGAGCAGGGCAAGCAGCAACAAGGCGTCGCCGGCCAGGCCGGCGACCTGGGCAAGCGTCTGGAGCAGGTGCTGGCCGACACCCGCGAACAGCAGAAGGCGGTGACCGAGTTGCAGGGCCAGTTGCAGGCGCAGCTCAAGGCGGTCAACGCGGAGCTTGCGGCGCTCAAGTCGGGCCAGGTGGATGGCGGCAAGCTGGATGGTCAGCTCAAGAGCCTGAGCAATGAAGTGGCGGCGCTGAAGAAACAGGGCAACCCGAGCGCGGCCATCGAGAGCCTGGAGCAGGATGTGCTGGTGCTCAAGAGCCAGGTGGACAACCGCCCGGCCACATCGGCCGGCGGTGCCTCGGTACAGGAGTTCGATGCCTTCCGCGGGCAGGTGACGCGCAATATCAGCACCCTGCAGAGCCAGATCCAGAACCTGCAGCAGCAGATCAACGCTCGGCCCTGAGTCCTTGGGGGATCGCGGGGCAAGCCCGCTCTCACGACGACGGGCCTGCCCTACGTTCGTTTCACTCACATCCGTGGATAGTCGATGTAGCCCACGGGCCCCTTGGCATAGAAGGTTTCCGGACGCGGCGCATTGAGCGGCGCGTCGGCGGCCAGGCGCGCGGGCAGGTCGGGATTGGCGATGAACGGAATGCCGAAGGCCACCGCATCGGCCTTGCCGCTGGCCAGGGCCGTGTTGGCGCTGGCCTTGTCGAAGCGCTCGTTGACAATGTACGGGCCAGCGAACGCCGCCTTGATCAGCGGGCCAATGCTGTCGTCGGCCTCTTTCTCCCGTGAGCAGATGAAGGCGATGCCGCGCTTGCCCAGCTCTCGTGCCACGTAGCTGAAAGTCTCGGCGCGGTCGGCGTCGCCCATGTCGTGGGCATCGGCCCGTGGCGCCAGGTGCACGCCCACGCGGCCCGGGCCCCATACCTCGATGGCGGCGTCGGTGACCTCCAGCAGCAACCGCGCGCGGTTCTCCAACGAGCCGCCATAGCGGTCGGTGCGCTGGTTGGTGCTGCTCTGCAGGAACTGGTCAAGTAGGTAGCCGTTGGCGCCGTGGATCTCCACGCCGTCGAAGCCGGCGGCCTTGGCGTTCTCGGCGCCGCTGCGGTAGGCCTCGACGATGTCGGCGATCTCTTCGGTTTCCAGGGCTCGTGGGGTCGGATAGTCGCTCAGTGGGCGCACCAGGCTGACATGGCCCTTGGGCTGGATCGCGCTGGGGGCCACCGGCAGCTCGCCGTTCAGGTACGACGGGTGGGAGATGCGCCCGACATGCCACAACTGCAGGAAGATCCGCCCGCCGGCGCCATGGATGGCCTTGGTCACGTTGTGCCAGCCACGCACCTGCTGATCGTTCCAGATCCCGGGGGTGTCCGGATAGCCGACGCCCATCGGCGTGACCGAGGTCGCCTCGCTGAGGATCAGGCCGGCGCTGGCGCGTTGCACGTAGTACTCGGCCATCAGCGCGTTGGGCACGCGGCCTTCGTCGGCGCGGCAGCGGGTCAGCGGGGCCATGATGATGCGGTTGGGCAGTTCCAGGTCGCCCAGGGTGATCGGGTCGAACAGCGTAGTCATGTGCAAAGCCTCGCGTGGATCAGGTCAGAGCTCTTGGCTCATTTGCTCGAGGAACGCCTTGATGGTCGCCTCGTTGCGTTTGAAGAAATGCCATTGGCCGATCTTCTGGCTGCTGATCAGGCCGGCGCGCTGCAGGGTGGCCAGGTGGGCGGAGACGGTCGACTGCGACAGGCCGCAGCGTTGGTCGATCTGCCCGGCACACACACCGTGTTCGGTGCTGTGGTGCTGCTCGGGAAACTGCGCGGCCGGATCTTTCAGCCAGTTGAGGATGTCTCGCCGGACCGGGTGGGCCAGGGCTTTTATGATTTCGTCGAGATCGAGGGGCATGGTTGGCTCGTGGTGTACAGCGGTATATCGCGATGGAGCGAAATATAAATCGCTGCATCGCGATATACAAATATGAAAGGGTTCTGAGGCAAGCGTCATTGGCTATATCGGCTCATGACGATATAGGTGCTGGCGGTGCTAGACTGGCGCCATGAACTACCTCGCGCACCTTCACCTGGGCGGCCCCGCGCCGCAACAACTGCTGGGCAGCCTGTATGGCGACTTCGTCAAAGGCACGCTGGAGGGGCGTTTTCCGCCGGCGCTGGAGGCTTCGATCCGGCTGCACCGGCATATCGACAGCTACACCGACAGCCACCCGCTGGTACTGGCGGCGCTGGCGCGGTTCCCGCGCGAGCGGCGACGCTTCGCCGGGATCGTGCTGGATGTGTTCTTCGATCATTGCCTGGCCAGGCACTGGGGGGAGTACGCAGAGCAGCCGCTGGCGCAGTTCACCGGCGACTTCTACAAGGTGCTGCTGGCCGAGCCGCAGCTGCCGGGCCGGCTGGCGCGGATCGCGCCGTTCATGGCGGCGGATGACTGGCTGGGCGCCTATGGCGACTTCGCCACCCTGGAGCAGGTGTTTGGCGGTATTGCCCGGCGCTTGTCGCGGCCCGAGGGGATGGATGGGGTGATGGGGGAGCTGGAGCGTCTGTACGAGCTACTGCTGGCGGATTTTCGCGAGTTCTATCCGCAGTTGCAGGCATTTGCGGCAGCGCGACGAGGCCGGTCCAGCTGACATCAACTGTTCAGGCTGCCTTGGCTTGGCGACGCGGCTCGACATCCTCGATGCCGAACAACGCCAGACGCACCGCCTGCTGTGCCTGAAACGCCAGCGCCGCGCGCTCCTGGCCTTCGCTGCCGATCGGCGCTAACAGGTGGATCACCACCTCGCCCCGGTCTCGCCCGAACAGCCGCATCAGATGGGACACCAGATCGTCCTCGCCAATGAACGGCGCAATTGGATCGGGTTGGCCTGCGCGCAGATACTGGATCGCCACTGGCTGCAGCGGCGTGCCCTGGTCGATGGCACCGGCCAGCAGGCGGCCATGGAAGGTGCGCAGGGTGCGACCGTCGGTGGTGGTGCCCTCCGGGAAGATCAGCAGGGGACATTGCTCGCCCAGTTGATCGCTGATCTGCTGGCGCAGGCGCTGGGCATCGCCACCGCCACGGCGGATGAACAGGGTCCCGGCCTTCTCGGCCAGCCAGCCGGCCACCGGCCAGTGCCGCACCTCGGCCTTGGACAGGAACGACAGCGGCGTGAGCATGCCGAGCAGCGGGATGTCGGTCCATGAGACATGGTTGCAGACCCACAGCATCGGCCGTTGTGGCAGTTCACCCCTGACCTTTACCTCGAAGGGCAGGGCGGCAACCAGGCGGCCCATGAACAGGCGTGTCCAGCGCTGGCGGCGTTCGATCGAGGCCTTCAGGCCCAGGCGTTCGCCAAGGGCGATGATGCTGGCCATTGCCAGCCCCAGCGCCAGTACCAGGAACAACCGCAGCAGGCGGGCAGTGGCCCGCAGGCGCGGCATCAGACCGCCGCCTTGAAGTGACGGGCGTAGCGCGGGCAGAGGTCGTCGCGTTTGAGCAGGATGAACACGTCGGCGACCTGGAAGTCCTCGTCCCAGCAAGGCTCGCCGCAGATCTTCGCGCCCAGGCGCATGTAGGCCTTGAGCAGCGGCGGCATCTCGGCGATGACGTTGTTCGGCAGCGGCAGGCTCGGCAGTGGGTTCTTCGGTTCGGCGCGCAGGTGCTCGGTGCACAGGTAGCGTTCGCGCAGGCGTTGCATGATCGCGTGGGCCTGCACGCCGCCGTCCTGCATGGGGATGCTGGCGCAACCCATCAGGTAGCTGTAGCGGCCTTCGTTGAGCACTTCGGCCAGCTCGCTCCAGAGCACGGCGATGGTGCCGCCGTTGCGGTAGGCCGGGTCGACGCAGGTGCGGCCCAGTTCGAGGATCGGGCCCTGCAGCTGCAACAGTCCGTGCAGGCTGAATTCTTCTTCACTGTAGAAGCGGCCCAGGCTGCTGGCGGCCTGGTGGTCGAGCAGGCGGGTGGTGGCGACCAGCTGGCCGGTGGCCAGGTCGCGTACGCCGATATGGCGGCAGTGGATGTCGTAGTCGTCCATGTCCAGGCCGTGTTCGGCGCCCTTGAGCTTGGCCTTGAATTCGGCGCTGAACACCTTGAAGCGCAGGGCCTGTGCTTCCTGCAGGGCCGCGGCGCCGACCAGGCGTTCGGCTTGCAGACGGCGTTCAGTGCTGTTGTCGCCAGAGCGAGCGATCCGAGTCATTGCGAGTCTCCATAAGCCAGCCAAAGGGTTGCGGCCGGTCGGCTTTGTTGTGCAAAGTCAGCCTAGGTACGCCCGGTGTCACCCCTGTGAATCTTTGGTGATGCTTGCGTGACACCCCACAAGGAGCTTGCGATGGCCTGGTTGCAACGACTCAACGACCCCTTGCGCCACCCGCTGGCGGCGACCCTGGGGGAAACCTACGCGGTGGTGCTCGAGCGCCTGGGTGCCGTCGCGCCGTTCGAGCTGGCGGTGCTGGGTGGGCGCGCCATGGCCACGCCGGGCCTGGCGTTCCTGCTCGGTTACCAGGCGGCGCTGCGCGTGCTCTGGCCCAGCGCGCCCGCCAGCCTGGGGGCGTTGTGCGCCACCGAGCGGCGCAGCGTGCGCCCGGCGGACATGCACACCCGTCTCGATGGCTTGCGCCTGACCGGCAGCAAGGACTTCGTCACCGCCGGGCTGGATGCTGAATGGCTGTTGGTGGCGGCGCGTCATGAAGGGCCGGGCGAGGCGCCGCGGTTGCAACTGGCGGTGGTCTATCCGGGGGAGCCCGGTGTCAGCCTCGAGGCCTTGCCGACCCTGCCGTTGATGCCCGAAGTCGGCCATGGCCGGCTGCTGCTCAAGGAGGCAGCGTGCGAGTTGCTCGCCGGCGATGGCTGGGACGCCTACGTCAAACCGTTCCGCTCCCTTGAAGATCTTTATGTGCTCGCCGCGCTGGTGGCCTGGCTGCACGGCGTGGCCCAGGAATGCGCCTGGCCGCAGGACCTGCGGCTGCGGCTGATCGGGCTGCTGGCCGGTTGTGCCGAGGGCAGCCGGCAATGCCCGGACAGTGTGGCCTGCCACTTGCTGCTGGGTGGCCTGTTTGCCCAGTTCCAGGGTTTGCGAGGGGAGATCGACCAGGCGTTGGCCGCAGGGCCCGAGCATTGGGCGCAATTGTGGCAGCGCGACCAGGGCCTGCTGGCGCTGGCCGGCGTGGCCCGTGACAAACGCCTGGCCAAGGCGTGGAGTGCCGCCGGACTGTCATGAAAGCCTGAGAGGCTGGGGGAATCTTTGAACCTGGGCTGCTCAGCAGCTCTTTGTAGGACTCCCCATGAAGGCAGTGATGCTTGCCCTGGCCATGACCGCTGCCTCGGCCTTGGCCGAAGACTGGCCCTCGACGCAGTGGCCAGTCGATAATGCCGTCATCGACTGGCAGGCCGTCGACACCTATGCCTTCGCGCCGCGCGCTGCCGAACGCGGAGGCATTCGCACCGACGCGCTGTTGATTATCCGCGATGGCCGTATTCTCCATGAGCGCTATACCGAACCAACCCGCGCCGACACGCCGCACCTGACCTGGTCGGTAAGCAAGAGCGTGCTGGCCACGGTCATGGGGGTGGCCTACGGCGAGGGGCGCTTCAAGCTCGATGACCCGGCCGCTCGCTACTACCCGGCCCTGCAGGGACATCCCGGACTGCGCCTGATCGACCTGCTGCACTGGGCCAGCGGCCTGGCCTGGCAGGAGGATTATGAATACGCGCCCTTGAAGTCGTCGGTGGTGGCCATGCTTTATACCCGCGGCCGTGCCGACATGGCGGCCTACACGGCGGCCATGCCCGCCACCAGTGCGCCCGGCACGCATTTCGCCTACTCCAGCGGCGACAGCAACCTGCTCGCCGCCAGCCTGCGCGGCATGCTCGACCCCGCGCGCTATGCCGACTACCCCTGGCAGGCCCTGTTCACTCCGCTGGGGATCGATAGCGCGGTCTGGGAACGGGATGGCGTGGGTACCTATGTCGGTTCCTCCTATCTTTATCTCGATGCACGCGACCTGGCGCGCATCGGCCTGCTGATGCAGCGCGACGGTCGCTGGCGCGAGGACCGGTTGCTGCCGGCCGAGTGGGTGGCGTTCAACCGCACCCTGTTCAACGCCGCCCGGCCGGTGCCGGGCGAAGCCAACCCCGGCGGCCACTGGTGGCTCAACCAGCCGCTGCCCGGGCAGCCGGCGCCGTGGCCGGATGCGCCAACGGACACCTTCGCCGCGCTCGGCCATTGGGGCCAGGCGCTCTATGTGCTGCCCTCGCGCAAGCTGGTGATCGTGCGCTACGCCGATGACCGCGACGCCAGCTTCAGCCACAACGAACTGCTCAAGCGGGTGCTGGCCGCCGTGGCCGGGGAGGGGGCATGAAGCGGGTCGTGCTCGTGCTGTTGCTGGCCGGGTTGGCCTGGGCCTGGCATGAGCGCCAGGCGCTGGCGGACTTCCCGGGCATTCTCTCGGCCTATTCGGCGAAGGAGTACTGCTCGTGCCGCTTCGTCATGGGCTTTGCTGAAACCTACTGCCGAGGCTATGTACAGCAGTACCTGCCCTTGAGCCTGCTGGAGGAGGACGGCGCCCGGCGCCTGGTAACCGCCGAGGGCCTGGGCCGGCGCAACCAGGCCGTCTGGCAGGGCGTGCGCGAGGGTTGCCGCTTGCTGCCGTGAAACCGTGCGGGTAAGGTTGACGGCCTTGATTTACAGGATTTCACATGTTCAAGCCGTCCCGCCTGCTGCCCGCCCTCCTGCTCGCCCTGTGCCTGCCCGCTCATGCCAACTGGCACCTGGACGGCGAGTCCTCGCGCCTGTCCTTCGTCACCGGCAAGAACGGCAATATCGCCGAGGTCAACCGATTCCTGGTGCTGCACGGCAAGGTCGACCGCAAGGGCGCGGCCGAGGTGAGCATCGAGATGGACTCGATCAGCAGCGGTATCCCGTTGCGCGACGAGCGCATGCGCGACAACCTGTTCGCCTTCGAGCAGTTCCCCGAGGCCACGGTACAGGCACAAATCGACCTGCGTCCGATCAACGACCTGGCCAGTGGCGCGCAGCTGGAGCTGCGCCTGCCGGTCAGCGTCACCCTGCATGGCCAGACCCGCAGCTACAACACCCTGCTGCTGGCCACGCGCCTGGACGAGCGACGTTTCCAGGTGGTGACCCTCGAGCCGCTGATCCTGCGCGCCTCGGACTTCGGCCTGCTGCCGGGCCTGGAACGCCTGCGCAAGCTGGCCGGGCTCAAGTCGATCAACCCCTCGGTGCCGGTGAGCGCGGTGCTGATCTTCACCGCCCGCTGACATGCCGGGGCCGGTCTTCCCCTGGCGGGATGGCAACCAGTTCGAACTGCTGATCGACGGCCCCGAGTTCTTTCCGCGCATGCTGCTGGCGATCGTGCGCGCCGAGTTCCAGGTCGACCTGGAGCTGTATCTGGTCGAGGGCGGCGCCTGCGCCGAGGCGGTGGTCGAGGCCCTGGAGCAGGCGGCGAGACGCGGCGTGCGGGTGCGCTGCCTGTTCGACGACTACGGTTCGCTGGCCTTCCCCACGGCCCTGCGCGAGCGTCTGCTGGCGGCGGGTGTCTACCTGCGCTGGTACAACCGCCTGCGCTGGCGCCGGGGCCTACGCAACCTCTATCGCGATCATCGCAAGCTGCTGCTGGTGGATGAACGGTTGGCGGTGGTCGGTGGTACCGGGGTCACCGATGAGTTCTGGACGCCGGGCGAAGAGGCCAGCGAATGGCACGAGGTGATGGTGCGCATGCAGGGGCCGATCGTCACCGACTGGCAGCTGTTGTTCGATCGCCAGTGGCACGCCAACCAGCGCCGCACTGCCTGGCGTCCACCCGAGGGCTTCGGCCTGCCGCGTCTGCCCCAGGTCCCGGCCCAGGGCCAGGGCATGGGCCGGGTGGCCTACGCCGACGCCCGCCAGCACAAGGACATCCTGCATGCGCTGGTGCGCGCCCTGAACAGCGGCCAGCGCCGTATCTGGCTGGCCACGCCGTACTTCCTGCCGACCTTCAGCGTGCGCCGCTCGCTGCGCCGCGCCGCGCAGAAGGGCATCGATGTGCGCCTGCTGCTGACCGGGCCGCGCACCGACCACCCGGCGGTGCGCTATGCCGGGCATCGCTACTATCCGCGACTGCTGCGCGCCGGGGTGCGGATCTTCGAGTACCAGCCGTGCTTCCTGCACCTGAAGATGGTGCTGGTGGATGACTGGGTCAGCGTGGGGTCGTGCAACTTCGATCACTGGAACCTGCGCTTCAACCTCGAAGCCAACGTCGAGGCCCTCGACCCGCTGCTGACCGCTGCCGTGGCCGCCAGTTTCGAACGTGATTTCGCCCAGAGCCTGGAAGTCGATCTGGCGCGCTGGCATGCGCGGCCGTTGTGGCGGCGGGTGCAGCAGCGCCTGTGGGGCTGGCTTGACCGGGTGGTGGCCAACCTGTTGGATCGCAGAAACTAGCGTCGTATATCGCCGTCGGGCAAAGCGGACTATCGTGCAGGGATTGTTCCCAGACAACCGAAGGAGTGGATGCGATGACGGCGAAGAAGATTCTCATGCTGGTAGGCGACTACGTCGAGGACTACGAGGTCATGGTGCCATTCCAGGCCCTGGCCATGGTCGGCCATACCGTCCATGCCGTGTGCCCGGAGAAGATTGCCGGGCAGACGGTGCGCACGGCGATCCACGATTTCGAGGGCGAGCAGACCTACAGCGAGAAGCCGGGGCACAATTTCGCCCTGAACTACGACTTCGTCCAGGTGCGCGCCGAAAGCTACGACGCGTTGCTGATCCCCGGTGGCCGCGCCCCGGAATACCTGCGCCTGAACGACAGGGTGCTGGAGCTGGTCAAGGCCTTCGACCAGGCTGGCAAGCCTATCGCGGCGGTGTGCCATGGTGCGCAGTTGCTGGCGGCGGCGGGCGTGCTCGAAGGGCGTGAGTGCAGCGCCTATCCAGCCTGTGCGCCCGAGGTGCGGCTGGCGGGTGGGCGGTTCATCGATATCGCGGTGGACCAGGCGCATGTCGACGGCAATTTGGTGACGGCGCCGGCCTGGCCTGCGCATCCGGCGTGGCTGGCAGCGTTCCTGAAAGTGCTGGGCACCCGTATCTCCTGATTGTCACGCTGAACTGTAGGAGCTTTGGTAGCGGTCATGGAGAAATACCTGTCGCGCAGGGGAAAGGCTGCGGGGTAGGGGGGATGCTAGGGTGGGTCTCAGTCATGCCCATCGACAGGACGACCGCCCCGCATGGAAATACGTCTGCTCCATGGCGCCGCCATCGCGCCTTACATCGATGACCTCGCGCGCCTGCGTCTGACGCTGTTTCGCGAGTTTCCCTATCTCCTGGACAGCTCCCTGAGCCACCAGGCCGATTACCTGTCCAGCTACGCCGAGTCCGGTCGCAGCTTGGTAGTGCTGGCGCTGGACGGCAGCCAGGTGGTGGGCGCCGCCACCGGCCTGCCGCTGGTGGATGTCGATCCCGAGTTGCAGCAACCGTTCCTCGCCCAGGGGCGTGATCCGGCGTCGGTCTACTACTTCGGCGAGTCGGTGCTGCTGCCGGCTTACCGTGGACAGGGGCTCGGCGTGCGCTTTTTCATCGAGCGCGAGTCCTATGCGCACAAGCTGGCCGAGTTCGATTGCTGTGCGTTCTGTGCGGTGGAGCGTCCCTCCGGACACCCACGTCGTCCGGCGGACTACAAGCCATTGCAGGGCTTCTGGCGCAATCGCGGCTTTCTGCACGAGCCGTCGCTGCGTACCGCCTACCGTTGGCGGGACCTGGACGAGCAGGCGCAATCGGCCAAGATCATGTCGTTCTGGCTCAAGGCGCTGCCTGCATGATCTTGCCTGAGTCGCTCAAGCGAGCGCCGTAAACGAAAACGCCCGGCGTGGGCCGGGCGTTTCGTTGACAGCGAACGGTGCTTTACTTCACTTCCACCGCCAGACTTTCGGCGATCTTGCCCTGCCACAGCGCGGGACCGGTGATGTGCACCGACTCGCCCTTGCTGTCCACCGCGACGGTGACCGGCATGTCCTTCACGTCGAACTCGTAGATCGCTTCCATGCCCAGCTCGGCGAAGGCCAGGACCTTCGACTTGCGGATGGCCTGGGCCACCAGGTAGGCGGCGCCGCCGACGGCCATCAGGTACACGGCCTTGTTGTCCTTGATCGCCTCGATGGCGGTCGGGCCGCGCTCGGACTTGCCGATCATGCCCAGCAGACCGGTCTGCTCGAGGATCTGGCGGGTGAACTTGTCCATGCGGGTAGCAGTGGTCGGACCGGCCGGGCCCACCACTTCGTCACCGACCGGGTCGACCGGGCCGACGTAGTAGATGAAGCGGCCCTTGAGGTCGACCGGCAGCTCTTCGCCACGGTTGAGCATCTCGACCATGCGCTTGTGCGCGGCGTCGCGGCCGGTGAGCATCTTGCCGTTGAGCAGGATGGTTTCGCCCGGCTTCCAGCTGGCGACTTCTTCCGGGGTGATGTCGTCGAGGTTGACGCGACGGGCGCTCGGGCCGGCTTCCCAGACGATTTCCGGGTAGGCGTCCAGCGACGGCGCTTCCAGCTCGGCCGGGCCGGAACCGTCCAGCACGAAGTGGGCGTGACGGGTGGCGGCGCAGTTGGGGATCATGCACACCGGCAGCGAGGCGGCGTGGGTCGGGTAGTCCATGATCTTGACATCGAGCACGGTGGTCAGGCCGCCCAGGCCCTGGGCGCCGATGCCCAGCTGGTTGACCTTGTCGAACAGCTCCAGGCGGATTTCCTCGAGGCGGTTCTGCGGGCCACGGGCCTTCAGCTCATGGATGTCGATGGATTCCATCAACACTTCCTTGGCCATGACCGCGGCTTTCTCGGCGGTGCCGCCGATGCCGATGCCGAGCATGCCAGGCGGGCACCAGCCGGCGCCCATGGTCGGGACGGTCTTCAGCACCCAGTCGACGATCGAGTCGGACGGGTTGAGCATGGCCATCTTCGACTTGTTCTCCGAGCCGCCGCCCTTGGCCGCGACATCGACCTCGACCTTGTCGCCGGGGACGATGGAGTAGTGGATGACGGCCGGGGTGTTGTCCTTGGTGTTCTTGCGGGCACCGGCCGGGTCGGCCAGGATCGAGGCGCGCAGGACGTTCTCGGGCAGGTTGTAGGCGCGGCGCACACCTTCGTTGATCATGTCGTCGACGCTCAGGGTGGCGCCGTCCCAGCGTACGTCCATGCCGACGCGGATGAACACGGTGACGATACCGGTGTCCTGGCAGATCGGGCGGTGGCCGGTGGCGCACATGCGCGAGTTGATCAGGATCTGGGCGATCGAGTCACGCGCGGCTGGCGACTCTTCACGCAGGTAGGCTTCGTGCATCGCCTGGATGAAGTCGACGGGGTGGTAGTACGAGATGAATTGCAGGGCGTCGGCGACGCTCTGAATCAGGTCGTCTTGCTTGATCACGGTCATGCAGCGCGCTCCTCTTAAAGACGGGAACATTCGAAAAGGCATTCCGACAGTGCACACCGGTATGTCAGGAACGCCTGGCAAGGCGCCGGCTGGTCGGGCCGGCACAAAAAGGCGCGGCAGTATACCGTGCCGCGCCTTCGGAAACACCTGCACGTGGTCTGGACCAAGGTCGGCAGGGTGTGGGCATCCTTTTTGCTGCAAAGCCCCAGCCGTTTTCGCCGCACCAGGCCATTCCCGCAGAAGATCGCGTACCCTTGTAGGAGCGGCCTTGTGCCGCGAAAGGGGTGCGAAGCGCCCCCGACAATCCCTCTGTATGCGGAGACCAGCCGAGGATGCCCGAACTTTGCGTGGGCGAACGCCAATGGACAGTGCCAGGCGGCAGCAACCTACTGGATGCCCTCAACGAGGCAGGCCTTAGTGTGCCCTACAGCTGCCGCGCCGGCAGCTGCCACGCCTGCCTGGTGCGCTGTCTGGACGGTATCCCCCTCGACGCGAAACCCGAAGCGCTGGCGGCGGACAAGCGCGAGCAGGGCTGGCGCCTGGCTTGCCAGTGCTCGGTCGCCAGTGACTTGCGGGTGGCGCTGTTCGACCCCCGAAGCGATGGCCTGCCAGCCACGGTGATCGGCCTGGACTGGTTCGCCGATGTGCTGCGCCTCAGGCTGCGAGCGGAGCGGCCATTGCGCTACCAGGCCGGGCAGCACCTGGTGTTGTGGAGCGGCGGCGTTGCGCGGCCCTATTCGCTGGCGAGCCTGCCGGGCGAGGACGACTTCCTCGAGTTTCACCTGGACTGTCGCCGTCCCGGTGCGTTCTGCGACCAGGCAAGGCAGCTTCGCCTGGGGGATGTGCTGAGGCTCGGCGAACTGCGAGGCGGTGCGTTGCACTACGACCCGGACTGGCAGGCGCGGCCGCTCTGGCTGCTGGCGGCGGGCACCGGGCTGGCGCCGTTGTGGGGCATCCTGCGCGAGGCGTTGCGACAGGGGCATCAGGGGGAAATTCGGGTGCTGCACGTGGCACACACCGCTGAGGGGCACTATCTGGCGCAGTCGTTACAGGCGCTGGACGGAGTGACGGTCGAATGGGTGTTGGCGGCGCAGCTGGATGAAGCGCTGGCTGGGTTGAAGCTGATGTCGCGTCAGACCATGGCGCTGGTGTGCGGGTCGCCTGGGAGCGTGGAGCGCTTTGCCCGACGGCTGTTCATTGCCGGGGTGCCACGTAATCAGATCTTTGCGGACGTATTTACCGAGCATGTTTGAGGGCTGAAAAGCATCGCGGGGCAAGCCCGCTCCCACAATGCCGACACCGGCGTGGGAGCGGGCTTGCCCCGCGATAGGGACTGCCGAGGGATCAGCCGACCAGCGGATCACCGACATGCAGGATCTTCATGCCGTTGGTGCCACCGATGGTGTGGTAGCTGTCGCCCTTGGTCAGGATCACCCAGTCACCTTGCTCGACCAGACCGCGCTTGAGCAGCTCGTCGACCGCCGCCTGGCTCACCTTGTCGGCCGGCAGCGAGGCCGGGTCGAAGGCGATCGGGTAGACGCCGCGGAACATGTTGGCACGGGCCTGGGTAGCACGGTGCGGCGACAGGGCGAAGATCGGCACGTGCGAGCGCAGGCGCGACATGATCAGCGGGGTGTAGCCACTTTCGGTGAGGGCGATGATCGCCTTGACACCGGGGAAGTGGTTGGCGGTGTACATGGCCGCCAGGGCGATGGACTCGTCGCAGCGCTCGAAGGTGGTGTGCAGGCGGTGGCTGGACTTCTGGCTGGTCGGGTGCTTCTCGGCGCCCGAGCAGATACGGGCCATGGCCTGTACGGCTTCGATCGGGTAGGCGCCGGCGGCGCTTTCGGCCGACAGCATCACCGCGTCGGTGTTGTCGAGCACGGCGTTGGCCACGTCGGACACTTCGGCGCGGGTCGGCATCGGGTTCTGGATCATCGACTCCATCATCTGGGTCGCCACGATCACCGCCTTGTTGTTGCGGCGGGCGTGCTGGATGATCTTCTTCTGGATGGCGATCAGCTCGGCGTCGCCGATTTCCACGCCCAGGTCGCCACGGGCAACCATGACGGCGTCGGAAGCGAGGATCAGCTGGTCGAGGGTCTCGTCGTCGGCGACCGCTTCGGCGCGTTCGATCTTGGCCACCAGCCAGGCGCTGCCGCCGGCTTCGTCACGCAGCTTGCGCGCGTATTCCATGTCGCTGGCGTCACGCGGGAACGACACGGCCAGGTAGTCCAGGTCCATTTCCGCGGCCAGCTTGATGTCGGCCTTGTCTTTTTCGGTCAGGGCCGGCGCGGTCAGGCCGCCCCCTTTGCGGTTGATGCCTTTGTGATCGGACAGCGGGCCACCGATGATCACCACGCAGTGCAGGGCATCGGCGGTGGCGGTTTCGACGCGCATGACCACGCGGCCGTCGTCGAGCAGCAGTTCGTCACCGACGCCGCAGTCCTTGACCAGGTCGGGGTAGTCGATGCCGACGATATCCTGGTTGCCTTCGGTCAGCGGGTGAGCGGTGGAGAAGGTGAACTTGTCACCGACTTTCAGTTCGATGCGCTTGTTGGCGAATTTGGCGATGCGAATCTTCGGACCCTGCAGATCGCCCAGCAGCGCGACATGGCGGCCGTTCTTGGCGGCGATGTCACGGATCAGGCGGGCGCGGGCCTTGTGCTCGTCCGGGGTGCCGTGGGAGAAGTTCAGGCGTGCCACGTCCAGGCCGGCGAGGATCAGCTGTTCGATCACTTCCGGCGAATTGCTGGCGGGGCCAAGGGTGGCGACGATTTTGGTACGGCGGATGGTCATGCACAGACTCCTATAGTGAAGCGCAGCGAAAGGCTACTCCTCAATTGCGCTGTAGTCATTGTTCCGTTGCACTACCCGCACATGAAGCAGGGTTGCGTTTGAACGGTACGGGTATGCTTGCAAATGGCGGTGAAGATTTGTCGTGAAAGGCCGATACACTGCCCATCAAAGGAGAATTCCCATGCGCACCCTGATCGTTTTGACCATGGCGGCCAGTGTCGTCGGCTGCACCCGCTGGTCCATGGACCACCACCTGAACAACGCCTACCGCGCCTACGACCGTGGCGATTGCGCGAAAGTCATGCTGGAACTGTCGCAGGTCGACCGCACCAGCCGCGCCCGTCCGTTCATCCACCCGGAGGTGTCGCTGCTGCGTGGCCAGTGCCTGGAGCGGCAGAAGCTCTTCGTCGACGCGGCGCAGACCTACCAGTACCTGATCCAGCAGTACCCGCGCAACGAGTACGCCTACCGTGCCCAGGCCCGCCTGCAGACGCTGGAAAAGCTCGGGCACCTGCGCGGCAGCGAGGCGACGGTGGCGAGTCCCGTGAACACTACACCTTGGCGTTAATCCTAATGTGTCGATGATTTCATGTAGTCCGTCCGTCGGACTGGGCTAATCTGTTAGAGAGTTGTCACGATCATCGCCAGTACCTTGTCTTCCTGGCCCCAGGTACAGGATTTCACTGCGATCATGTTTATCGAGCGACACATACAACGTCATCAACTGCCTTGCGTGCTCAAGGTGTTCAACCGCTGCACCGACCAGCAGATCGGCTATCTGGGCAACGCCTCGGAAGACGGCCTGATGCTGATCAGCCAGTTGCCGGTGCTGGTGGGGCCGGACTTCGAACTGCAGCTACGGGTGCCCCTCGCCGGCGGCGGCCTGCAATTTATCAACCTGACGGCCAGTTGCCTGTGGTGCCGCGAGGATGAGACGCCGGGGCATTTCGATGCCGGCTTCATGCTGCTGCAGGCACCGCAGGAATACGATGAGTTTGTCCGCTCCCTGCGTGACTTCTTCAGCTTCCGCCCCATGAACGCCTCCGCCTGAGGCTGGCCCAGCCCTCCCACGTGCCGTTAGACTCTGGTCGACCTCGATACAGGAAGACCCCGTGAGCTCCAGCATTTTCTGGCACGACTACGAAACCACCGGCATCAATCCGCGTAGCGACCGCCCGCTGCAGGTGGCCGGCGTGCGCACCGACCTCGACCTCAACGAGATCGAGGCGCCGATCAGCCTCTACTGCCGCCCCTCCGACGATATCCTGCCGCATCCGGCGGCTTGCCTGGTGACCGGCATCACCCCCCGGCAACTGGCCGACCAGGGCCTGTGCGAAGCCGAGTTCATGACCCGGGTGCACGATCAGTTGGCCCGCCCCGGCACCTGCGCTGCGGGCTACAACACCCTGCGTTTCGACGATGAGGTCACCCGCTACAGCCTCTACCGCAACTTCTTCGACCCCTACGCCCGGGAATGGCAGGGCGGCAACAGCCGCTGGGACCTGATCGATGTGGTCCGCACCGCCTATGCGCTGCGCCCCGAGGGGATCGTCTGGCCACAGCAGGATGGGCGCACCAGTCTGCGCCTGGAACTGCTGAGCAAGGCTAATGGCATCGACCACGGCCATGCCCACGAGGCGCTTTCCGACGTGCGGGCGACCATTGCCCTGGCCCGCTTGATTCGCGAGAAGCAGCCGCGGTTATATGACTGGCTGTTCCAGTTGCGCAGCAAGCACAGGGTCATGGAACAGGTTCGGCTATTGCAGCCGCTGGTACATGTATCCGGACGTTTCTCGGCCCAGCGCAATTATATCGGCGTGGTACTGCCTTTGGCCTGGCATCCGCGCAACCGCAACGCGCTGATTGTCTGCGACTTGCAACAAGATGCTTCGCCGCTGCTCCAGGAAAGTGCAGAAGCATTGCGCCAGCGCCTGTATACGCGGCACGAAGACATGGCCCAGGGCGAACTACCGGTACCGCTGAAGTTGGTGCATATCAACCGCTGCCCGGTATTGGCGCCACTGTCGGTATTGCGCCCGGCCGACCAACAACGCCTGGGGCTCGAGTTGTCGGCATTGCAGGGCCGGGCGGAGCAATTGGCCAATCAGCAGGCCATTTGGGCAGACAAGCTGGACATCATTTATCAGGAAGAAGGCTTTGCCCCCAGCGAAGACCCGGAGCAACAGTTGTATGACGGTTTTCTCGGCGACCGGGACAAGCGCCTGAGCGAACAAGTGCGGCGTGTGGATCCGGCGCAATTGGCTCATGGACAATGGATGTTCGATGACCCGCGACTGCCGGAACTGTTGTTCCGCTATCGCGCGCGAAACTTTTCCGACACCCTTGATGAACAAGAGCGCGCCCGTTGGCATGCGTTCTGTCAGCAGCGGCTTACTGATCCTACTTACGGTGCGCCTAATACCCTGGCGGACTTCGAGCAGGCATGCCAGAGCAGTTGGGCCGACGCCAGCGAAGCGGGACGGCAGGTGCTGGAGGCCTGGCAAACCCATGTCCGGCAACTGAAAGTGCAGTACCAGCTTTGAAATGTGCAGATAAACAAAAAACGCCGGCAAGTGCCGGCGTTTTTCATGTTGAAACCAATGCGCCTGTCAGGCGAATCAGTCCAGCAGGGTAGCCCAGCTTTCGACGACGTCGCCGCCCCACTTGGCTTTCCACTCTTTCAGGGTCTTGTGGTTGCCACCCTTGGTTTCAATAACCTCGCCGTTGTGCGGGTTCTTGTATTGCTTGACCTTGCGTGCACGCTTGGTGCCGGTGGCCTTGACTGCGCCGCGCGGGGCTTTGCTCAGTTTGCTTTCCGGATCGAGCAGGGCGATCACGTCACGCAGCGACTTGCCGTTTTCGGCCATCAGTTCGCGCAGCTTCTTTTCGAACTCCAGCTCTTTTTGCAGCTTGCCGTCTTGCGACAGGTTGGCCAGGCGGGCTTGAAGTTCCTTGATGGCTTCTTCGGTGGCGCGGTATTCGTTGATCAGGGACATGGTGTGTTCCTTAATGCATGTTCAGAGAGAGACAGTGGGGCAATAATAGACAGGCGAAACTCTCAAGTAAACAATTTAATATTGATCACTCATTTAATAGTAGGCACTGACTGCGCAGTCATTAGGTTAAGAAAAATTTACAATTTGTCTGGGCCACTGGCCATTTCCCCTTGGGAAGAAGGGAATAGGCCTGTGCGACTGTGTCCTTGAGCTTGCTGATGCGAGGGTGTAGATGCTTACTGCGTTTTTCCTGGCAGGCCGCTAGAATATGCGCCTTTGCGAAGTTCTGGAGTCTCCCTCATGCGCACCTATCGACTGGTGATTGCCTGCCCCGACCGCGTCGGCATCGTGGCAAAAGTCAGTAATTTCCTGGCCCTCTACAATGGCTGGATCAACGAAGCCAGCCACCACTCCGACGAGCAGAGCGGTTGGTTCTTCATGCGCCATGAGATCCGCGCCGAGTCCCTGCCGTTCGGTATCGAGGCTTTCCGCGAGGCGTTCGCCCCGATCGCCGAAGAGTTCTCCATGACCTGGCGAATCACCGACTCGGCGCAGAAGAAGCGCGTGGTGCTGATGGCCAGCCGTGAGTCGCACTGCCTGGCCGACCTGCTGCACCGCTGGCACACCGACGAGCTGGACTGCGAGATTCCCTGCGTGATCTCCAACCACAATGACCTGCGCAGCATGGTCGAGTGGCACGGCATTCCGTTCCACCATGTGCCGGTCGATCCCAAGGACAAGCAGCCGGCGTTCGCCGAGGTCTCGCGCCTGGTCGCCGAGTACGGCGCCGACGCCGTGGTGCTGGCGCGCTACATGCAGATCCTGCCGCCGCAGCTGTGCCAGGCATACGCGGAAAAGGTCATCAACATCCACCACAGCTTCCTGCCCTCGTTCGTGGGTGCCAAGCCGTACCACCAGGCGGCACTGCGCGGCGTGAAGCTGATCGGCGCGACCTGCCACTACGTGACCGAGGAACTGGACGCCGGCCCGATCATCGAGCAGGACGTGGTGCGTGTCAGCCACGCCGACAGCATCGAGGACATGGTGCGCTTCGGCCGTGACGTGGAAAAGATGGTCCTGGCCCGCGGCCTGCGCTATCACCTGGAAGACCGCGTGCTGGTGCATGGCAACAAGACCGTGGTGTTCAACTGAGTCGAGGGCCATGGCATGGCAGACCCGCGTGACAAGGCCGGCGCCTCGGCGCCACCGACCTTGGGCGAAGGCTGCCTGGCCCGCTTCGACCCCGAGGCGTTGAGCGATGAGGACGGCACCGAGTTTCCCGGTGCCGCCGAACTCTGGGGGCGACTCAGCCCGTCTGGCGACGACGCTTCAGTCGAGGACGCGCCAGCAGGTACAGGAACACCAGCCCGTCCGCCGGCAGATAGAAACAACAGGTAACCGCGCGCCGGCGGTCCGCCAGCTCGGGCGCTTCACGGGCCTGGCTGGCGCGCCAGCCAGGCGGACTTGGTCAGTGGCTCACGGCCTTGGGCCAGCAACTGGTGCAGGGTATCGAGCCAGTAATTGCGTGCGCTGGCGTGGCGCATGTCGACCGGATGCAGACCCAGCCGCAGGGTGTCGGCTTCGCGCCAGCGGCGGCACTGCCAGTCGCTGACCACCCTCGACAGGCCGCGGCGCCAGGCGCTGCGGGCACTCCACACCAGTCCCGGGGCCTCGAAGGCGGTGAAGTCCGGCAGCCGGTACAGGTGACGCGGTGAGCTGGTATAGCGCAGTGGCAACTGCCTCAGTGCCTGGCGCGTACCTGCGCTCATCAGCCAGGCGGGGGCAACGAAGCCCGCCACTGGCCAGCCCTGCTTCTCGAACAGGGCCAGCCCGACCTGCAGGCGTTGCAGGGCATCTGCCTGGTCCAGCCCATGGAACTCGCCTTCGTGGGTATAGATCCGGCGCATGAAATATTCGCCCGGTCCGCGCGGTGGCGGGCCATCGTCGGCGTGGTAGTAGCCATGCAAGGCCAGCTCGTCGCCCAGGGCCAGGCGCCGCTCGAGCAGGCGACAGAAGGTGGGGGAACGGGTCAGCGGGTTGCGGTGGTGGAAGTCCGGTACCACCAGCCAGGTCATGGGCACCCCGCCCAGTGCGTCGATGGCCTGGACGAAGGGCTGGTAGTCCGGCCAGGTTTGCGGCGCGATATCGTGCAGCACCAGCATCAGGCTGCGCGTGTCAGCCTGGCCCTCAGCCATGGGCGCGCACCGGCAGCGGGTGGCCGAGCACCGCCTGGTAATGCTGGAGCAGGCCATTGACCACGATGTCCCAGCTGTAATGGCGCTCCACGTGTTGGCGTGCCTGACGGCCCAGTTGGTCCACACCGCTGTCGAACGCTTCGCGCACGGCTTCGGCCATGGCTTGGCCATCGTTGGGCGGGCACAGCCGGCCGCAGCGTTCGTCGACGATTTCGCTGAAGGCGCCGGCACGCACGGCCACCACGGGCGTGGCACTGGCCATGGCCTCAAGGATCACCAGACCGAAGGTTTCCTGGTCGCCGGCATGCACCAGCAAGTCGGCGCTGGCCAGCAGACGGGCGATTTGTGTGGGCGGGCAGAAGTGATCGATCACGCTGACATTGCCCGGCACGCTGGCCGGCATGTTCGAGCCCACCAGCAGCAGGTGGTAGGGCTGGCCGAGCGCGTGCATGCAGTCAAGCAGCACCGGCAGGTTCTTTTCCCGCGAGCCGCGGCCGGCGAACACCAGCAGGCGGCTGGTATCGGCGATGCCCAGCTCGGCGCGCAGGCCGGGGTCGTGCCGGTCTGGGTTGAACAGCGCCAGGTCCACGCCCAGGCGCTGCACGTGCACGTTCTCCACGCCCAGCCTGCGCAACTTGTCAGCCATCACCTGGCTGGGTGCCAGGACCCGGTCGAAATGCCCGTAGAGCTTGCTGACATAGGCCTCGACATTGGGGGTGAACCAGTTACCCATGCGGTTGCTCACCAGCAGGGGCAGGTCGGAGTGATAGAAACCGATCACCGGCACATCGAGCTTGCGCCGCGCCTCCAGGGCCGCCCAGGCGGTGAGGTAGGGGTCGCCGACCTCGATCAGGTCGGGCCGCAGGCGGCGCAGTTCCTTGCACCAGGGCGCCAGGCGCACCGGGAAGCGGTAGCCGTTGCCGAAGGGCAGGGGTGGGGCGGGTACGTGATAGACACCATTGACCTGGCTGGCATTGGCACCGGGAATCAGCAGGCTGTGGCGAACGCCGGGCATGGCGTCGAGGCGGCGGTGCTTGGCATCAAGGTAGGTTCGCACGCCGCCGCTGGCCGGGGCATAGAACATGGTGATGTCGGCGATGTGCACGATCAGCATCCCTCCGGGATCGTCCTCGGGTGAGTCATTCGGCGGTTATGAACCGGCGATGACGCGCCTGAGGGTTGACCTACTAGAAGGATAGTTTGTTCGATCGGGGTTTGGCGGGGCGCCCTGTCGCGGGGCAAGCCCGCTCCCGCGAGGGGAGCGGGCGGCGGGTCAGATGCGGAAGCTGCCGACCAGTTGCTTGAGGCGGCCGGCCTGCTGCTCGAGGTCCGAGCAGGCGCGCAGGGTGGCCTGCAGGTTCTCGACGCCTTCCTGGTTGAGCATGTTGATCTCGTTGATGTCCATGTTGATCGAGTCGACCACGGCGGTCTGCTCTTCGGTGGCGGTGGCCACCGACTGGTTCATGCCGTCGATCTCGCCGATGCGCTGGGTGACGCTGCCCAGGCGTTCGCCGGCCTGGTTGGCGATGTCCATGCTGTCCTGGCTGTGACGCTGGCTCTGGCCCATGGTATCGACCGATTCGCGGGCGCCGACCTGCAGCTCCTCGATCATGGTCTGCACCTGCTGCGCCGACTCCTGGGTGCGGTGCGCCAGGTTACGCACTTCGTCGGCGACCACGGCAAAACCACGTCCAGCCTCGCCGGCTCGGGCAGCCTCGATGGCGGCGTTGAGGGCGAGCAGGTTGGTCTGCTGGGAAATGCTGGTGATCACCTCGAGGATCTGGCCGATGTTGACGGTCTTGTTGTTCAGCGTCTCGATATGCTCGCTGGAGGTGACGATCAGGTCCGACAGGCGGTTCATCGCATCGATGTTGCGCTGCACCACCTGCTGGCCTTCCTCGGCCAGCAGTCGCGCCGAGCTGGCATGCTGCGAGGCCTGGGCGGCGTTGCCGGCGATCTCCTGGGCGGCGGCGCCGAGCTGGTTGATGGCGGCGGCGACGCTGTTGGTGCGGTTGGACTGCTCGTCGGAGTTGCTCATCGACGAGTTCGAGGCGCTGATCACCCGCAGTGCTACTTCGTTGACCTGCTCGGTGGCCGAGGACACCTCGCGGATCGACCCGTGGATGCGCTCGACGAAGCGGTTGAAGGCGGTACCGAGGATGCCGAACTCGTCGTGGTTGTGGATTTCCAGGCGACGGGTCAGGTCGCCTTCACCCTCGGCGATGTTCGACATGGCGCGGGTCATGGTGTGCAGCGGCTGCATCAGCACGCGGATCAGCAGGCCGAGCAAGGCGATGATGATCACCACCGCCACCAGGGTGGCGATCACAGCCGAAGTGCGGAAGGTGCTGAGCATCGAGAAGGCCTTGTCCTTGTCCACCGACAGGCCGATGTACCAGTTGGCCGAGGGCAGGCCCTTGACCGGGGTGAAGGTCAACAGGCGGGTTTCACCGTCAAGCGTCACTTCGGTCAGGTTGCCGGACAGCCTGGGTGTGTTCTGCGGGAACAGGTCCGACAGCGATTTCATTACCAGGTTCTTGTCCGGATGCACCAGGATCTTGCCCTGGTCGTTGACCAGGAAGGCGTAACCCATGCCGCCGAAATCCAGCGAGTTGATGATCTGCACCAGGCCGTCGAGGGCCAGGTCGCCGCCGACCACGCCGACCGAGCGCGAGGCGGTGCTGATGATCGAGATGACCAGCTCGTTGGTGGCCATGTCGATATAGGGTTCGGTGAGGATCGGGCCGTTGGCGTTCAGGCCGTCCTTGTACCAGGGGCGCACACGCGGGTCGTAGCCGTCGGGCATCTTGGTGTCCGGGCGCACGGTGAAGGTGCCGTCGGGCTGGCCCAGGTAGATGGTCTGGAAGCTCGAAGTCAGCGCGTTCTGGCCCAGCAGGGTGCCGGTGTTCTGTGGGTATTGGGCAATGTTCTGGGCGACGTTTTCGACCAGCTTTATGCGCCCTTCGAACAGGTTGCGGATATTGGTGGAGGTGGACTCGCCCATCTCAGCCAGGTAGTTCTCCAGGTCTTCGCGAATGGCGTTACGCTGGAGGTAGTCGTTGTAGAGGGTGAAGAGGCTGAAGGCGAGTATCACGATCAGTGATGCCGCCAGAAGAATCTTGTGGCTGAAACGAAGGCTTTTATTCATAACGTGATCGTGTCCGCTAAGGTTTTTTATCGGGTCGTTCGCACAAAGCACGGTTGGAAAACAGTGCAACAATTCCCGTGGGTCCTTTTCGGGTTGTTACTGTCTTTCTGGGTAGAATCATTTTGAAATATCGGCTGTCACGCGACGGAACTTGAGCAGGGGATGAAAGAAGATGTCAGATTCCTTACGAATGGTAGTAGGAGCAGGTCCTGATGGTCAGCCGGTATCCCAGTCCATGCGCCTGGCCAACCGGCACGGCTTGGTGGCCGGCGCCACCGGCACTGGCAAGACGGTCACCCTGCAACACCTGGCCGAGCTGTTCAGCGATGCCGGGGTCGCGGTATTCGCCGCGGATGTGAAGGGCGACCTGTGCGGCCTGGGCGCGGCCGGGGCGCCCCAGGGCAAGGTGGCCGAGCGGATCGCCGGCATGCCCTGGCTGAACCACAAGCCCCAGGCTTATCCGGTGAGTCTTTGGGATATCGCCGGGCAATCGGGGCATCCGTTGCGCACCACCCTGAGCGAAATGGGACCGTTGCTGCTCGGCAACCTGCTGGAACTCACCGACAGCCAGCAGGCTGCCTTGTATGCGGCGTTCAAGGTGGCCGATCGCGAAGGTCTGCTGCTGCTCGACCTGAAGGACCTCAAGGCCCTGCTCGCGCACCTGAAGGACAACCCCCAGCTGCTGGGCGAAGACAGCGCCTTGATGACCAGCGCTTCCACGCAGGCCTTGCTGCGCCGACTGGCGACCCTGGAACAGCAGGGCGCCGAGGCGCTGTTCGGCGAGCCGGCGCTGCAGTTGGAGGATCTGCTGCGTCCGGAAGGCGACGGTCGCGGGCGTATCCACCTGCTCGACGCCAGCCGCCTGGTGCATGACGCGCCCAAGGTCTATGCGACCTTCCTGCTGTGGCTGCTGGCTGAACTGTTCGAGCAGCTGCCGGAGCGCGGCGATGCCGACAAGCCGGTGCTGGCGCTGTTCTTCGATGAGGCGCACCTGCTGTTCAACGGTACGCCCAAGGCGTTGCAGGATCGTCTGGAGCAGGTGGTGCGGCTGATCCGCTCCAAGGGCGTTGGGGTGTATTTCGTCACCCAGTCGCCGGGCGACCTGCCGGATGCGGTACTGGCTCAGTTGGGGCTGCGCATCCAGCACGGCCTGCGGGCATTCACCGCCAAGGAGCAGAAGTCGCTGCGCGCGGTGGCCGATGGTTTCCGCCCCAACCCGACGTTCGACAGCCTGGCGGTGCTGACTGAGCTGGGCATTGGTGAGGCTCTGGTCGGGACGTTGGAAGAGAAAGGCACGCCTGCCATGGTCCAGCGGGTGCTGATCGCGCCACCGCAGTCGCGGATCGGGCCGTTGAGCGCAGTCGAGCGGCAGGCCCTGATCGCGGCATCGCCGCTGGCCGGGCGCTATGACAAGCCGGTGGACCGTGAGTCGGCCTATGAAATGCTTACCCAGCGCAAGGGCGAACCGGTGGAGCCGGCGCCCCAGGCCAAGGCCGATGAGGACAGCTTCGCCGACAAGGCCGGTGAGTTCCTGCAGAGCGCGGCGGGGCAGGCCATCAAGTCGGCGGTACGCCAGGCGGCCAATCAATTGGGGCGGCAGTTGGTGCGTGGGTTGATGGGGTCGTTGTTGGGAGGAAAGAAACGCTAGGCCCGTCCTGGCCCCTGTCGCGGGGCAAGCCCGCTCCCATGTGTAAACCTTATTCAGGACGGGACAACGGATACAAAAAAGGCGCCCTGCAAGGGGCGCCTTTTTCAGTACTGCATCAGCAATCAGCCGATGGCCTTGGTGGCCAGCCAGAACAGGCCGGCGGCCAGGCCCATCGTTGCCGGCAGGGTGAGCACCCAGGCCAGCAGGATGGTCTTCACGGTGCCGCCCTGCAGGCCGCTCTTGTTGGCGACCATGGTACCGGCGACGCCCGACGACAGCACGTGGGTGGTGGACACCGGCAGGCTGAACACGTTGGCCATGCCGATGGCGCAGGCTGCGGTGATCTGTGCCGACATGCCCTGGGCGTAGGTCATGCCCTGCTTGCCGATCTTCTCGCCGACGGTCAGCACCACGCGCTTCCAGCCGACCATGGTGCCCAGGCCCAGGGCCAGGGCGACGGCGACGATCACCCAGAACGGTGCGTACTCGGTGGTGGCGGTCAGGTCCTTGCGCAGCTTCTCCAGGTCAGCCTTTTCACGGGCCTGCAGGCCCGGCAGCTTGCCGACCTTCTTCGCCGTGTCGTCCAGGCACAGCAGGTAGCGACGCACTTCGACGCGCTTCTCGGCGCTCAGGGCGCGGTAGTCGGTCACCCCGGCGAGCGACGATTGCAGTGCGGCGATGGTCGGCTCGGTCTGCTGCGGGTTGCAGCTGAACTGTTCCGGCAGGTCGCTCGCCTGCGCCTTGCCCAGCGCCAGGAACTCGCCCAGGGTGGCGGCGTTGCGCTGGTAGAACTGGCTCAGGTGCAGGGTGGCGTCGCGGGTGCGTTCGATCTGGTAGGTGGTGCTGTTCAGGTCGAGAACGAACTTGGCCGGGACGATGCCGATCAGCACCAGCATGATCAGGCCGATGCCTTTCTGGCCATCGTTGGAGCCGTGCACGAAGCTCACGCCCATGGCCGAGATCACCAGCACCAGGCGGTTCCAGAACGGTGGGTGCTTCTTGTCGTCGAGCTTGCGGCGCTGGTCCGGGGTCTTGTGCATCTTCGACAGCGGACGCCACCATTTCAGGCCGATCAGCAGCAGGGCGGCGACAGCGAAGCCGGCCATGGGCGAGAGCACCAGGGACATGCCGATGTCGATCGCCTTCTGCCAGTTGACGCCGTCGCCCAGCGGAATGTCGCTGAGCAGGGCATTGGCCAGGCCGACGCCGAGGATCGAACCGATCAGGGTGTGCGAGCTGGAGGCCGGGATACCGAAGTACCAAGTGCCGAGGTTCCAGGTGATGGCCGCGGCCAGCAGCGAGAAGACCATGGCCAGGCCGTGACCGGTGTTCACATTGATCAGCAGTTCGACCGGCAGCAGGTGGACGATGGCGTAGGCCACCCCGACACCACCGAGCAGAACCCCGAGGAAGTTGAACACACCGGAGAAGAACACGGCCAGGTGCGGTGGCATGGCCTTGGTATAGATGACAGTGGCTACCGCGTTGGCGGTGTCATGAAAGCCATTGATGAACTCGAATGCGAGCACGAAGGTCAGAGCGAGCGTCAGGCTCACGATAACCCAGGCATCCAGTCCGCTGAATAAATCGATCATGAAGGTTGTCTGGCGGTCTTAGGGGGGGCGGATTATGCCAGAAAACCATGGCAATCGATGCACCCGCCACTGACCGATGGCAGGGGAATGGCGACCCTGCACCTGCATGGCGCAGGTGAGCTTTCGCGCAAAAACGTCGTAAAAAATCGATAAATTTCAGAAAAATCAGCGATTTGAGACGATTTTCGTAGAGAGTCCGCAATTTAAACGCTTGTATGAAATTTGTGTGATTCCATTTCATATCGAGCATTTTCACCCAGGATGCCTTGCCGCAACCGTTGCTCGATAGTGGCGCTATGGCATCGCTGACTTCACTCGCCGTCGCTGCGCAGTTCCTTTTCGATCTTCTCGATTTCCTGGGCGAAGGCCTGGTCGAGAATGCTGGCGCGTTTACGCCAGGGTTTGCGTTCCGGGTCGGGTTGTGCGGCATAGGTGGTGACTTCACCACCGTATACATCCTTGTAACGTTCGGCCTGGCGCTCGAGTTCCGCGCGCAGTTCTTCTTTCGTCACAGTAATACCTGAATAGGTTGAAGTTGGGCGTCAGCCGTTAAATACACACGCAGGATGTGGAAATTCGGCAACGCGAACACATCGTTGCACTGCAAGGACAGGGTGTGGGAGGGCGACCTGCGGCGCACCACACGACAAGCCACTGCTCAGGCAGCGGGCAGGCGTCAGGAAGGCAACGAAAGTTTGTCGATTGGATCCGTTATACCGCGCAGACAATCAACATGAGCCGATTATAGCAATCGGCAATTCGAAGGCTATCGTTCTTTACCCGCCATTGACAATAGACCTGAAGTTATTCTTTGCAGACAGAGGCTTTGTCCGAGCAGACTGCTGAAAGTTCAAGTTGTTGTGGTAGGCAAGTTTGCCGGTGGATGTCGGAAATGAAAACGGCCTCGCTGGGAGGCGAGGCCGTTGCCTGGGACTTCTACGGTGGGTACCTGACCAGTCTCTCCAAAGAAGCCACATGTGGCAGGGGAAAGGTATAAGCAAAAGTGTCAGCGGTCAATTGCGATTATCGGCCGTTCGTTCGATAATCGAACGAGGTAGCGATTTTTTTGAGGCATGTCCATGAGCGAAGAAACCAGCGGCCCGCCAGCGAACGAGCCCGCGCGCAATACCAGCCCCACCCTGGCACCACCGATCGTGGCGTCCGCGGCCAAGCGCATCCAGGCCTTCACCGGTGATCCGGATTTCATGACCTCCCTGGCTCGTGGCCTGGCGGTGATCCAAGCGTTCCAGGAGCGCAAGCGGCACCTGACCATTGCCCAGATCAGCCACCGCACGGAAATCCCTCGGGCGGCGGTGCGGCGTTGCCTGCATACCTTGATGAAACTGGGTTACGCCACCACCGACGGTCGCACCTATTCGCTGTTGCCCAAGGTGCTGACCCTTGGCCATGCCTACCTGTCGTCCACACCGCTGGCGGTGTCGGCCCAGCCCTACCTCGACCGGATCAGCGACCAGCTCCATGAAGCGGCCAACATGGCCACGCTGGAAGGCGACGACATCCTTTATATAGCGCGCTCGGCCACGGTCGAACGGTTGATCTCGGTCGACCTGTCGGTCGGCGGGCGGTTACCGGCCTATTGCACGTCGATGGGGCGCATCTTGTTGGCGGCGCTGGACGACGCCAGCCTGCACGAGTACCTGGAGCGGGCGGACCTCAAGGCGCGGACCAGCCGTACCCTGCACGACCCGGCATCGCTGTTCGCCTGTATCCAACAGGTGCGCGAGCAGGGCTGGTGCGTGGTCGACCAGGAGCTGGAACAGGGGTTGCGTTCGATTGCCGTGCCGATCTATGACGCCTCGGGGCAGGTGCTGGCGGCGTTGAACGTGAGTACCCATGTCGGTCGGGTCAGCCGTGGGGAGCTGGAGCAGCGCTTCCTGCCGATCCTGCTGGCGGCCAGCCGGGACCTGTGTCATCAGTTGTTTGGCTGAACACTCGATCCCTGTGGGAGCTGGCTTGCCAGCGATGAGGCCGGTGCATGTGACACCGGCAGTGGCTCCCACACCATGGCCGTCGAACACAGGCTGCCGTTTCCTGTTCGATAAACGCACAGTGTCGTTCCCGACGAATTGCGCCGCCCACGCCTGCTGATTAATGTCTGTCGCACGAGTCGGCTTCGCCGACCGGACAATAACAATAGGCCCGAGGGCATCCCCATGAAGACCATCCCTTCGCTGTCGCGGCCGCACCCGCGCGCAGTGCTGCTTCACGCCGGCTGATCCCAAGCCGTCGTATCCACCGTTTCCTGTTCCTGCGCATCAGCGATGCGCGGTAGCCTGCCTGTGCCCAACTCCCGGATAACAACAATGAACAAGCCACAATCCGCTGTCGGCAACTGCCTCGATGTCCAGTCCCTCATCAACGACCAACCGCTGTCGCGCTATCAATGGCGGGTGGTGATCCTGTGCTTCCTGATCGTCTTCCTCGATGGCCTGGACACTGCCGCCATGGGTTTCATCGCCCCGGCGCTGTCCCAGGAATGGGGCATCGACCGTGCCAGCCTCGGCCCGGTGATGAGCGCCGCGCTGATAGGCATGGTGTTCGGCGCCCTTGGCTCCGGGCCTCTGGCCGACCGTTTCGGACGCAAGGGCGTGCTGGTCGGGGCGGTGCTGGTGTTCGGCGGTTTCAGCCTGGCCTCGGCCTACGCCACCAATGTCGACCAGTTGCTGGTGCTGCGCTTTCTGACCGGCCTGGGCCTGGGGGCGGGCATGCCCAATGCCACCACCTTGCTCTCCGAGTACACCCCGGAGCGGCTCAAGTCGCTGCTGGTGACCAGCATGTTCTGTGGCTTCAACCTGGGCATGGCCGGGGGCGGTTTCATCTCGGCCAAGCTGATCCCGGCCTACGGTTGGCACAGTCTGCTGGTAATCGGCGGGGTGCTGCCATTGCTGCTGGCGCTGGTGCTGCTGGTCTGGCTGCCGGAGTCGGCGCGGTTCCTGGTGGTGCGCAACCGCGGCACCGAGAAGGTACGCCGGACCCTGGCGCCGATCGCCCCGGCGCTGGTGGCCCAGGCCGCGAGCTTCAGTGTGCCGGAACAGAAGGCGGTGGCGGCGCGCAACGTGTTCGCGGTGATCTTCTCGGGCACCTATGGCCTGGGCACTGTACTGCTGTGGCTGACCTACTTCATGGGCCTGGTGATCGTCTACCTGCTGACCAGCTGGCTGCCGACCCTGATGCGTGACAGCGGCGCGAGCATGGAGCAGGCCGCCTTCATCGGCGCGTTGTTCCAGTTCGGCGGCGTGCTCAGCGCGGTGGCCGTGGGTTGGGCGATGGACCGGTTCAACCCGCACAAGGTGATCGGCGTCTTCTACCTGCTGGCGGGGGTGTTCGCCTATGCCGTGGGGCAGAGCCTGGGCAACATCACCTTGCTGGCCACGCTGGTGCTGGTCGCCGGCATGTGCGTGAACGGCGCGCAATCGGCCATGCCGTCGTTGGCGGCGCGGTTCTACCCAACCCAGGGGCGTGCCACCGGGGTGTCGTGGATGCTCGGGATCGGTCGCTTCGGCGCAATCCTCGGTGCCTGGAGCGGGGCGACGCTGCTGGGTCTGGGGTGGACCTTCGAGCAGGTGTTGACCGCACTGCTGGTGCCGGCGGCGCTGGCCACCATCGGCGTGGTGGTGAAGGGGCTGGTAAGCCACGCCGACGCGACCTGAGGCGATAGGGACGCGTTAGATAGCAGAGTAACAAATGGTTCGATAATCGCACGAAAGTGCGATTATCGGATTGTTACCACCCCGACAGCCACCGTAATCTGGGCCCATCGCAGCGACGCAAAGGCCCGCTGCTCACTGACTCGACTCGACCTGACCAGGAGTCTCCAATGGCAGCAATCCTCTCGCTTCACGAGGCCGTGAAGCAGTTCATCCAGGATGGCGACAGCGTCGCCCTTGAAGGTTTCACCCACCTGATCCCGACGGCGGCCGGTCACGAGATCATCCGCCAGGGCAAGCGCGACCTGACCCTGGTGCGCATGACCCCGGACCTGATCTACGACCAGCTGATCGGGGCCGGTTGCGCGCGCAAGCTGATCTTCTCCTGGGGCGGCAACCCCGGCGTCGGTTCACTGCACCGTCTGCGCGACGCGGTGGAGAAGCAGTGGCCGCACGCCATCGAGATCGAGGAGCACAGCCATGCCGACCTGGCCAACGCCTATGTCGCCGGCGCCTCCGGCCTGCCGTTTGCGGTGTTGCGTGCCTATGCCGGCTCCGACCTGCCCAAGGTCAACCCGCTGATCAAGAGCGTCACCTGCCCGTTCACCGGCGAGGTCCTCGCCGCCGTGCCGTCGGTGCGCCCGGACGTCACCGTGATCCACGCGCAGAAGGCCGACCGCAAGGGCAACGTGCTGCTGTGGGGCATCCTCGGCGTGCAGAAGGAAGCGGCCCTGGCGGCCAAGCGCTGCATCGTCACCGTCGAGGAGATCGTCGATGACCTGAATGCGCCGATGAATGCCTGCGTGTTGCCGACCTGGGCGCTCAGCGCGGTGTGCCTGGTGCCCGGCGGCGCCCACCCGTCCTACGCCCACGGCTACTACGAGCGCGACAACCGCTTCTATCAGGCCTGGGACCCGATCGCCCGCAACCGCGAGTCGTTCACCGCCTGGATCGACACCTTCATCCGTGGCACCCGGGACTTCACCGAATTCCAGGCCAAGCTGGCCAGCACCGCGGAGGCCGCGCAATGAGCTACTCCACTTCCGAAATGATGACCGTCGCGGCGGCCCGCCGTCTGCGCAACGGTGCCGTGTGCTTCGTCGGCATCGGCTTGCCGTCGAAGGCCGCCAACCTGGCGCGCCTGACCTCCTCGCCCGATGTCGTGCTGATCTACGAGTCCGGCCCGATCGGCGCCAAGCCGAGCGTGCTGCCGCTGTCCATCGGTGACGGCGAGCTGGCCGAGACTGCCGACACCGTGGTGCCGACCGGCGAGATCTTCCGCTACTGGCTGCAGGGCGGGCGCATCGATGTCGGCTTCCTCGGCGCGGCCCAGGTCGACCGTTTTGGCAACATCAACACCACGGTGGTCGGCGACTACCACGCGCCGAAGACTCGCCTGCCGGGTGCCGGCGGCGCGCCGGAGATTGCCGGTTCCGCGAAGCAGGTGCTGATCATCCTCAAGCAGTCGCCGCGCGCCTTTGTCGACAAGCTCGATTTCATCACCTCGGTCGGCCACGGCGAAGGCGGTGACTCGCGCAAGCGCCTGGGCCTGCCTGGCGACGGGCCGGTCGGCATCATCACCGACCTGTGCATCATGGAGCCGGAAGCGGACACCCATGAATTCGTGGTCACGTCGATCCACCCGGGCGTGACCCGCGAGCAGATCGTTGCCGCCACTGGCTGGGCGATTCGCTTCGCCGACGACGTGCAGCAGACCGCGACACCCAGCGACGTCGAGCTGTCCGCCCTGCGCGACCTCGAAGCGCGCACCGCCGCCGCCCATGGCCAGACGGCAGGAGAAGCCTGATGCGTGACGTCTTTATCTGCGACGCTATCCGTACCCCCATTGGCCGCTTTGGCGGCGCCTTGGCCAGTGTGCGCGCCGACGACCTGGCGGCGGTGCCGCTCAAGGCGCTGGTCGAGCGCAATCCGCAGGTGCAGTGGGAGCTGCTCGACGAAGTGTTCCTTGGCTGCGCCAACCAGGCCGGCGAGGACAACCGCAACGTGGCGCGCATGGCGCTGCTGCTGGCCGGCCTGCCGCAAAATATTCCCGGTGTGACCCTCAACCGCCTGTGCGCCTCGGGCATGGACGCCATCGGCAGCGCGTTTCGCGCCATCGCCAGTGGCGAGATGGAATTGGCCATTGCCGGTGGCGTCGAGTCGATGTCCCGCGCGCCGTTCGTGATGGGCAAGGCCGAGAGCGGCTACTCGCGAAATATGAAGCTCGAGGACACCACCATCGGCTGGCGCTTCGTCAATCCGTTGATGAAGGCGCAACATGGCGTGGACTCCATGCCCGAGACCGCCGACAACGTCGCTGACGATTACCGGGTGTCGCGCGCCGATCAGGACGCCTTTGCCCTGCGCAGCCAGCAGAAGGCCGCCGCCGCGCAGGCTGCCGGTTTCTTCGCCGAAGAGATCGTGCCGGTGCGTATCGCCCACAAAAAAGGTGAGACCGTGGTCGAGCAGGATGAGCACCTGCGCCCGGACACCACGCTGGAGGCGCTGAACAGGCTCAAACCGGTCAATGGCCCTGACAAGACGGTTACCGCAGGCAATGCCTCGGGCGTCAACGATGGCGCCGCCGCATTGATCCTGGCATCGGCCGAGGCGGTGAAAAAGCATGGCCTGACCCCACGGGCCCGGGTGCTGGGCATGGCCAGTGCCGGTGTGGCGCCACGGGTAATGGGTATCGGCCCGGTGCCGGCGGTGCGCAAGCTGACCGAACGGCTGGGTGTGGCGGTGGCGGATTTCGATGTCATCGAGCTCAACGAGGCGTTTGCCAGCCAGGGGCTGGCGGTGCTGCGCGAGCTGGGCGTGGCGGATGATGCGCCGCAGGTCAATCCCAACGGCGGTGCGATCGCCCTGGGGCACCCGCTGGGGATGAGCGGGGCGCGGTTGGTGCTGACGGCGTTGCATCAGCTGGAGAAGAGTGGCGGGCGCAAGGGGCTGGCGACCATGTGCGTGGGCGTCGGTCAGGGCCTGGCGTTGGCCATCGAGCGGGTTTGACCGGCACCGCCCCAATCGCGGGACAAGCCCGCTCCCACGCTGTTTCCAGGCAATTGCTGGGGCAATCGTGGGAGCGGGCTTGCCCCGCGATTGGGGCGACAGCGGAACGAGATTGTTACTGGGTATGTCTAGACTTTGCAGTGACCTCCCAGGAGTAAAAACACCATGACTTCCAGCTATTACACCGGCGAAGAGCGCAGCAAGCGGATCTTCGCCATCGTCGGCGCCTCGTCGGGCAACCTGGTGGAATGGTTCGACTTCTATGTCTACGCCTTCTGCGCGATCTACTTCGCCCCGGCCTTCTTCCCCTCCGACGACCCCACCGTGCAGTTGCTCAACACCGCCGGCGTGTTCGCCGCGGGCTTCCTGATGCGCCCCATCGGTGGCTGGATCTTCGGCCGCCTGGCCGATCGCCACGGGCGCAAGAATTCGCTGATGATCTCGGTGCTGATGATGTGCGGCGGCTCGCTGATCATCGCCTGCCTGCCCACCTACGCCAGCATCGGCGCCTGGGCGCCGGCGCTGCTGCTCCTGGCGCGGCTGATCCAGGGCCTGTCGGTGGGCGGCGAGTACGGCACCACCGCCACCTACATGAGCGAAGTGGCCTTGCGCGGCCAGCGCGGCTTCTTCGCCTCGTTCCAGTACGTCACCCTGATCGGCGGCCAGTTGCTGGCGGTGCTGGTGGTGGTGATCCTGCAACAGCTGCTCAGCGAGGAGGAGCTGCGGGCATACGGCTGGCGCATCCCGTTCGTGGTCGGCGCCATCGCCGCGCTGATCTCGCTGATGCTGCGCCGCTCGCTGAAGGAGACCAGCAGCGCCGAGACCCGCCAGGACAAGGACGCCGGTACCATCCGCGGCCTGTTCCGCAACCATGCCGCCGCCTTTGTCACGGTATTGGGCTACACCGCCGGTGGCTCGCTGATCTTCTACACCTTCACCACCTACATGCAGAAATACCTGGTCAACACCGCCGGGATGAACGCCAAGAGCGCCAGTTTCGTCATGACCGGCGCGCTGTTCCTGTTCATGATCCTGCAGCCGGTGTTCGGCATGCTCTCCGACCGCATTGGCCGACGCAATTCGATGCTGCTGTTCGGCGCCCTCGGGACGCTCTTCACCGTGCCGCTGCTGATGGCGCTGAAGACCGTGAGCAGCCCGTTCATGGCCTTCGTGCTGGTGACCCTGGCGCTGTGCATCGTCAGCTTCTACACCTCCATCAGCGGCCTGGTGAAGGCCGAGATGTTCCCCCCGCAGGTCCGTGCGCTGGGGGTGGGGCTGGCCTACGCGGTGGCCAACGCGGTGTTCGGCGGCTCCGCCGAATACGTGGCGCTGGGCTTGAAAACCTTAGGCATGGAGAACACCTTCTACTGGTACGTGACCGCGATGATGGCGGTGGCCTTCCTGTTCAGCCTGCGCCTGCCCAAGCAGGCGGCGTACCTGCACCACGATCATTAAGGACGTTGCATGAGCAACCAACTGTTCGATGCCTACTTCACCGCGCCGGCGATGCGCGAGATCTTCTCCGACCGTGGCCGGTTGCAGGGCATGCTCGATTTCGAGGCCGCCCTGGCCCGCGCCGAGGCGGGTGCCGGGCTGGTGCCGCACACGGCGGTGAGCGCCATCGAGACGGCCTGTAAGGCCGAGCGCTATGACGTGCGTGCCTTGGCCGATGCCATCGCCACCGCTGGCAACTCGGCGATTCCGCTGGTCAAGGCCTTGGGCAAGGTGGTTGCCAGCGGCGTGCCCGAGGCCGAGCGCTACGTGCACCTGGGCGCTACCAGCCAGGATGCGATGGACAGTGGCCTGGTGCTGCAGCTGCGTGACGCCCTGGCGCTGATCGACGGCGACCTCGGCAAGCTGGCCGACACCCTGGCCCGCCAGGCGCTGCAGCATGCCGACACGCCGCTGGTGGGGCGTACCTGGCTGCAGCATGCGACGCCAGTGACGCTGGGGATGAAGCTGGCCGGTGTGCTCGGCGCCCTGACTCGTCATCGCCAGCGCCTCAAGGAGCTGCGCCCGCGCCTGCTGGTGCTGCAGTTTGGCGGCGCCTCCGGCAGCCTGGCGGCGCTGGGCAGCAAGGCCTTGCCGGTGGCCGAGGCCCTGGCCGCGCAGTTGAAACTGTCTTTGCCCGAACAGCCGTGGCACACCCAGCGGGACCGCCTGGTGGAATTCGCCTCGGTACTGGGCCTGGTCGCCGGCAGCCTGGGCAAGTTCGGCCGGGATGTCAGCCTGTTGATGCAGACCGAGGCGGGCGAGCTGTTCGAGCCCGGCGCGCCGGGCAAGGGCGGGTCTTCGACCATGCCGCACAAGCGCAACCCGGTGGGCGCGGCGGTGCTGATCGGTGCCGCCACCCGCGTGCCGGGACTGGTCTCGACACTGTTCGCCGCGATGCCCCAGGAGCACGAGCGCAGCCTTGGCCTGTGGCACGCCGAATGGGAAACCCTGCCGGAAATCTGCTGCCTGGTCTCCGGCGCCCTGCGCCAGGCGCAGCTGATCGCCGAGGGCATGGAGGTGGACGCCGTCCGTATGCGCCGCAACCTGGACCTGACCCAGGGCCTGGTGCTGGCCGAGGCGGTCAGTATCGTGCTCGCCCAGCGCCTGGGGCGCGAGCGTGCCCATCACCTGCTGGAGCAATGCTGCCAGCGCGCCGTGGCCGAGGGGCGCCACCTGCGTGCCGTGCTCGGCGACGAACCGCAGGTCAGCGCCGAACTGTCCGCTGACGAACTCGACCGTCTGCTCGACCCTGCCCATTACCTCGGCCAGGCCCGTGTCTGGGTGGCACGGGCCGTGGCCGAACATCAACGATTCACTGCCTGAAAGGAGACCGCTGTGGCGCACCTGCAACTGGCCGATGGCGCATTGCATTACCAACTCGACGGTCCGGCCGATGCGCCGGTGCTGGTCCTGTCCAACTCGCTGGGCACCGACCTGCACATGTGGGATGCGCAGATCCCGGCATGGGCCGAGCATTACCGCGTGCTGCGCTACGACACCCGGGGGCATGGCGGTTCGCTGGTCACCGAGGGCCCCTACAGCATCGAGCAACTGGCAGGCGACGTGCTGGCCCTGCTCGATGCCCTGGATATCGAGAAGGCCCATTTCATCGGCCTGTCCATGGGGGGGCTGATCGGTCAGTGGCTGGGCATCAACGCGGGCAGCCGTCTGCTCAGCCTGACCCTGTGCAATACCGCGGCGAAGATCGCCAACGATGAGGTGTGGAATACTCGCATCGACACCGTGCTTGCGGGCGGCCGGCAGGCCATGGCCGATTTGCGCGATGCCTCCATCGCCCGCTGGTTCACCCCGGCGTTCGCCGCCGCCGAGCCGGAGCGTACCCTGCGCATCTGCCAGATGCTGGCGCAGACCTCGCCGGAGGGCTACGCGGCCAATTGCGCCGCGGTGCGCGATGCCGATTTCCGTGACCAGCTCAACCGTATCCAGGTGCCGACCCTGGTTGTCGCCGGCACCGCCGATGCGGTGACCACCCCCGAGCACGGTCGCTTCATGCAGGCCGGGATCCTCGGCGCCGAGTACGTCGAGTTTGCGGCGGCGCACCTGTCCAATGTCGAGATCGGCGCGCCGTTCAGCCGCCGTGTGCTCGACTTCCTGTCGAGCCGCTGAGGAGTACACCGTGGACGAGAAACAACGTTACGAGGCGGGCATGCAGGTGCGTCGCGCGGTACTGGGCGACGCCCATGTCGACCGCAGCCTGGAGAAACTCAATGACTTCAACGGCGAGTTCCAGGAGATGATCACCCGGCATGCCTGGGGCGATATCTGGACGCGTCCGGGGTTGCCGCGGCATACCCGCAGCCTGATCACCATCGCCATGTTGATCGGCATGAACCGCAATGAAGAGCTCAAGCTGCATCTGCGCGCCGCCGCCAATAATGGCGTGACGCGGGAGGAGATCAAGGAGGTGATCATGCAGAGCGCGATCTACTGCGGGATCCCGGCGGCCAATGCCACGTTCCACCTGGCCGAGTCTGTGTGGGATGAGCTGGGGGTGGAGTCGCGCACCCAGGTGACTTGAGAGATTGCCGGGGCTGCTGCGCAGCCCATCGCGACACAAGGCCGCTCCTACAGGGACTGCGCATGCCTCGAGGTGGGGTCAGATCGCCGCTTTCTTCTGGCGGATGGCCACCGGCCCGGCATTGGCCTCCACGGCTTTTTTCAGCTCAGGGCACAGCCCGGCCATGAACGCCAGCTCCGCCACCACGAACAGCGGCCCGATGATCAGCCCGCTCAGGTCATCGACGAACGCCGGCTTTCGCCCTTCGTACCAGTGGCCGACGAACTGGATGATCCAGCCCACCACGAACGCCCCCAGCCCGGCGCTCAGCCACAGTCCGGTGCTCTGCACGGCCAGTGCCTGGCCGGCCCACAGGCACAGCCCCAGCAGCAGGCCCATCAGCAGCCCGAAGCGCAGGTCCAGGCGCAGGTAGAACCACACCGACCAGCCCGCCAGCAACAGCGCCGGCGACAGCCAGATGCCGGCCAGGTCCCAGCCGGGGCGCGACAGCAGGATGGCCACGGCCAGCACGATCAGCGGAATGCCGATGAAGTGGGTGGCGATGTTGCGCGGATCGCGGTGGTAGGCCGCGTATTGACTCAGGTGCTCGACGAGGTTTTTCATTGTTGTTCCTCCATCAGGGGTGAGCGCAGCTTGCCCCTGTTCAGTCACCGTCGTCTGTCGCCTGGCCGACAGAGTTCGTTTTGCGAGGCACCATGCACGATTCGCGTACCCAGCTGCTGCATGGCCAGTGGTTCCGGCAATTGCCCGCTACCGTTCAGGATAGCCTGCTGGCCCTGGGCCGTGCGCGCGAGCTGGCGCCGGGGCAATGCCTGTTCCAGCGCGGCGATGCGCCCTGTGGCCTGTATGCGGTGCTGGAGGGGGCGATGCGGGTCGGCGCGGTCAGCAGCGAGGGCAAGGAGGCACTGCTGACGCTGGTCGAGTCGCCCCACTGGTTTGGCGAGATCAGCCTGTTCGACGGTCAGCCGCGTACCCACGACGCCTATGCCGAAGGGCCGACGCGCCTGCTGTGGATCCCCCAGGCGCCGCTGCTCGAGTGGCTGGCGCGCGAGCCTGTGCATTGGCGTGAGCTGGCCTTGCTGATGAGCCACAAGTTGCGCTGGGTGTTCGTCGCCCTGGAGCAGCAGAGCCTGCTGGCCGCCGCGCCGCGGGTGGCCCAGCGTCTGCTGCAGATGGCCGAAGGCTACGGTGAGCGCGATGTCGCCCAGTGGCGGCTGCAGGTGTCCCAGGAACAGCTTGCCCTGATGTTGTCGTTGTCGCGCCAGACCATCAACCAGATCCTCAGGAGCCTCGAACAGTCCGGCGTGGTACGCCTGGGCTATGGCGAGGTGGAGATTGTCGATGCCCGGCGTCTGCGGGCGATGGGGCAGCATCCAGGCTGACCAGGGTGTCGATCATCGCCCGCGCCGCCGGTGACAGGCGATAGCCGCTGCGACTGATCACCCCGCAGCGCACGCTGAGCACTTCCAGGCCCGGCGGCAGGTTGCGCCAGTGCAGGCGTACCAGATCGCCGACGGCCAGGTCTTCGGCCACCGCTTCCTCGCTGGCCGTGCCGATGGCATCGCTGGCCAGCACCACGCTGCGCAGCACCGCCAGGTGCTCGGTCTGCAGGTGCGGGGTGAAGTCGCTGCGTCCACTGAGGTTGGCCAGGCGCTTGCGCACGCCCGGCGCCAGCAACGCGCTGGCCAGTGGGTAGGCGAACAGGTCGTTGGTTGACAGGCTGTCCTTGGCCAGCAGCGGGTGCCCGGGGCGGCAGAAGAACAGGCCGGGGCGCGGGGTGAGCGCTTCGGTGTGGAAGTTCGGGTCGGCCTCGAACGGGCGCACGTCATCGACGAAGAACTCGATCTGCTCGCGCCGCAGGGCCTGGCCCAGGCGTTCGGCGTTGTCCACCAGCAGCGCGGTGCGGATGCCCGGATGGCGCTCGATGAAGTGTTGCAGGGCCTGGGGCACCAGGCGCACGGCCAGGGCCGGGCCGCTGCCGAAATGCAGTTCGCCGGCATCGAGCTTGGTCATCTGCAGCACCTCGTTGTTCAACTGCGCCGCGCCTTGTACCAGGCGGCGGGCGTGTTGCAGTACAACCTGTCCCTCGGGGGTGGGGGGCAGCGATTTGTTGGCGCGATCGACCAGGGCGCAGCCGAAGGCCTGTTCGAGGTTCTGGATGGCGCGGCTGAAGGCGGGTTGAGTGATGCCCATGGCTTCGGCGGCGCGGACGAAACTGCGGTATTCGGTGAGGGCGATGAAATAGCGCAGTTGGCGGAGGTCCATGCTCGGGCTCTGGTGCGGGGGGCGGAGCTTGGTTTTAGCGACTTGTTACATATAGCGTCAAAGAATGTTAATTAATTTGAATATGTCTTTTAGTTATTTGTCAGGTGGCAGGCCTAATCGCGGGGCAAGCCCGCTCCCACGTTGCTCCCACGCCATTACTGGTTTCGGCGGGCGGCGTGGGAGCGGGCTTGCCCCGCGATGGCATCAAAGAAGATTGAGCGGGTAACTGACGATCAAGCGGTTCTCGTCGAACGCATTGCTGCTGAAATCCCTGCGCATGGTCGAGTTGCGCCATTTCACCGACAGGTCCTTGAACGTCCCGGCCTGCACCACATAGGCCAGCTCGGTCTCCCGGGCCCACTCCTTGCCATCGTCCACCCCGCCCGCATGCACGTTGTCACCCTTGATGTAGCGGTTCATCAGGGTCAGCCCGGGGATGCCCACGGTGACGAAGTTGAAGTCATGGCGCACCTGCCAGGAGCGCTCCTTGGCATTATCGAAGCTGGCATTGTAGCTGTCGTTGGCCAGGGTGCCACCGCTGGTGCCGTTGACCCGCATCCAGGCATCGTCGCCGCTGACCTTCTGCAGGCCGACGAAGAAGGTGTGGCCCTGGTAGCGCGCCGAGAGCATGGCCGAGGCGGTGCGGTTGTCGAGGTCGCCGGCGCGGGCGCTGCCGTCTTCCTTGCCGAGGAAGTAGCCCAGGTTGGCGCCTAGGGTCCAGTCGCCCAGGGGCTGGCTGTGCACCAGGTTCAGGTACTGCTGGCGGTAGATGTCCTTGAGGCGGGCGTCCCACAGGCCGACCATCGTGCGCTTGTCGTTGAAGCTGTATTCGCCACCGGCGAAGTTGAAGCGGTCGGAGGTGATGCCGGCGCGCCCCTGCATGAACATGTCTTCCATGCTCGCGTCGTTGCGCGGGCTGTTGCCGCGGAACTGGCCGGCATAGAGGGTCAGGCCGTCGATCTCCTTCGAGGTGAGCTGGCCGCCGCGGAATGTCTGCGGCAGCGAGCGGCCATCGTCCGAACGCAGGACCGGCAGTACCGGCATCCACTCGCCGACCTTGAGTTCGGTCTGCGACAGGCGCGCCTTGAACGCCACGCCCAGGCGGCCGAAATCATCGGCCGGGCGGCCATCGTCATGCACCGGCAGCAGGTGGGTGCCGGCCGTGCCCTTGCCACCGTCGAGCTTGACCGAGTACAGCCCCAGCACGTCCACACCGAAGCCGACGGTGCCCTGGGTGAAGCCGGAACGGGCGTCGAGGATGAAGCTCTGGGTCCATTCCTCGGCCTTGCCCTGGGGGTTGGCCGGGTCGACGAAGTTGCGGTTGATGTAGAAGTTGCGCAGGTTGAGGCTGGCCTTGGCGTCCTCCAGGAAACCGCTTTCGGCGGCGACGGCGGGCAAGGCGCAGGACAGGGCCAACAGGCCCGGCAGCAGCTGGCGTGCGGGTTGCAAAGTGCTCATCTGTCGTGGATCTCTTGTTTTTATTGGGCGAGCCGGTGCGCTGCGGGTGCGGGCCGCAGGATCGGGCGTCTTTAGAGAGAGCTTGTGCAACGTTGCGTGGGCGATGGTGCGGGGGAGGGTGGGGGCGAGGCAATTCGTGGAACGCGGAATGGGGCGATTATCGAACGTAATGTTGGCCGACCGGTATCGCGGGCTTGCCCCGCGATGAGGCCCGTACCGGCAACAAAAAGCCCACCGCAAGGGTGGGCTTGATGCGTTACCGCTCCAATCAGCCTTTCGGCGTCTGGATCGAGGCCTGCTGCTGGGTCTGCTCGTACCAGCCGCCACCAAGGGCCTTGTACAGGTTGACCTCGCTGACCAGCTGCGACAGGCGATCGCCGATCAGCGACTGCTGGGCGCTGAACAGGTTGCGCTGGGCGTCGAGGAAGGTCAGGTTGCTGTCGATACCGATGCGGTAGCGGCGCTCGGCCAGGCGGTAGTAGTCCTGGTTCGCCGCCACCAGGTCGCGTTGCGCCTGCAGCTGCTCTTCGAACGTCTTGCGTGCGGCCAGGCCATCGGCGACTTCCTGGAAGGCGGTCTGGATGGTCTTTTCGTACTTGGCGACGTTGATGTCCTTCTGGATCTTCGAGTAGTCCAGGCTGGCTTTGAGGCTACCGGCATTGAAGATCGGCAGGTTGATCTGCGGCTGGAACAGCCAGGTGCCCGAGCCACCCTTGAACAGCCCGCCCATGTCCGGGCTCAGGGTACCGGCGTTGGCGGTCAGGCTGATGCTCGGGAAGAACGCGGCGCGGGCGGCGCCGATGTTGGCGTTGGCGGCCTTGAGCAGGTGCTCGGCTTCCTGGATGTCCGGACGGCGCTGCAGGATGTCGGACGGCAGGCCCGCCGGCACTTCGGCCAGCTGGTCGGCATTGAGCTCCAGCGGCTTGGGCAGGGTGGCCGGCACGCCGGTACCCACCAGCACAGTCAGGCTGTTCAGGTCCTGGGCGACCAGGCGCTGGTACTGCGACAGCTTGACCCGCGCGCCTTCGACGGCGGTGCGGGCCTGGCTCAGATCCAGTGCCGAAGCCACGCCCACCTCATTGCTGCGGCGGGTCAGGTTGTAGCTCTCTTCGTACGTCTTGAGCGTTTCTTCGGTCAGCTTCAGCAGCGCCTGGTCGGCCTGCCAGGTGTAGTAGGCGTTGGCCACGCTGGCCACCAGGCTGATCTGCGTGGAGCGACGCGCCTGCTCGCTGGACAGGTAGGTTTCCAGGGCCTGCTCGGTCAGGCTGCGCACGCGACCGAACAGGTCCAGCTCATAGGAGCTGACACCCAGGGTGGCCGAGTACTGGCTGCTGATGGTGGATTCGCCGGTCTGCGACATGTTCGCCGGCATCCGCTGGCGGCTGCCGCTGCCATTGGCCGACACGGCCGGCAGCAGGTCGGCGCGCTGGATACGGTACTGGGCGCGGTAGGCGTCGATGTTCAACGCCGCGACGCGCAGGTCGCGGTTGTTTTCCAGCGAGGTCTGGATCAGTTGCTGCAGTGCCGGATCGTGGAAGAACTGGCGCCAACCCTGCTCGGCCGCGGCAACGTTGGCCGACTCGGTCGGCGAGTACGCAGGACCTTGCGGCCACTGCGCGGCCACCGGCGCCTCGGGCGTCTGGTAGTCGGGGATCAGCGAGCAGCCGCCGAGGATGAAGGCGGTTACCGCCAGGGACAACAAAGACTTGGTCATTGCCCAGCCTCATAACGTGGAGTTTCAGGGGTGGCGTGTTCTTTCGGCTCTTTGCTGCCGAACAGCGACGACACTGCGACGAAGAATAGCGGTACCCAGAAGATGGCCAGCACGGTCGCACTGATCATGCCGCCGATCACGCCGGTACCGATGGCGTGCTGGCTGCCGGCGCCGGCGCCGCTGGCGATGGTCAACGGTACCACGCCGAGGATGAACGCCAGCGAGGTCATGATGATCGGGCGCAGACGCATGCGGCACGCCTCGATCGCAGCGTCGTACAGGCTGCGGCCTTGCTCGTGCAGCTCCTTGGCGAACTCGACGATCAGGATGGCGTTCTTCGCCGCCAGGCCGATCGTGGTCAGCAGGCCGACCAGGAAGTACACGTCGTTGGACAACCCGCGCAGGCTGGTGGCGAGCAGGGCACCGATGATGCCCAGCGGTACCACGAGCACGACCGCGATCGGGATCGACCAGCTTTCGTACAGCGCCGCCAGGCACAGGAACACGAACAGTACCGAGAGGGCGAACAGCGCCGGCATCTGCGAGCCGGAGAGTTTTTCCTCGTAGGACATTCCGGTCCAGGAGTAGCCGATACCGGTTGGCAGTTCGCCAGCGATGCGCTCGACTTCGGCCATGGCCTCACCGGTACTGTAGCCCGGGGCCGGGGTACCGAGGATCTCGACCGCTTCCACGCCGTTGTAGCGCGACAGCTTCGGCGAGCCGTAGCTCCATTCGCCCTTGGCGAAGGAGGAGAACGGCACCATCTCGCCCTTGCCGTTGCGCACGTACCACTTCTGCAGGTCTTCCGGGCTCATCCGCGAGTTCGGCTCGCCCTGGATGTAGACCTTCTTGACCCGACCGCGGTCGATGAAGTCGTTGACGTAGCTACCGCCCAGGGCGATCGACAGGGTGTTGTTGATGTCGGCGATGGTCACGCCCAAGGCACTGGCGCGTTCGTCGTCGATGGTCAGCTGGTACTGCGGCTCGTCGTTCAGGCCGTTCGGACGCACGGCGCTGAGGATCTTGCTCTGCGCGGCCTTGGCCAGGAACTGGTTGCGCGCTTCCATCAGTTTCGCGTGGCCGACGCCGGCGCGGTCCTGGAGGAACACGTCGAAGCCGGTGGCGTTACCCAGTTCGAGTACCGCCGGCGGGGCGAAGGCGAACACCATCGCGTCGCGGAAGCTGAAGAAGTGCATCTGCGCGCGCTGGGCGAGGGCGAACACGCTGTTCTCCTTCGAACGCTCGTCCCACGGCTTGAGCATGATGAACGCCATGCCCGAGCTCTGGCCACGGCCGGCGAAGTTGAAACCGTTGACGGTGAACACCGATGCCACGGTGTCGGCTTCCTTGTCGAGCAGGTACTCACGCATCTGGTCGACCACCACCTGGGTGCGCTCGGCACTGGAGCCGGCCGGGGTCTGCACCTGGGCGAACAGCACGCCCTGGTCTTCTTCCGGCAGGAACGCGGTGGGGATACGGGCAAACAGCCAGATCATGCCGACCACGATCAGGGCGTAGGCCAGCAGGAACGGGATCTTGTTGCGCAGGATGGTGCCGACGCTGCGCTCGTAGCCGACGACGCTGCGGTCGAAGTTGCGGTTGAACCAGCCGAAGAAGCCGCGCTTGGCCACATGGTGCTCGCCCTTCTTCAGCGGCTTGAGCATGGTGGCGCACAGGGCCGGGGTGAAGATCAGCGCCACCAGCACCGACAGGCCCATGGCCGAGACGATGGTGATGGAGAACTGGCGATAGATCACACCGGTGGAACCGCCGAAGAAGGCCATCGGCAGCAGTACCGCCGACAGGACCAGGGCGATACCCACCAGGGCGCCCTGGATCTGCTCCATGGAGCGTTTGGTTGCCTCCTTGGGCGGCAACCCTTCCTCGGACATCACCCGCTCGACGTTCTCCACCACGACGATGGCATCGTCCACCAGCAGGCCGATGGCCAGGACCATGGCGAACATGGTCAGGGTGTTGATGCTGAAACCGGCGGCGGCAAGGATGCCGAAGGTACCCAGCAACACCACCGGCACGGTCATGGTGGTGATGATGGTGGCGCGGAAGTTCTGCAGGAACAGGTACATCACCAGGAACACCAGGACCACGGCCTCGATCAGGGTGTGGATCACGCCGCTGATCGATTCGGTGACCACCGGGGTGGTGTCATACGGGAACACGGCCTTCACGCCAGGCGGGAAGAACGGCTCCAGGTCGCTGATGGTGGTGCGTAGCGCCTTGGCGGTATCCAGGGCGTTGGCACCGGTGGCCAGCTTTACCGCCAGGCCCGAGGCCGGCATGCCGTTGTACTGGGCGCTGATGGCGTAGTTCTCGCCGCCCAGGCCGACCGTGGCGACGTCGCCCAGGCGTACCTGGGAACCGTCGTTGTTGACCTTGAGCAGGATCTTTTCGAACTGCTCGGCGGTCTGCAGGCGGGTCTTGCCGATGATGGTGGCGTTGAGCTGGGTACCCGGCAGTGCCGGCAGGCCGCCGAGCTGGCCGGACGAGACCTGGACGTTCTGCGCGGCCACGGCGGTGCGCACATCGACCGGGGTCAGCTGGAACTTGTTCAGCTTGGCTGGATCCAGCCAGATGCGCATGGCGTACTGCGCACCGAACACCTGGAAGTCACCGACGCCCGCGGTCCGCGAGATCGGGTCCTGCATGTTGGAGACGATGTAGTTGGCCAGGTCGTCCTTGGTCATGCTGCCGTCTTCGGACACCAGGCCGATCACCAGCAGGAAGTTCTTCACTGCCTTGGTGACGCGGATACCTTGCTGTTGCACTTCCTGCGGCAACAGCGGGGTGGCCAGGTTCAGCTTGTTCTGTACCTGGACCTGCGCGGTGTCGGAGTTGGTGCCCTGCTCGAAGGTGGCGGTGATGGTCATGCTGCCGTCGGAGTTACTTTCCGACGACACATAACGCAGGTTGTCGATACCGTTGAGCTGCTGCTCGATCACCTGCACCACGGTGTCCTGCACGGTCTGCGCCGAGGCGCCCGGGTAGGTCACGGAGATGGCGATGGCCGGCGGGGCGATGCTCGGATACTGGTTGATCGGCAGCTTCAGGATCGACAGGGCGCCGACCAGCATGATCACCAGGGCGATCACCCAGGCGAAGATCGGGCGATCGATAAAGAACTTCGACATGGTTTACTCCGCTTTGGCGTCGGCTTTGGCCGTGTTGGCCTGAGCAGGGCCGGCCGGCTTCTTGACGTTGGTGGCTTCGCTGACCTTGACCTCGACACCCGGGCGCACGAACTGCAGCCCTTCGGTGATCAGACGGTCGCCCGGGTTCAGGCCTTCCTCGATCAGCCAGTCACTGCCCAGGGTGCGGCTGGCCTTGAGCTGGCGCAGTTCGACCTTGTTCTCCTGGTTGACCACCAATGCGGTCGGCGCGCCCTTGAGGTCGCGGGTCACGCCCTGTTGCGGGGCCAGGATGGCGTTGGCGTTGATCCCGGCCTTGAGCCGCGCATGGACGAACATGCCGGGCAGCAGGGTGTGGTCGGGGTTGGGGAAGATCGCGCGCAGGGTGACGGAGCCTGTGGTCTCGTCGACCGCGACTTCGGAGAACTCCAGGCGACCCTGTTGCTTGAACAGGCTGCCGTCTTCCAGCACCAGCTGCACCTGGGCGGCGTTGTCGCCGGCCTTCTGCAGTTGGCCGCCTTCCAGGTCACGGCGCAGCTTGAGCAGCTCGGCGGTGGACTGGGTGACGTCGACATAGATCGGGTCGAGCTGCTGGATGGTGGCCATGGCGTTGGTCTGGCCGTTGTTCACCAGGGCGCCTTCGGTGACCGAGGATCGACCGATGCGGCCACTGATCGGCGCCAGCACCTTGGTGTAGCGCAGGTCGATCTGGGCGCTCTTGAGCGATGCCTCGGCCTGCAATCGTTTGGCATTGGCGTCGTCGTATTCCTGCTTGGAGACGGCCTGCTCGTCGATCAGTTGCTTGTAGCGTTCGGCCAGCGAGCGGGTAGCCTGCAGGTTGGCCTGGGCGTTGGCCAGGGTCGCCTCGTAGACGGCCGGGTCGATCTGGTAGAGCTGCTGCCCTTCCTTGACGTCGGTGCCTTCCTTGAACAGGCGCTTGAGAATGATGCCGTTCACCTGCGGGCGAACCTCGGCCACACGGTAGGCGCTGGTGCGCCCCGGCAGTTCCGAGGTCAGGGTGAAGGCTTGCGGTTGCACGGTCACGACGCCGACCTGAGGAGCCTGCGGCGCAGGCGCTGCTTCCTCTTTCTTACAGCCACTGAGCAGGGTTGCCAGGGCCACGGCGGAAACCAGGGCGGTTACGGCTGGCTTGAATTGCATGAGGATCCTCGGGTCGCAGGAGCAAGGGAGCTCAAGAATATAGTGGAAGAGTCTTAAGAGAAAAACGCTATCCGGTGGATAAATAGCTTGCTAAGGAATATACTTACATTCATGGTTGTTTGTAAATACCGTCGGTGAGTCGCCGCGGATCGTCCACATGCACCCGGGAGTGGCCCATGAAGCGCTCGCCCCGGCCCGATTCCCGTCCGCCAGCTGAGCGGGCGGGGCCTGATGAGGTTGTACTGCCATGGTCCGTCGAACCAAAGAAGAAGCCCAGGAAACCCGTGCCCAGATCATCGAGGCGGCGGAAAAGGCCTTCTACAAGCGCGGGGTCGCGCGTACCACCCTGGCCGACATCGCCGAGCTCGCGGGGGTGACCCGCGGTGCGATCTATTGGCATTTCAGCAACAAGGCGGAGCTGGTGCAGGCGCTGCTCGACAGCTTGCACGAGACCCATGATCACCTGGCCCGGGCCAGTGAAAGCGAGGACGAACTCGACCCGCTCGGCTGCATGCGCAAGCTGTTGCTGCAAGTGTTCAACGAGCTGGTGCTCGATGCCCGTACCCGGCGTATCAATGAAATCCTGCATCACAAGTGCGAGTTCACCGACGACATGTGTGAGATTCGCCAGCAACGCCAGGGCGCGGTGCTGGACTGCCATCAGAGCGTTGCCCTGGCCTTGGGCAATGCGGTACGTCGTGGCCAGTTGCCTGCCGAGCTCGATATCGACCGGGCGGCGGTGGCCATGTTTGCCTATGTGGACGGCCTGATCGGCCGCTGGCTGCTGTTGCCGGACAGCTTCGACCTGTTGGGCGATGTCGAAAAATGGGTCGACACCGGGCTGGATATGCTGCGCTTGAGCCCAGGCTTGCGCAAATGACACTTTGTTAAGGATTGTGAGGAAGTGTTACTCCCATCCGATTAACGCAGAATTAATAACGTGGGAGCGGCGCACCGCCGCTCCCACAATCCTTAGCGCCCGCGCAACTGCCTGTCTGGCAACACCAGCGCCGCCAGCAGGCCGATCAGCGACGCTCCGGCGCTGACCAGCAACAGGTCGCGGAAGGTTTCCAGCAAGCGCGCCTGGGTCTGCGGATCCGCCTCTCCCGCTTTGAGGCTGCCCAATAGCGGATTGCCCAACATTTCGAAACCACCCTGGTGCAATAGCGCCAGCAGCAGGCTGGACATGCACGCCACCCCCATTGCCCCGCCGAGCGAGCGGAACAGGTTGGTGGTGCTGGTTGCCACGCCGATGTCCCGGCTGTCCACCGCGCTTTGCGTGCCCACCAGCGAGGTGGGGAACTGCAGGCCGCAGGCGATGCCGGTGAGCAGCATGAACAGCGCGCCGAGCAACCCCGATTGCGGCGGCGTCAGCGCCATGGCGGCGATGGCCAGCGGCATCAGCAGTGCTCCGGTGAGGATCTGTGGCTTGAAGCGGCCGGTGCGGCTGGTCATGCGCCCGCCGGTGAAGGCGCCGATGGGTAGCCCCATGGCCAGCGGCAGCAGGTGCAGCGCCGCGCTGTCGGCGCCGGCACCGGTGATGCCCTGGAAGCGCAGGGGCATGAGCATGGTCAGCGAGATCGACTGGAAGCTGGCGAAGAAGATCACGCACCAGCACAGCACCGCGACCCGGTTGCCAAACAGGCCCAGCGGCAGCAGCGGCTCGCGGCAACGGCGCTCGTGGGCGATGAACGCCAGCAGCCCAAACAGCGCGCAGCCCAGCAGCGCCAGCACCTGCGACGACAGCCAGGCATGCCCCTGGCCGACCAGGGTGATGCCCAGCAGCAGGCTGCCCAGGCCGAGGATCATCAACACCGCGCCCAGGTAGTCCACACGGGCCTCGCGGCGCTTGACCGACAAGCCGTCCAGCGCCCGGTGGATCACCCACAGGGCGACCAGCCCCAGCGGCAGGTTGATCCAGAACACCCAGCGCCAGGACAGGTACTCGGTGAGCCAACCGCCGAGCACCGGCCCGGCGACACTGGCCAAGGCATACATGCTGCTGAAATAGCCCTGGTAGCGCCCACGTTCGCGGGGCGGCACGAAGTCGCCGATGATCGCCTGGCTCACCGACACCATGCCGCCGGCACCGATGCCCTGGAGCACCCGCGCCAGCACCAGCTGCGGCATGTCCTGGGCCAGGCCGCAGGCCACCGAGGCCAGGGTGAACAGAGCAGTGCCGGTGAGGATCATGCGCCGCCGGCCATACAGGTCGCCGAGCTTGCCGTAGATCGGCACGGCGATGGTCATGGCCACCATGTAGCCGGAGATGACCCAGGCCAGCAGCCCGACATCATTGAACTGCGCGGAAATCGCCGGCATCGACACGGCGACGATGGTCTGGTCGAGGGCGCCGAGAAAGATTGCCAGCATCAGGGCGGTCAGGACGCTACGCAGGACGGTGGGGGGCAGGGCGGCGGTCACAGTGGATACCTTGTGGTCAGCGCTGACGCGATCGCGAGGCATCGTGGGAGCGGGCTTGCCCCGCGATGGGCTCATTCATGGTGGAGCATTGTAACCTGAGTTACATAGCTACCTATGTACTCCATGCATCCCCTATGCAAGATCGGCATTGGCGCATTCATCCAGCGCTGCATGACCGCGTGATATCGTGGCAGGGCCGCAGAGGCTGAAATCCGGGGTCTGCACCAGCATGGTGCAGCCATTTGCCGCAGGATTTCGCGTCGCTGTATGTCCACACCTTCTATTCCTCTGCCTGCATGTCGAGCATGACCGCCCAGATGGCGACGGTTGGAACAGTCAGGTAGACCCGATACAGGGGTCGGTAGTCAGCCGTTCACCATTTCTCATTGTTCAAGCGGAGTGATCATGCCCAAGGCTTCCCACCACGATCTGCGTTTTGCCTTCCGCGAGCTGCTTGCTTCAGGTTCGTGCTATCACACCGCTTCGGTCTTTGACCCGATGTCCGCCCGTATCGCCGCGGACCTGGGCTTCGAAGTCGGCATCCTCGGCGGCTCGGTCGCCTCGTTGCAGGTCCTGGCCGCGCCGGACTTCGCCCTGATCACCCTCAGCGAGTTCGTCGAGCAGGCCACCCGTATCGGTCGCGTCGCCCAGTTGCCGGTGCTCGCCGACGCCGACCACGGCTATGGCAATGCGCTCAACGTGATGCGCACGGTCATCGAGCTGGAGCGCGCCGGCGTGGCCGCGCTGACCATCGAGGACACCTTGCTGCCGGCCCAGTTCGGCCGCAAGTCCACCGACCTGATCTCGGTGGAGGAGGGCGTGGGCAAGATCCGCGCGGCGCTGGAGGCGCGAGTCGACTCGGCGCTGGCGATCATCGCCAGGACCAATGCCGGCGTGCTCACCACCGAGGAAATCATCGTCCGCACCCAGAGCTACCAGAAGGCTGGCGCCGACGGCATCTGCATGGTGGGGGTGAAGGACTTCGAGCAGTTGGAGCAGATCGCCGAGCACCTGAGCGTGCCGCTGATGCTGGTTACCTACGCCAACCCGAACCTGCGCGACGACGAGCGCCTGGCGCGCCTGGGCGTGCGCATCGTGGTCGATGGCCATGCCGCGTACTTCGCCGCGATCAAGGCCACCTACGACTGCCTGCGCCAGCAGCGTGGCCTGCAGCACAAGTCGGACAGCCTCGGCGCCACCGAGCTTTCGCACACCTACACCCAGCCCGAGGACTACATCCGCTGGGCCAAGGAGTACATGAGCGTCGAGGAGTGATGCGCTCTACCTGACGGCGCTCAGCGTGGCGCTGTGGGGAACGCAGTGCTCGTGGACGCAGCTGGCGGCCGCATTGGGCTGGCTGCGCAGCAGCTCGACCCGCCAGCAGGCCGAGCCATAGAGCCCGGCCACCGCGACCAGGGCGAAGACGAGGGCGCAACGCCTGGATTTGATGCTCATGGTGCGGACCTCCTGTTGGTGCAACAGGTGATACCTTCAAGCATAGGCCTTGTGCGCGGATCTGCATGGCCTGGACTCAGCTCAATCCCTTGTCCCACTCCGGCTCGTCGCCGAACCGCTGCGCCAGGAAGTCCAGCATGCTGCGCAGCGTCGCCGGCATGTGCTTGCGCGAGGTGTACACCGCATTCAGGGTCAGCTCCCGTGGACTGGCGTGCGGCAACAGCCGCACCAGCTCGCCACTGCGCAACGCGGCCGCCGCCTGGTAGGTGGGCAACATGGCGATGCCGGCGTGGGCCAGGGCGGCTTTCTGCAGGGTCATGGCCTCGTTGGCGCTGATATTGCCCTGCACCGGCACGGCGACGTTCTGCCCATCCACCTCGAAATGCCACAGGTTGTGACCAAAGTAGGCGTGGGTCAGGCAGTTGTGCCGGCTCAGTTCCTCGACCTGGCGCGGCGTGCCGTGCTCGCGCAGGTAGGCGGGGCTGGCGCAGACCACCGAGCGGCACACGCTCAGGCGCCGGGCGATGAGGTTGGGGTCGACATCGTTGCTGGTGCGGATGGCCAGGTCGATGCGCTCGTCCACCAGGTTGACGGTGCGGTCGAGCATCTGCAGTTCCACCTTCACCCCAGGGTAGCGTTTGACATAGGCGGCCAGCGCATCCACCAGCTGGGCCTGGCCGAACGAAGTGCTGACGCTGATGCGCAGTTCACCGCGGGGGGCGTCGTCCGGCTGGCGCACGGCGTTCTGCAGGTCGCCGGCCAGCTCCAGCAACTGGCGGCAGCGGGGCAGGGTCTCGAGGCCCGCCGCCGTCAGGCTGAGCTTGCGCGTGGTGCGCTGCATCAGGCGCGCGCCGACCCAGTCCTCCAGCTCTGCCAGGTAGCGTGAGACCACGGGCCTGGAAAGCTCCAGATGATCCGCCGCGGCGGACTGGCTGCCCAGGTCGACGACGGTGACGAATACGCGCATGGCGTTGAGGCGGTCCATGATCTGTCCGATTTCAGAAACAAACTATGTCGAAGCATCGCATTTTTTGTATTGGTTCGGGCAACTAAGCTTGCCTGCATCGTCCCACTCACAGGATCTTGCGATGTCTCTTCTCACCCCCCTGCGCGGCCTGCTGCTGGCCTGTCTTACCCTCGGCGGCCAGGCCATGGCCAGCGAACCGCTCAAGCTCGAAGCCTACAACCCTGGTCACGCGGCGATCTTTCCGGTCAGCTCGGTGATCGTCAGCGGCGCCCACGATGCCATCCTGGTCGACGCGCAGTTCGGCACAGGCCAGGCTGAGCAGGTGGTCGAACGCCTGCGTGCCAGCGGCAAGCAACTGACCACCATCTATGTCAGCCATGGCGACCCGGACTACTACTTTGGCCTGGACACCATCACCCAGGCGTTTCCCAAGGCCCGGGTGGTCGCCTCGGCCGCCACGGTCGAGCACATCCGCAAGACCATGGACGCCAAGCTGGCCTACTGGGGCCCACAGATGGGCGCGGACAAGCCGGCACGCCTGGTGGTGCCGCAGGTCCTCAAGGGCAATCGCCTGGAGCTGGAAGGCCAGGCACTGGAGGTTGTGGGCCTGGACGGTCCACAGCCGGACCGCAGTTTCGTCTGGATTCCCTCGATCAAGGCAGTGGTCGGTGGCGTTGTGGTTTCCGAGCACATCCACGTGTGGATGGCCGACACCCAGACCGCGCAATCCCACGCCGACTGGTTGAGCACCCTGGCGAAGATCGAGCAGCTCGCCCCGCGCACGGTGATCCCTGGGCATTACCTGGGCGACAGCAGCCGCTCGCTGGACGCGGTGCGCTTTACCGCCGGCTACATTCGTGACTTCGATACCGAAGCCGCCAAGGCCGCCGACTCCGCCGCGCTGATCGCGGCGATGAAGCAACGCTACCCGAACCTTGGCGACGAGAGCTCCCTGGAACTGGGGGCCAAGGTCGCCAAGGGCGAGATGAAGTGGTAATCCCTTTCAACCTGTTGGAGTGTTTCCCATGAGCAAGATCGCAATCATCGGCGCCACCGGGCGCGCCGGCAGCCAGTTGCTGGAAGAGGCCCTGCGTCGTGGTCACAGTGTGGTGGCCATCGCCCGGGATCCGGGCAGCCTGCAAGGGCGTGACGGCGTGACGGTCAAGGCGCTGGATGCCAAGGATAGTGTCGCCCTGCAGGCGGCCGTGGCGGGCTGCGACGCGGTGCTGAGCGCGGCGCATTTTTCCACCCTCGAGCCGAGCGCGATCATCGAGCCGGTCAAGCGGGCCGGGGTCAAGCGCCTGCTGGTGGTGGGCGGGGCCGGCAGCCTGCTGCTGCCGTCCGGGCACCGGGTGATCGACAGCCCGGACTTCCCCGAGGCCTACAAGGCCGAGGCCAGTGCCGGGGTGCGCTTCCTCGAAACGCTGCGCCGCGAGCCGACCCTGGACTGGACCTTCCTGTCGCCGTCGGCGGAGTTCGTCGAAGGTGAGCGCAGCGGGCGTTATACCCTGGGCAAGGACCACCTGCTGATCGGTGCAGACGGCAAGAGCTGGATCACCTTTGCCGATTACGCCATCGCCATGCTCGACGAGCTGGAGAAACCGGCGCATTCGCGGGCGCGGTTCACAGTGGGCTACTGAGTCGCGCGGTACCTGTAGGAGCGGCCTTGTGTCGCGAAAGGGCTGCATAGCAGCCCCAGGGTTTCAGCGACAAATCAGAAATTGCCGGGGCCGCTATGCGGCCCTTTCGCGGCACAAGGCCGCTCCTACAAAGGTTTCGCAAGGCTTGAGGCACGCGCTTGCAGCCACTCCATCAACTCGACCAACCCCGCGGGCATGGTCTTCGAAGGCGTCACCAAGTAATAGCCCTTCCCGGTCGTCACCTTCAGTTCGAACGGCATGCACAACCGACCTGCACGCAGGTCGTCGCCGATCAGCGAAAAATCGCCGATGGCGATCCCCGTCCCTTGGGAAGCCATGGCCATCGCCATGTCCAACGTCTCGAAATGCTGCTTCGGCCCCTGGGGCTCGAACCCGGCATTGACCGCCTGCAACCACAGTCGCCAGTCATGTTCGTCCCTCGAAGGGTGCAGCAGCATCTGCCGCGCCAGGTCCCGCAACTGCAAGGGGCCGCTCGATAGCGATGGCGCGCAGACCGGCGTCAGCTGTTCGTCGAACAGTTTGTGTACCTGCAGCCCATGGTTCGGCGCCGCGCCATACACCACGGCCGCATCGAAGCCCTCGCGGCGAAAATCCACGCCATGCTGCACCGTGGTGGTCAACTCCACCGGCACATCCGGGCGCAGTGCCTGCCATTCCAGCAAGCGTGGCAGCAGCCAGCGCATCACACAGGTCGGCGCCTTGAGCTGGAGTGTCGCGCTGCGTCCGCCGACCTCGCGCACGCCTTGTTCGATCAGGGCGAAGATCTGCTGCACCCGGGGCAGCCAGTCCTGTCCTTCGCGGGTCAGCGCCAGGCCCCGGGCCTGGCGCTGGAACAGCGCGTAGCCCAGGTGCTCCTCGAGCCCGGCGATCTGCCGGCTGACCGCGCCCTGGGTGATATGCAGCTGTTGCGCGGCGCGGGTGAAGTTGCAGTGCTGGGCGGTCACCAGGAAGGTGTGCAGGGCGGGGAGGGGCGGCAGGCGTTTCATCGTGACAAGCCATGATATGGGGTCATGGCTAGTATGTGTTTTTTTGCATTGTGGCGGTAGTCGGCGCTTGGTTCCATGAGCACAGGTCTCAACAAGAATCGGGTACTCGATGATGGCAACCTGTGGTGAAGTGCTGGTCAAACTCCTCGAAGGCTATGGCGTCGATCATGTCTTCGGCATTCCCGGTGTGCATACCGTAGAACTCTACCGCGGCCTGGCCGCCTCCTCGATCCGTCACATCACCCCGCGCCACGAGCAGGGGGCCGGGTTCATGGCCGACGGCTACTCGCGTACCCGGGGCAAGCCTGGGGTGTGCTTCATCATCACCGGCCCGGGCATGACCAACATCACCACTGCCATGGGCCAGGCCTACGCCGACTCGATCCCGATGCTGGTGATTTCCAGCGTGCAATCGCGCAGCCAGCTGGGCGGCGGACGCGGCAAACTGCACGAGCTGCTCAACCAGGCCGGCTTGGTCGCGGGGGTGGCGGCGTTCTCGCACACGCTGATGAGCGCCGATGACCTGCCCGAGGTGCTGGCCCGCGCTTTCGCCGTGTTCGACGGTGCCCGCCCGCGCCCGGTGCACATCGAGATCCCGCTGGATGTGCTGGTGGAGCCCGCCGATCACCTGTTGCCGGGCCGGGTGGTGCGCACCACCCGTGCCGGTGCCGCGCCACAGACCGTGCAGCGCATGGCCGTGCGCCTGGCCAAGGCGCGGCGTCCGCTGATCCTCGCTGGTGGCGGTGCGCTGGAGGCGGGCGCCGGGCTGGCGCGGCTGGCCGAGCACCTGCAGGCGCCGGTGGCGCTGACCATCAACGCGAAGGGGTTGTTGCCCGCCAACCATCCGCTGCAGATCGGCTCGACCCAGACCCTGCCGGCCACCCGTGCGCTGGTGGCCGAGGCCGACGTGGTGCTGGCCATCGGCACCGAACTGGCCGAAACCGACTACGACGTGACCTTCAAGGGCGGCTTCGAGATTCCCGGCAGCCTGTTGCGGATCGATATCGACCCGGACCAGACGGTCCGCAACTACCTGCCCGAACTGGCCCTGGTGGCCGATGCCGTCCAGGCTACCGAAGCACTGTTGGTGGCCCTGAACCTGCAGGCGCAACCGCCGCGCGATAGCGATTGGGGCGCGGCGCGGGCCGCCCGCTTGCGCCAGGACAACGCAGCCAGCTGGGACCAGCCGACCCTGAGCCAGACCCGTCTGCTGACCAGCATCCTGCAAACCCTGCCGGACGCCATCCTGGTGGGCGACTCGACCCAGCCGGTCTATACCGGCAACCTGACCCTGGACATGGCCAGGCCGCGTCGCTGGTTCAATGCCTCGACCGGTTACGGCACGCTGGGCTACGCGTTGCCGGCCGCCATGGGCGCCTGGCTGGGCAGCGCCGAGTCGCCCGCCGTACGCGCACCGGCGGTGTGCCTGATCGGTGACGGCGGGCTGCAGTTCACCCTGCCCGAGCTGGCCAGCGCGGTCGAGGCGCAGGTGCCGCTGATCGTGCTGCTGTGGAACAACCAGGGGTACGAGGAAATCAAGAAGTACATGGTCAACCGGGCGATCGAGCCGGTCGGTGTGGACATCCATACTCCGGACTTCATTGGCGTGGCGCGGGCGTTGGGGGCTGAAGCCGAGAACGTGGGCGATGTGGGGCAGTTGCAGGCGGCGTTGGGCCGGGCAGTGGAGCGTCAGGGACCGACCTTGATCCAGGTGGATCAAGGTCAGTGGCAGCGGGCGGTTCAGGGCTGAAGCTGTAGCGAGGGCTTTGCCCTCGATCGCGGGGCAAGCCCACTCCTACAGTCGTCCGATGCTCGTCGCTCTTCAGCTGGCGCTGGCGCGCAGGCGCGCCACGTCGCGAATTGGCGGCGCACCGTACAAGCGGCTGTACTCGCGGCTGAACTGTGACGGACTTTCATAGCCCACCCGGTAGCCGGCCACCGCAGCCTCCAGTCCGTCGTTGAGCATCAGTCGCCGCGCCTCCTGCAGGCGCAGCTGCTTCTGGTACTGCAACGGGCTCATCGAGGTCACCGCCTTGAAACGGTGGTGCAGGGTCGAGGTGCTGAGGTTGACCTCGCGTGCCAGGTCTTCGATGCGCAACGGCTCCTGGTAATGCCGGTTGAGCCAGGCGATGGCTTGGCATACCCGGTGGGTCTGGCTGCTGGACAGGGCGATCTCGCACAGGCGCCAGCCCTGGGGGCCGCGCAGCACACGGTACATCAGTTCGCGGCGCACCAGTGGGGCGAGCACGGCGATGTCCCGTGGGCTGTCGAGCAGGCGCACCAGGCGCAGCAGCGTGTCGAGCAGTTGCGGATCGCTTTTCTCCACGAACAGTCCACGGCCGGAAGCCTGGCCAGGGACCAGTATCGGCCCGCTCTCGGCTATCAACTGGCTGATCTGCGCCGGATCGATGTCCAGGCGCAGGCCCAGACAGGGATTCTCTGGGCTGGCTTCGAGGAGGGCGCCGGTGATGGGCAGCGTCACCGAGACCACCATGTAATGCAGTGGGTCGTAGGTATAGCGTTCGTCGCCCAGGAACAATGTCTTGCTGCCCTGGGCCAGAATGCACAAGGCCGGTTGCGCCAGGGCCGGCATGCCGCGCACATCCTCTTCGTAGCGCGTCAGGTACAGGTCTTCGATGGCCGACACCGAGCCATGGGGGCCTTGGGCGTGACGCCGGATCAGCCCGGCCAGCTCCTGGCGTTGCTGCTCCAGAAGCGGATCAAGGGGCGTGGATGAAGTCATGGCGGGATTCCTCTGCTGACCGACGCAGCATAGGTTTGGGCAATGGCAGATGCTAGTCGAAAGCTGCAGATCGATTGCCTGATCCTGCCGCGCTGCAGGATCAGGCAATCGGCCGGCAGTAATGGCCTAACGGCCCGCGCGGGCGAACCCCTAACCTTGGCAGCCTGGTTTTCCCGTCCGTAGCGCTTCAAGGAGATCGTTCATGACCCAGCAGCAACCGGTCACACACCTGGCTTTCATCCGCGCCAGCAACGGTCGTTCTGCGGAACTCGGCGTGCGCCTGCGCGACCTGCTCGAGCCGTCGCGACGTGCGCCGGGCTGCCTGAGCTTCAGCGTGCAGCGCTCGCAGGTCGATGCCGACCTGTGGCTGCTCAGCGGCAGCTGGTGCGACCAGCAGGCGATGAGTGGCTATTTCGCCTCGCCCACCCTCGATGTGTTCGGGGAGCTGGTGCAGGAGCAGGTGGTCAGCAGCCTCGACCTGCATACGTTCGCCTAGCGTGTAGAATGCCGCCCCTCGATCACACAGGCGCAGAGCGACATGGCACGTAGAGAATTCCCCCACTTCGAAGCGGTTTCGGCAATGGTTCCGGTGCAAGGCGGCGGCTACCACGCGGCGATCGCCGTGAAGGCCCTGGGCATGGGTGGCGCGCCGCGCTTTCACAAAGTGCTGGACGGGCAGGTGTTCCAGTCGGCGATCGCGGCCGACGAGGCCGCTTGTGCCGAACTCGAACGCCTGCAGGGCGTGGGCGAGGAAGGTGAACTGATCTTCTGATCAGACCTGTGGGCGTGCCATCTTGAACAACTCGCCCAGCGCAAAGTAGTCGGCCGGGCCGCCGCCGCGCAGGATGGGCTCGGCGGCGGCGGTATCGTAGATGCCGTCCTTCAGCAGGTGCTCGGCAATGTGCACCGCCACCACCTCGCCGAGGATCAGCCAGCTGGGCACCACTTCCTGGTCCGCACGCTTGAGCTGGACGATCTGGCTGACCTTGCATTCGAAACTCACCGGGCTTTCGCCGACACGCGGCACCTTGACCACATTCGAGGCGGTCGGGGTGAGGCCGCTGAGCACGAACTCGTCGACATCCGCCGCCACGGCGGCGCAGCTCTGGTTCATTCGTTCCGCCAGCGGACGGGTGGCCAGGTTCCAGACGAACTCACCGGTCTGCTCGATGTTGTTCAGGCTGTCTTTGCGCCCGACGCTGCAGAAACCGATGATCGGAGGGATGTAGTTGAAGGCGTTGAAGAAGCTGTAGGGCGCCAGGTTCAGACGGCCTTCGCGGTCGTGGCTGGAGATCCAGCCGATGGGCCGTGGGCCGACGATGGCGTTGAACGGGTCGTGGGGCAGGCCGTGGCCTTTGGCGGGTTCGTAGTAGTACATCTGCGCAAGGCCGCGAGGCCCTTCCTGGTGGGGGACAAGGCGCCTAGTGTGCCAAGGCTTGGCTCGGCTGCAAATGATCAAGCCCGGCCGAAGCCGGGCTGGTTGCGCGCATCAGCGATCAGCTGATGCGGTGGCCGTTGGTGCGGTCGAAGCCGTCTTCGGCGAAGCGTTGGCCGCCGGTGCGGTCGAAGCCGTCCTCTGCGAAGCGTTGGCCGCCGGTGCGATCGAAGCCGTCTTCGGCGAAGCGTTGGCCACCGGTGCGGTCGAAGCCGTCTTCGGCGAAGCGCTGGCCGCCGGTACGATCAAAGCCATCTTCTGCGTAGGTGGCCGACTGGCTCTGCACGGCAGCGAAGGTGTGGGCGCCGGTACGATCGAAGCCGTCTTCGGCAAAGGCACCAGTGGTCAGAACAGAGAGGGCGAGGGTGAGGATCAGTTTGTTTTTCATGGTCGTTGCTCCGGTGAGTTGCTAGGGGTTGTTGTTTCTATGGGTTCAATGCTACGCCTATAAAATCGATAAAAAAGCGCAAAAAATAGCGCATAAAAATCTGTTTATTCGATTGCTAAGGGTGCGGCTATCCCTGGCTTGCAGTGGGCATCGCCTGTGGCGTGCAGCACGACCGCCAATGAATTTTCCAGTTCGACAAAGATGAAAGGCGGAAATTAATGGGGAGTTAAGGGCACGCGAGCCTGGGGATTAAGCAATCAACGGATTTTTCATGCGGCTCAAACCGATTTTTCAGGCTTCGCTCGCCACCATCGCCGCACTTGAACCCCTGGAGCGGCACACCCATGAACAAACTCCCGCAAATCACCTTGGCCTTCTGGGTCATGAAGATCTGCGCCACCACCCTCGGCGAGACGGCCGGCGACCTGCTGTCGATGACCCTGGACATCGGCTACGCCATGAGTTCGCTGTTGCTTATCAGCGTGTTCCTGGTGACCCTGGTCACCCAGCTCTACTCGCGCCGATATCACCCGATGCTGTATTGGCTGGTGATCCTTTCCACCAGTACCGCCGGTACCACCATGTCCGATTTCATGGACCGGACCCTGGGCATGGGCTACGCCATGGGCTCGGCACTGCTGATCGGCATTCTCCTGCTGACCTTTGCCCTGTGGCGCCTGAGCGGCAACCCGCTGGACGTCAGCCGCATCCGCAATCGTGGTGGCGAGCTGTACTATTGGGTAGCGATCCTGTTCTCCAACACCCTGGGCACCGCCCTGGGCGATTACCTGGCCGATGATTCCGGCCTGGGCTTCGCGGGTGGCGCGCTGCTGATCGGCTCGGCGATCGCGCTGGTGGCCGCAGCCCGCTACTGGACGAAGATCTCGGGCGTCGTGCTGTTCTGGATCGCCTTCGTCCTCACCCGTCCGTTCGGTGCCACGCTGGGCGACGTGCTGACCAAGTCACACGAGAAAGGCGGGCTGGACTTCGGCACAGTCGGCTCATCGCTGGTGCTTGGCGGCGTGCTGCTGGTACTGGTGCTGATGGCCACCTATTACCAGCGTCGCGAGCCACAGCGGGTGGCCGAGTTGTCGTAACCGGTCTTGTTCAGGTCTCTCGGGTATCAATCCTGTAGCGGGTACTTCGCCCACCGCCGGGCAGGCGAACCAGGCAGTGCTTATCCAGCAGGTCGGCAAGGTGCCGGGTGGCCGTGGCCTTGGATACCTTGGCCACCGCCTGGTACTGGCTGGCGCTGATACCGGCCTCGAACCCGCGAGGCCCACCATCGAGCAGGCGGTTGAGCACCTTGACCTGTTCGGGCAACAAGCCGTCGCCACGATGGATCAGCCAGAAGCGTGCCTTGGCCAGCACCCGGTCGATGCGCACCAGCGCTTGCTGGAGGCTGCGCAGCAAGGTGGCAAGGAACCAGGCCAGCCACTGTGTGACGTCCAGCCCACCGCGCTGGCTGCTTTCAAGGACTGCGTAGTAGCCGGCCCGGTCTTCCAGGATGCTGCTGGACATGGCGTAGAAACGGACCGCCCGTTGCTCGCCCTGGGCCAATGCCAGGTCTGTGATGGCGCGGGCCAGGCGGCCATTGCCATCGGCGAAGGGGTGCAAGGTGACGAACCAGAAATGGGCGAGCCCCGCGCGCAGCAGGGGGTCGAGTTGCCGATCGCTGCGGCTGTACTCGAACCAGTCGAGAAACTGCTGCACCTGCTGCTCCAGGCCAGCACGCGGCGGTGCTTCGAAATGCACCCTGGGTTTGTCGATACGCCCCGACACCACCTGCATCGGGGCATCGTCGCGCCATGCGCCGACTGGCATGGGTGGTGCGAGCTTGGTGTCATGCTCGGGGAACAGCCAGCAGTGCCACAGGAACAGGCGTTGCTGATCCAGAGGCCGAACATAGCCCATGGCCGCGTCCACCATCAGTTCGGCCAGGCCCTCGCTGCGTGTTGTGGTCGTCCCCGGCTCAGCGATGCCGAGCCGGCGGGCCAAGGAAGAGCGAACGGACTCCACATTGAGCTGCTCGCCCTCAATGGCCGAGGACGTGACAATGTTCTGCAGCAGGGTATCGAGCGTATCGAGGTTGGCATTGGCCTCGGTCACCGCCCCCGCTCTGCCCAGCAGGCAACCCTGCGTCTGGACGCAGTCCCTGAGCAAGGTTGCCAGTTGTGCCGCGTCCCAACGAAAGTCGGGCCAGTCGGCCTGCTGCCAGACCCAGACGGTGTCTGCAGCCGTGTGCGCTTTTGGAGTCATGAGCCAAATAATAGCGCCATTCGGCTCATTTTGTGAGCCGAATGACGCTATTATTCGGCTCACGGTCCATTAAAAAAGGGGCGCCCGGTCATCCGGAGCGCCCCTTTCAGTTCTGCGAGGAGGGATCAGTCGGTGGTGATCCGCGAATGCTGCTTGGTGTCCTTCATGGTCGCGTACACCAGCAACGAACAGGCGATGCAGGCGGTGACGTACCAGTAGAAGCCGGTCTCCATGCCGATGCTCTTGAACCACAGGGCCACGTACTCGGCGGTGCCGCCGAAGATCGAGACGGTCAGGGCGTACGGCAGGCCGACGCCCAGGGCGCGGATTTCGGTCGGGAACAGTTCGGCCTTGACCACGGCGTTGATCGAGGTGTAGCCGCTGACGATGATCAGCGCGGCCATGATCAGGAAGAACGCGCCCCACCAGGTCTGGATGGTGTGCAGGGTGCTGAGGATCGGCACGGTGAAGAGGGTGCCGAGCACGCCGAAGGCGATCAGGATCGGACGTCGGCCGATCTTGTCGGACAGCCCGCCGATCACCGGCTGCAGGCACATGAACAGGAACAGCGTGGCCGCCGAGATGGTGGTCGAGTCGCTGATGCTCATGCCCACGGTGTTGACCAGGTACTTCTGCATGTAGGTGGTGTAGGTGTAGAAGGCCAGGGTACCGCCCATGGTCAGGCCGACCACGGTCATCAGTTCCTTGGGATGGCGCAGCAGGGTGCGCATCAGGTTTTCCTTGGACTTCTCCTTCTTGGTGAAGGAGGCGGTCTCTTCCATGCCACGGCGCAGGTACAGGGCGACCACCGCGCACAGCGCGCCGATCACGAACGGTACGCGCCAGCCCCAGGCATACAGCTCCTCGGTGGTCAGGGTGTTCTGCAGGACGATCAGCACCGCCAGGGCGATGAGCTGGCCCGAGATCAGGGTGACGTACTGGAAGCTGGAGAAGAAGCCACGGCGTTCCTTGCTGGCCATCTCGCTGAGATAAGTGGCCGAGGTACCGTACTCACCACCTACCGACAGGCCCTGCATCAGGCGGGCGACGACCAGCAGGATCGGCGCGGCGACGCCGATGGTCTCGTAGCCAGGCGTCAGGGCGATGACCAGGGAGCCTGCGCACATCAGCAGCACCGAGGCCATCAGTGCCGCCTTGCGGCCCTTGCGGTCGGCGTACAGGCCCATCAGCCAGCCACCGATCGGGCGCATGAGGAAGCCCACGGCGAAGATCGCGGCGGTGTTGAGCAGTTGGGCGGTGGTGTCGCCGGCGGGGAAGAAGGCCTTGGCGAAGTACAGCGAGAATGCGGCGTAGACGTACCAGTCGTACCATTCGACCATGTTGCCGATGGAACCACTGAAGATCGATTTGAGGCGGCTGGCGGTGGACTTTTGCGCGGCGGGCGCAACGGCCGCCCCGGTGGGCAGAGTGCTGGCGTTATCCATCAGGGATACCTTCTCGTTGTTTTTGTGGAGCGCGCTCGAGGCGCAGCTTGAGAAGGGTTTTGCAGGAGGTGTGCCAGATGAGTGCGTGGTGATCCATTCGAGGGCGTCGCGGGGGAAAGCCTGCTTCCACGCAAAGCCTGTGCCGCCTGCGTTTCAGAGACCTTCGTGGGAGCGGGCTTGTCCCGCGATGAGGTGTGAAACAACGGCACCGGATAGGCGGTTTTCCGCTTGTTGGCCTGATTTACTGAGCAATAATCCGCTCATTCGCGCTCAAGAAAGTCCTCTCTTAACAACCCATGGCGCTGCATCTTTTCATTGAGTGTGCGTCGCGGCAGTTGCAATGCCTCCATCACGCCCTTGATCTCGCCCTTGTGCTGGCGCAGTGCTGCGCGCAGGCACTGGGCTTCGAACGCTTCCATCTGCTCGACCAGGGATTGCCCGCCGGACTCGATCTCCAGGGCCGGCGAGCCCAGCCCCAAGGCATGTCGTTCGGCGGCATTGGCCAGCTCGCGCACATTGCCCGGCCAATCGTGGGCCAGCAGGCGCGCCAGCTGCACGCCGCTCAGCGGCGGGGCGCTGCGCCCGAGGCGTTCGGTGGCGGCGCGGGCGAAATGCTCGAACAGCAGCGGGATGTCCTCACGCCGTTCGCGCAGCGGCGCCAAGCGCAGCTCGGCGACGTTCAGGCGGTAGGCCAGGTCTTCGCGAAAGCGCCCGGCGCGGGCTTCCTCGAGCAAGTCCGGCTTGGTCGCGGCAATGATGCGCAGGTCGACGCTGATGCTCTGGTTGGCGCCCAGCCGCTCGAGCTTTTGCTCCTGGATCACCCGCAGCAGTTTGGCCTGCTGGGCCAGGGGCATGCTCTCGATTTCGTCGAGGAACACGGTGCCGCCATTGGCGTACTCCAGTTTGCCGATACGCTTGCCCTGGGCACCGGTGAACGCGCCGCTCTCATGGCCGAACAGCTCGGCCTCGAACAACGTCTCGGGAATGGCCGCGCAGTTGAGGGCGACGAAGGGCTTGTCGGCGCGCGGGCCGAAGTCGTGCAGGCAACGCGCCACGCGCTCCTTGCCGCTGCCGGTTTCGCCACGAATCAGCACGTTGACCGGCAGGCCGGCCAGCTCCAACACCTGGCGGCGCAGTTGCTGCAGGCCCTGGGACATGCCCAGCAGGGTGTTCTCCAGCTGCGCCTTGAAGTCGGCCTGTTCATGCAGGCGGCGGTTCTCCAGGACCAGCTGGCGCTTTTCCAGGGCGCGGCGCAGGCTGCCCATCAGGTGTTGCGGGGTGAAGGGTTTTTCCAGGAAGTCATAGGCGCCATTGCGCATCGCTTCCACGGCCATGGGCACGTCGCCATGGCCGGTGAGCAGGATCACCGGCAGGTCGGGGTCGCTCGCCTGCAACCGTTCGAGCAGCTGCAGGCCGGACATGCCGGGCATGCGCACGTCGCTGAGGATCACCCCGGGGAAGTGCGGCTCGAGCCTGTCCAGGCAGTCCTCGGCGCGGGCGAACAGCTGCACGCTGAAGCCTGACAGGCTCAGCCATTGTTCCACCGCGGTGCGGATGCTCGCTTCGTCGTCGACGACGATCACCGAATTCAACATACAGGCTCCAGGTCGCGGGGCAGGGTGAGGCTGAAGCGGGCACCGCCCGGCAGGTTCTCGACCTGCAGGCGGCCACCGGCGTCGATGACGATGCCATAGGAGATGGCCAGGCCCAGGCCCAGCCCTTCGCCGACCGGCTTGGTGGTGAAGAACGGATCGAAGACCCGGTCCAGGTCGCAGTCGAGGATGCCGCCACCGGAATCGAGCACGCTCAGGCGCCACTGCGCATCGTCGGCCTCGATGCGGATCTCCAGGCGTTTGTAACGCTTGTCGGCCATGGCGTCGATGGCGTTGCGCAGCAGGTTGATCAGCACCTGCTCCAGGCGGATCGCGTCACCGCGTACCCAGGCCGGGCGCGCCAGGTACAGCGCCACTTCGACGCCTTCGGCGCGGATGCGGGTGTCCAGCAGGTGCAGCGCCTGGTCGACCACGGTGGCCAGGTCCAGGCGCTCGCGCAGGCCGCCGGGGCTGTTGCGGGCGAAGGTCTTCAGGTGGCCGGTGAGCGCGGCCATGCGGGTCAGCATCTGCTCCAGCGGCTCCAGGGCCTGGCGCGCCTCGTCATGGCGACCATGATCGAGCAGCAGGCGCAGGGTTTCCAGCTGCATGCGCTGGGTGGTCAGCGGCTGATTGATTTCGTGGGCCAGGGCTGCCGACATCTGCCCCAGTGCCGCCAGTTTGGCCGATTGCACCAGGCCTTCCTGGGCGGTATGCAGTTCGCGGGTGCGCTCCTCGACCAGGCGCTTGAGCTCTTCGCGGCTGCGTTGGCGCAGGCGGGCCAGGCGCAGGCGCTGGCTGACGAACAGCACGGCGAACACCAGGCTCAGCCAGATTGCCGCGGCGGCGAGGGCGGCGTTGCGCCCGTCCTCGGCGACCTGCGGCTTGCGCAGCAGGTGCAGGGTCCAGCCTTCGGCCTCCAGGGGCAGGCGCTCCCACAGGTACTCGGCGGTGCCATCCGGGCCCTGGACGCGGGTCAGGTGGCTGGTGTCGGTGAAGCGGGTCAGGGCCTGGTGCTGCAGGGGCACCAGCGGCTGCTTGTCGTACTGGCGGGTTTCGGCCAGTTCGGCGCGGTCGGCGCCGGACAGCGGTTGCAGCTCGCGGTAGCGCCAGCCGTCCTGGTTGGCGATGAAGGTGATCCCGCGGGCATCGCTGACCAGCAGGATGTCGCTGCCCTGGCGCCACTCGCGCTCGAGCTCCGGGAACTCCAGCTTGACCACCATGGCGCCGAGGAAGCGGCCGTGTTCGTCGTTCACCGCGTTGGACAGGAAGTAGCCCGGCACGCCGCTGGTCACGCCGACGGCGTAGAAGCGGCCGCTGCCCTGGCTGCGGGTCTGCTTGAAGTAGGGGCGAAAGCCGTAGTTGGAACCGACATAGGTGGTCGGCAGGCGCCAGTTGCTGGCGGCGATGGCCAGGCCCGTGCGGTCGAGCAGCTCCAGGGTGGAGGAGTTGGCGGCGCCATTGATGCGTTCGAGCTTGTGGTTCAGGGCGTCCTGCACCGGCTCGGTGACCGGGCCGCGCAGGGCGGCGATCAGTTCTGGGTCCAGCGCCAGCACCGCGGGCAGGGCGCGGTAGCGCTCGATCAGGGTATGCAGGGCATTGGCGTACAGGCCCAGTTGCTCGCTGGCCCGACGGGCGTCGGTTTCCATGGCCTGGCGCTTGGCCTGGTGCATGGCCCAGCCGGCGCTGAGGGTGGTGCCGACCAGGATCAGCAGGATGATCAAACCCAGGCGCAGGGCGCGGAAGGATGAGGGCATGGGGCGGATCCGGGATCTCGGTTGTCTGTGCCGGCCTCATCATGGGGAAAGCCCGCTCCCACAGGGGACATGCACAATCCTGTGGGAGCGGGCTTGACCGCGAAGGGGCCGAACCTGCTTAACGCAACTCGAAGCTCTGCTGCTGTACCGCCTGCGAGTCGAGGCCGATCTGCACATTGAACTGGCCGGCTTCGGCAACGTGCTGTAGTTGGCCATTGTAGAACTTCAGGTCCTGCTCACTGATGTCGAAGGTCAAGGTTCGCGCTTCGCCGGCCTTGAGCATGACTTTCTGGAAGTTCTTCAGCTCCTTGACCGGGCGGCTCATCGACGCGCTCTGGTCCTGGATATACAGCTGCACCACGGTCTCGCCATCGCGCTTGCCGGTGTTCTTCACCGTCACCCTGGCCTGCAGGGTGCCGCCACGCTTGAGTTCCTTCTGCGACAGCGCCAGCCCCGAAAGCTCGAAGCTGGTGTAGCTCAGGCCGTAGCCGAACGGGTACAGCGGGCCGTTGGGCTCCTCGAAGTACTGCGAGGTGTAGTTGCCCGGCTTGCCCGGGGTGAACGGGCGGCCGATGCGCATGTGGTTGTAGTACATCGGGATCTGCCCGACCGAGCGCGGGAAGGTGATGGCCAGGCGACCGGACGGGTTGTAGTCGCCGAACAGTACGTCGGCGATGGCGTTGCCGCCCTCGGTGCCGCTGAACCAGGTCTCGAGGATGGCGTCGGCCTGCTCGCGCTCCCAGGCGATCGACAGCGGACGGCCGTTCATCAGCACCAGCACCAGGGGCTTGCCGGTGGCCTTCAGCGCCTTGATCAGGTCACGTTGCACCGCCGGGATCTCGAGGGTGGTACGGCTCGACGATTCGTGGGACATGCCACGGGATTCGCCGACCACGGCCACCACTACATCCGACTGCCTGGCGGCCTTGACTGCTTCATCGATCAGCACGGCGGCCGGACGTAGGTCGTCGACGATTTCCGGGGCGTCGAAGTTGAGGAAGTTCAGGTAGTCGAACATGGCCTTGTCGCCAGTCACGTTCGAGCCCTTGGCGTAGACCAGCTTGGCCTTGCCTTCGACGGCGCGGCGCAGGCCCTCGCGCACGGTAACCGAGTGCTGCGGTTTGCCGTCGGCGGCCCAGCTGCCCATCATGTCGATCGGCGCGTCGGCCAGCGGGCCGACCAGGGCGATGGTGCCGGACTTCTTCAGCGGCAGTGTCTGCTCGCGGTTTTCCAGCAGCACCAGGCCACGGCGTGCCACGTCGCGAGCGGCGTCACGGTGCAGGCGGTCTTCGGCGTAGTAGTCCTTCAGGTCGGTTTCGGCCTTGGGAATACGTACATAGGGGTCCTTGAACAGTCCCATGTCGTACTTGGCGCCCAGTACTTCACGCACCGCCTGGTCCAGCTCGGCCTGGCTGACTTCGCCGGACTTCAGCAGCCCAGGCAGTTCCTCGCCGTAGAGGGTGTCGTTCATGCTCATGTCGATGCCGGCCTTGATCGCCAGCTTGGCCGCTTCCCGGCCGTCGCGGGCCACGCCATGGCGGATCAGTTCCTGGATGGCGCCGTGGTCGCTGATGGTCACGCCCTTGAAGCCCCACTCCTTGCGCAGCAGGTCGTTCATCAGCCAGGTGTTGGAGGTGGCCGGCACGCCGTTGATCGAGTTCAGCGCCACCATCACCCCGCCTGCACCGGCGTCGAGCGCGGCGCGGTAGGGCGGCAGGTAGTCGTTGTACATCTTCGGCAGGCTCATATCGACCGTGTTGTAGTCGCGCCCGCCCTCCACCGCGCCGTACAGGGCGAAGTGCTTGACGATGGCCATGATGCTGTCGGCGTTGGCCGGGCTCGAGCCCTGGAACGACTTGACCATCACCTGGCCGATCTTCGAGGTCAGGTAGGTGTCCTCGCCGAAGCCTTCGCTGGTGCGCCCCCAGCGCGGGTCGCGGGCGATGTCGACCATCGGCGCGAAGGTCATGTCCAGCGAGTCGGCGGCGGCCTCGATGGCCGAGGTGCGGCCGACCTTGGCGATGGCGTCCATGTCCCAGGACGAGGCCAGGCCAAGGCCGATCGGGAAGATGGTGCGCTCGCCGTGGATGGTGTCGTAGGCGAAGAACATCGGGATCTTCAGGCGGCTGCGCATGGCCGCGTCCTGCATCGGCCGGTTCTCGGGAGCGGTACGCGAGTTGAAGGTGCCACCGATGCGTCCGGCAGCGATTTCCTCGCGGATCTTGTCGCGGGGCATCTCGGGGCCGATGCTGATCAGGCGCAACTGGCCGATCTTCTCGGCCTCGGTCATCTGGCCGACCAGATGGTCGATGAACGCCTGCTTGTCTTGCAGGGGCGCGGCGGTAGGGGCGGCAAGGGCCGCCTGACTGGCAAGGCCCATGGCCAGGCCCAGCAAAGACAGTTTCATCATCAATTCCGTTGTCGAGTGATAAGCGGCTGGCCGAGACGTTTCGTACGCCTGTTGTTGTCGCGTCCGCTGGCGGTTCTGTGGATCATTCATCCATGATCCGGCGCAGTCGCGGATTATGCCTTATATGAGGCGTTTGTTGAGATACACTCTCGCCCACCCGATTGCCGGGATAACAACGATAAGAACGCTCGAGAGACGAAGGCATGACCGAATACGAACAGCGCCAGATCGCCGAGGCGATCGCCCGTGCCGAGCGGCGTACCGATGCGGAACTGGTGACCGTGCTGGCCCGCCGCGCCGACGACTTCCCCTATTTGCCGTTGCTCTGGGCCGCCCTGTTGGCCTTGCTGATCCCCGGCGCGTTGCATTTGTGGCTGGGCGGTATCGGCGTCAACGGCCTGCTATTGGCGCAGATGCTGACCTTCATCAGCCTGTGTCTGCTGCTGCGCCACCCGCGCCTGGCGGCCTGGGTGGTGCCGTCGGTGCTGCGGCGCAGGCGTGCATCGGGGCTGGCCCGCCAGCAGTTTCTCGAACTCAACCTGCAGCGTACCGCTGGTGCCACGGGGGTGCTGATCTTCGTCAGCGAAGCCGAGCGTCATGTCGAGATCCTGGTCGACGAAGGCATTGCCCGGCACCTGCCGGAGCAGGCGCGCGAGGCGATCGTCGCCCGCTTCACCGACCAGGTGCGCCAGGGCCATACCCTGCAGGGGTTCGTCGAATGCATCGAGGCCTGCGGTGAGCTGCTCAGCGAACACGTGCCACCCACCCATGCGCGCAATGAGCTGCCTAACCGCTTGGTGATTCTCGACTGATTCTTGTGGTCTGAATCAATGCCTGTTGTTGTGGGAGCGGGCTTGCCCCGCGAACACCGGCGAAGCCGGTGTCATGCATCGAGTTATCGGTTTCGCGGGCAAGCCCGCTCCCACAGGGGTTCGCGATGGCCGGACATCAACGTAGAATGCCTGGCATTGCGCATAGCGCCCCCCGCATTCCGAGGCACCCGTTCCCATGTCGTCCCCTTCCTCCGCCCCCACCGCGCCGGACGCGCGTGCCCAGTTCCTGAGCCTGCTCGCCGATGCCCTGGCCGATGGCAGCCTGAGCAAGCTGGTGCTGGCCCGTCATGTCGGCGCCGACCAGACCCTGCAGCGGATCATCGCCAAAGCGGTACAGATCAAGGGCCAGGCCTGTCTGTCGATGGTCTACCGTCACCAGACTCGCGACATCACCCGCAACCTGGAGCTGGCCCCGGCGTTGGCGCTTGTGGCCGAGCTGCTGCCGGAGAGCTTTCGCAATGCGCACCTGTTCACCGCCACCGGCGAGGTGCAGCTGGAGTTCAGCAAGAAGGGCAAGCCGATGCTACGCCGCCACCTGGCCCAGGCCCAGCCGGCGCCACGCGAGACGGGGGCTGGCGGGCACGACCGCGAGAAGAAACGCTACCTGGAACTGTCGCGACCCTTCCTGCGCGACCTGGGAGTGACCGATGCGCAAGGCGCGCTGATCCCGTCGATGTCGCGCAAGTGGAAGCAGATCAACAAGTTCATCGAAGTCTTCGATCATGCCTTGAGCGGCGCGCCGGTGGACGAACAGCAGTGCCTGAAAGTCGCCGACTTCGGCTCGGGCAAGGGCTACCTGACCTTCGCCATGCACGATTACTTGCGCAATACTCTCGGGCGTGAGGCGCAGGTCACCGGTGTCGAGTTGCGTGCGGACATGGTCGAGCTGTGCAACGCCGCCGCCGCGCGCCTGGAGCATCCGGGCCTGGTGTTCGAGTGCGGTGATGTGCGTAGCGTAGTGCCTGAGGCCATCGACGTGATGATCGCCCTGCATGCCTGCGACATTGCCACCGACTACGCCATCCACACCGGCATTCGTTGCAACGCCGCGATCATCATGTGCTCGCCGTGCTGCCACAAGCAGGTTCGTCCGCAATTGCGCAGCCCCGGCCTGTTGCAGCCCATGCTGCAGTACGGGCTGCACCTGGGGCAGCAGGCCGAAATGCTCACCGACAGCTTGCGGGCGCTCTATCTTGAGGCCTGTGGCTACGAGACCAAGGTGTTCGAGTTCATCTCGCTCGAGCACACCAACAAGAACAAGATGATTCTTGCGGTCAAGCGCCGACAGCCCCAGGACAATGCCGCGCTGCTGGAGAAGATCGCCGAGCTCAAGGCGTTCTATGGGGTACGCGAGCATTGCCTGGAAACCCTGCTGCAGGCGGATGGCCTGATTGCTGGGTGATTGAAACCTACAGCACCTTCCCAGTTTCGGTTAGGCCGTTTCCGAAAGAGCCCTTCTGAGCCTGTTGCAGCCTTCCTGGCACCTAGTCTGGCTTGTGGTGACGTCCGTCGGCGTCGCCTGGTTGTCACTTGACAACCTTTCTTCCATGCCCATACTGGAGCTCAATCGATGGCCCGTCCTCTCCATCCAAACAAGGAAGTCGAGCAGTCCCTGGCACACGCTGAGGCGCAGGGCTGGAAAGTCACGGTGCGGGGCGGCCATTGCTGGGGGCGGATCTATTGCCCCAACAACGACCGCGAGTGCCGCTGTGGCGAGTTCTGCATCACCAGCGTGTGGAGCACGCCCAGAAATCCGGGCACCTTCGCTCGCCAGTTACGCCGGGTCGTGGACAACTGCACGTCGATGCGCGGGATCGTCAAACAGCCAGTGGAGCGAAAGTGATGGAGTACGAATTCACCCTCAAGTACCAATTGCACGACGGCGTGGACGTCGATGCACTGATCGAGCTTCTGGGAGAGGCCGGTTGCGATGACGCGGTGGTCGGTAGCGGTCAGCCCGGCCGCCTGGCCCTGGCCTTTGCCCGCGAGGGCAAGTCTGCATGGGAGGCGATGCACAGCGCCCTGGAGAATGTCCGGCAGGTCTTGCCGGAGGCCCGCCTGATCGAGGCCAGTCCCGACCTGGTCGGCCTGACCGATGTGGCGGCGCTGGTGGGGGTGTCCCGGCAGAACATGCGCAAGCTCATGCTCACGCATCACCGCACCTTCCCGGCCCCGGTGCATGACGGCAGCCTTTCGCTCTGGCACCTGGCCGACATCCTGGCCTGGATGCAGGAGCGGGGTACCCACGCCGTTGCCCAGGCGCTCCATGAACTGGCTGTCGTGGCGATGCAGGTGAATGTCGCCAGGGCACAGGAGCGGGTGGCGAGCGGCAGGTGATGCAGTCCATTGCATCATCGCCGTTGCGCAGGATCAGAAGAACCGGGTCACGCTGATCTTGGCATTGCGCCCCTGGGTGTAGGCGTTCTCGCCTGACAGCTCCGGCCGGATGGCCTTGTTGAACAGGTTGTCCACGGTCAGGTTGACCTCGGTGCCCTTGAGGTACGGCTGCTGGGGTTTCCAGTTGGCGAACAGGCCGTGAATCTCGTACTTCTCGTTGCCGAAGTTGTCGTAGTAGCGGTCGCCCAGGGCACTGGCCGGGCCCTCGAAGTATTTGTCACTGGGCAGGTGGTGGGTGGCGCCGACGAACTGTGCGGTCCAGCCGACACGGGCGTCCCAGGACGGAATCTTGACCCCCAGGGTGGTGATCCATTTCGGCGCCGGCACATCCTTGGCCCACACGTCGGGGCCCCAAGGATTGGTGTAGGCGCCCTCGTGGCGACCTTCCATCCACGAGTACGAAACCGCCCCGAACCAATAGGTGGCGTCGTAGAAGGTCTCGATCTCGAAGCCCTTGTAGGTTACGTCACCGATATTGCGGTAGTTGCCCATCAGTCCGTCGCCGCAGGTGTTGGCGATGGTGCCGCCGTTTACCAGCTGTTCCTGGCAGCCGATGCCGGTGGCCTTGAAGATCTCGTCAGTGACCTTGTTGTGGAATGCCATGGTGCGAATCTGCGCGCTGTCACCCTGGCTGAACACGTTGGTGAAGGTGCTGATGCTCCCCACCCGCACACCGGTAATGCGCTCGGGGTCGAGGTTGCGACTGGTGGCGGTGCGGCTGCCGACACCCTGCACTTCATACTGTTCATCAAGCACCGGGGCGCGCCAGGTCTTGCTGTAGTCGGCGAACAGCGCGGTCTGCTCGTTCATTTTCCAGAACAGCGACAGACGTGGCGACCAACCGCTGTAGGTCTTGTCGCTGTAGTCGTGGCCAGCCGCCGGGTTGTTGTAGTACGGCGCCTGGTTGGGCTTGCCCTCGTTGGTCACGTGGTCGTAGCGCAACGACGGGGTGATGGTCAGGTCGCCGAAGGTGATGGCGTCCTGCAGGTAGTAACCTTGGCTGTCGACCTGGCCGCTGGGCATGAAGTACGGCTGGTAGTGGCCATAGTTGTACTTGGGTACTTCGTAGGTCTTGCCGGGCATCCACATCTGCGTGTCCCGGTCATGGCGGCGCACCTGCACGCCAGCGGTAAAAGCATGTTCCAGGGGGCCGCTGAGGAAGGTGCTGGTGTTCTTCACATCGAGCATGCGGTCCTTGTACTCGGTATCCATCTTGCGCCCACCGGTGGCGGGCTGGAAGAACGCCGTAGCGTCGCGCTCATCGGTCTGCTTGGTGTCCGATTCGGAGTACTTCACCTGCAGGTCCACCCACGGGTTCTCGATCGGTTGGTACTTGTAGGTGGCCGACCAGGTGGTGTCGATGGTGCGGCGGTTGGCTAGGAAACGTTTGAGGGCAGCTTCGTATCCGTATTTCTGGATATCCGCCGCGGTGGGCGGTGTGCTGAAGGCGGTCGATGAGAACGTGGTCCAGCGCTGGCTTTCCGATTGTGCCCAGGACAGTCCCAGGCTGTGCTCGTCGGTGAAATGGATGTTGGTCTTGAGCAGGGCGCCATCCAGGTCCAGGGCACTGTAGGGGATGCGCTGAGGGTTGATCGGCCATTTGCCGGTGGGGTCGGGCAGGCTATCGGCCATCTTCAGGTTGCCGCCGTCGCGCTTGGTGTAATACACCAGGCCGTCGATGCGACCGTCGTCGGTACGGCCGAACAATGCCGAGCTGTAGATCTGCTGGTGGTCGTTGCTGCCATAACCGTATTTGAGCATCGCACCGCTGTTGCGACCCTCCTGCAGCAGGTCGCCGGCGTCCTTGGTCTCCATGTTGACGCTGCCGCCGAAACCGCCATTGCCGGTCTTGACCGAGTGCGGTCCTTTTTCGACCTCGATGTGTTTGATCAGCTCGGGCTCGATGAATATGGTGCCTTGTTGATAGCGCTCGAAGCCGCTTTTGGGCGCACCGTCGAGGGTCATTGGCACGTCCTCGGCGTCGCCGAAGCCCCAGATGTTGATGGTCTGGCCGCCGGGCTTGGACGAGCCGCCCATGTTCACTCCCGGCAGGGTCGCCAGCACGCTTGGAATGTTGCTGGGCTGGTAGCGGTCAATCTGCTCCTGGTCGAGGGTCGAGCGCCCGACGTTGCCTGCGTCGACTTGCTGGCCGTCACCGACGATGCTCACGGCCCCAAGTTGCAGGCTGTTATCGGCAGTCGGGTCGTCCTCGCGCAGGCGCACCACGTAGGTGTTGCCCATGCGCACGACACTGAAGCGGCTGCCCTGCAGCAGGCGCCCGATGGCCGCCTCGGCCTCGAAGTCGCCCTTGAGCGCCGGTGCCTGGGCGCTGCCGAGCAGGGCCTCGTCGAACAGCAACTGGACCTTGGCCTGCTGGGCCAACTGGCTCAGCGAACGGGCCAGCGGTTGCGCCGGCAGGTCAAAGGGTACCGGCGCGGCTTCGGCGGCCAGGCTCATGGCCAGGCACAGGGCCAGCAGGGTGGGTCGGACAGGCAGGCAGTGCAAAGGACGCAACGCGGACAACATGGATTCCCCCAAACGGCAAAAGGCCGGAAAAAGCCCGCCATCACGCGGCAGGCGGGGAGGAAGACGCGGCGTTGCGACAAAACCTCACCTGCGAATGATAAAAATTCTCAAATTATTTTTTAGCGTCGCTCGATGCGCAGACGCCCGTCGGCGAGCAAGGTGGTCTTGACCGGCAACAGCGCGGGCAGGGCATTGAGCAGGGCGTCCGGATCGTGCACGTCGAGGTTGCCGGACACCTTGTAGCGGCCAAGTGCCGGATCGGCCAGCACCACCGGGTGCTGGCGATACAGGCCGAGCTCGTCGACCAGGCTGGCCAGTTCGCGGTTGCGGAAGCTCACATGGCCCTCGCGCCAATCGGCAACCTGCTGCTCGCCGAGTTCGTGACGGGTCAGGCTGCCACGCGCCAGGTCGTAGGTGGCGCCCTGACGGGCACCGAGCAGCACGGGCGGGTGTCGCTCGCCCGGCGTATCGAACGCCACCTGGCCGTGGGCGACCGCCACCACCAGTTCGCGCTCGCCACGGCGCAGGTCGAAGCCGGTGCCGACCACGCGCACCCGGCCGCTGCCGGCATCGACGAACAGGGGGCGCTCCTTGTCCGGCGCCACCTCGATGTACAGCTGGCCGTGGTCGAGATGGATCAGCCGGCGCTCGGCGCTGAAGTCCAGGCGCAGGCGGGTCTGGGCGTTGACGAAGAGCTGGCTGCCGTCGGGCAGTTGCAGGGTCTGCAAGGCCTGGCTGGCGGCGATGCGCTGGCTGAAGGCGGTGCTGCCCGCCCCCAGGTTGCCCGCCAGCATCGCGCAGACCAAGGCCGCTGCGGTTGCCAGGGCCGGACGCCAGCGTGGCGTGCGGCGCACCGGCAAGGGCACGGGGCGGTTGGCCTGCTTGAGCGCGGCCAGGTCATCCCACAACTGTTCGAACTGGCGGTAGGCGCGGGTGTGCTCGGGCGTCTGCATCCACAGGGCGAACGCCTTGCGCTCCTGGCGCGACGGCTGGTTGCGGTTGCGGCTGAACCAGCTCGCCGCCTGGGCGTCGATCGGGCGCGGGTCGAGCTCGTCGGTGGGGGTCATGGGAACTGCTCCGTGCCGTTGTCACTGTCCAGGCGTTGCTTACATTGCAGCAGGGCGGCGGCGATGTGCTTCTCGACCATGCTGACGGAAATGTTCATGCGTTCGGCGATCTGGGCCTGGGTCAGGCCTTCGAAACGGTGCAGCATAAGGGCTTCGCGGCGTCGCGGCGAGAGTTCGCTGAGCACCTGGCGCAATTGATTCAGCCGTTGTTGCTGTTGGGCATGGTCCAGCGGGTCATTGGCCGGTGGTTCATGTGCTTCGGGCAGGTTGTCGTCGGCCAGCACCGCGTGGCGGACTTTCTGCCGTCGCCAATGGTCGCTCAGCAGGTTGCGCGCCACCTGGAACAGGAACGCGCGGGGCTGCTCCACCTTGGCCCGGTCCCGGTAGCCCAGCCACTGGGCGAACACATCCTGGGTCATGTCAGCGGCATCGCTGGCATTGTCCATGCGCTTGCGCAGGAAATGCAGGATGTCGGCATAGAAACCGTGGGCGACAGGGTCGGGCTTGGGGCGCTGCATGCACGCTTTCCGGGCTGGCGTGGAGGAAAGGGTGCGGATCTTATCGAGAATTATTTACATTTGCAAAGTTGCCGATTCAATGTCGACGAGCGTGACTGGCGGGCACAGTAATCGCCAGTTCGGCCAACCCCAGGGGATGACTGGCTGAATCGAAGAAATGCAGGGGAATTTGGTCAAGATCGGCGAAACGGTCGATAAAGTGCTGCTTCTGGTTGATGATCGAGGCCTCGCTCAATGGCCGGATGGCGATGGCCAGGTGCCGGGGCCGTGCCTGGCGGATGGCCTCGAGCAGGTGCTGGTCGCTGGCGTCCAGATGCTGGCCGAACAGGCACAGGCCACCCTGTTCGCGGGCCAGCTGGCCCAGGCTCCAGGACAGGTAGTCCGAGTGGCGGATGGCGCGCAGCTTGTCGTCGCTGCGGCTCTCGTTGACGAACAGCGGCACTTCGCCAGGGATGTTGACGGCGAAGCCTTCGAGCAGTTCGGCCTGCTCCGCGCCACGCTGGCGGGTGCTGCCATCGGGTAACTTGAGCAGGTGCATGCCGCCATGCAGGTGCAGCACACGAATGCCTTCGACCTGGCTGCGGCGCACATCGAAGAAGCCCTGCTCGTCGAACAGGCTGGAGAAACCTTGCGCATCCTGGGCCACGGCCCAGGGCAGGATCAGGTCGTAGTTGCTGGTGTAGACGGTGCGGTACTGGCGCAGCGCCTGGTTGATGGCCGTGCGCGTAGCGTCGGGGAACAGCGGCCAGGGCAGGTGCACCGCGCGAACCGCGTGGATCAGCGCTTCCTTGATCGAGTAATAGCGGTTCAGCGGCGCGGTGGAGTTGATCGCCAGTGCGGCGTTGGCCCGTACCGTGGTGTTCAGGGTGCTGAGCACCGGCTCGAACAGCTCGCTGCCCAGGGCCTTGAACAGCGCCTGGTCGCTCACCCCCAGCGCCTTGTGTCGCACCTGCTGGGCTTGCTCGAACAACGAGAAGTAGCCGAACGGTTTCCACAGCGCGCGGCTGGCGCCGTTGCCCAGCAGCAGGGCCGTGCTGGGGTGGCGCTGGTTGAGGTCGGCCCAGGAGGGCAGGTGGGCGTCGAGAGCGGGCATGGGTGGTCCGTTGGGTGTGGCGGAAAACGCCGGGGACTTTAGCATGTCATGCAGAGTGTGCGAGGCTTGCGCCTTCAAGGACTGCACCGTTGACCTTGCCGGCGTCTTCCGGAGGCCGGCCCCGATCTGCAAAGGACTCCCCATGTACAAGACCTTTCTCCTGGCCACCCTGCTGGCGAGCTCTGTCGCCCATGCCACTGACGGCAAGGCCCTCGCCAGCGCCCAGGACATTCCTCATCCGGCCGTGATCGCCCATCGCGGCGCCTCGTTCGACGCACCCGAGTCCACCACCCCCGCCTACCTGCTGGCCCGAGAGCTGGGCGCCGACTACCTGGAAATGGACCTGCAGCGCACCCGCGATGGCGTGCTGGTAGTGGTCCACGATGATGTGCTGGCCCGCACCAGCGACGTCGCCGAACGTTACCCGGAGCGCAAGGCCAGCCCGGTCAGCGCCTTCACCCTGGCCGAGCTCAAGGCGCTGGATGCCGGCAGCTGGTTCAACAAGGCCTATCCCGAGCGTGCCCGGGATGCGTTCAAGGGCCAGCGCATCCTGACCCTGGACGAGGTGATCGACATCGCCGAAGGCAACCCCGAGCGTCACCCCGGCCTGTACATCGAGACCAAGGAACCGGCCCAGTTCCCCGGCATCGAGCAGGACCTGAAGAAGCGCCTCGAGGCCCGCGGCTGGCTCGACAAGCCGGGCCGGGTGGTGTTGCAGACCTTCGACCGCAACAGCCTCAAGCTGCTGCACGAAGCCATGCCGCAGGTGCCGAAGATCCTCTTGCTGTGGGTGGCCAAGGGCAGCATCGAACCGGCCTCCGGCCAGGACTTCGCCGAATCCGGCGAGCAGGACAAGTCGGCGTTCTACGCCCGCCAGCAACCAAAGGACCGCGCTGAGTTCGAGCGCTGGCTCGACTACGCCAAGGCCGGCGGCGCCATCGGCACCGGCCCTTCGGCGATCCGCACCCACCTGGGCGAGCAGAGCTATTCCGACCTGATCCAGCCCTGGATGAACCAGGCCAGCCATGCCAAGGGCCTGCTGGTGCACGTCTACACCCTCGACGAGGCGGTGGACTTCGACAAGGCGATGAAAGCCGGCGTCGATGGCATCTTCACCAACCGCGCCGCTGAGCTGATGCGCTTCTATGGCAGGCCGTTGCCGCAGAACGAGGGCCAGTTGCTGCGCAAGCTGGGTTACTGATCGACAAGATGATGCTAGTGTCCTGTCTCGGAAATAAGCTGTTCACTTTTGGCGGCGTCTTGGGCGCCCGGCCGGCGTTGCCACTCCTCGCCATAGCCCTGCTATGACTCGTCGCGGCGCCTTGGCCGAACACCCAAGCCACTCGCCAAAAGAGAACGTATTCCCGAGACAGGACACTAGCGATGGCCGAATGACATGTGTGAGAATGATAGGAATTCCTATTAACGGCCCTCGCCACATCCGCAATGACCTCCCTTTCCAGCGTTTGGCACGCCCGACCGGCCCTCAAGGCGGCCGTCGACGATCTGCTCGCCCATTACAGCGATCTGCGCCGCTACCTCTGCGGGCGGCTGCGCAATCCTGACGACGCCGCCGACATCGCCCAGTCCAGTTTCGCCCAGGCCTATGCCCATGCGCTCACCGCACCGGTGATCAATGCCCGCGCCTTGTTGTTCCAGGCGGCGCGCAACCTGTGCATCGACCAGTACCGCCGGCGCAGCACCGAACTGGCGGCGCTGGAAGACTGGCTGGCGCGGGCCGATTGGCTCAGCCCCAGCGTGGAAGAGATCATGATCGCGCGCGAACAGCTGCAGCACCTGATCGCCCGCATCGAACGCATGCCCAGGCTGCGTCGCGAGGTGTTCGTCCGCGTGCGCCTGCACGGCCACAGTCATCGTGAGGTGTGCGAGGCCCTGGCGTTGTCGGCCAAGTCGGTCGAGCTGCATATCGCCCGGGCGGTCTTCGACCTGTCCGAGCTGCGCCTGGCGAGCCGTCATGACTGAGTCGGCCGCGCCGCGCAAGGTGCAGCAGGCGCTGGTCTACCTGGCGGCGCTGCAAGGGGACGATCCGGAACGCGTGCGCAAGACTCACGGCCTGGCGCAGCGCTGGCGCGGGCGCAGCGCCGAGCATGAGCGCGCCTGGCGGGAAGCCGAGCAGCGCTGGCAGATGGTTCACCGCCTCGCGCCGCAACTGCGTGGCGCGTTGCAACCGCAGGCCTGCGATGTCGGTCGTCGGCGGGTGCTGCGCCAGGGCGGCGCGCTGGCCGTGCTGCTGGCCGCAGGTGGCTGGCTGGGCTGGATGTACAAGCGCACCGCGCCGTTCCACCACGACCTGCAGACGGTCCACGCGCAGGCGCCGCGGGCCCTGGCACTGCCCGATGGCAGCCAGTTGCTGGTGGCGGCCGAAAGCAACCTGCGCGTGCGTTTCGATCATGGCCAGCGCCAGGTCCTGCTGCTGCACGGCAACGTGTTCTTCGATGTCGCCCATGAGCTGTGGCGACCGTTCCTGATCAGCACGCGCCTGGGCGTGGTGCAGGTGCTGGGCACCTCCTTCACGGTCAGCGACCGTGGCGACCGGGTCCAGGTGGCGGTGGCCAGGGGGCGGGTCCAGGTGCGCGACCTGCAGGGCGGCGAGCAGGTGCTGCAGGCCGGCGAACGCATCTGCCTGGATGGCCAGGGGCGGCTGGGCAGCTTGCGTGTCGGTGGCCGGTTCGGTCCGGACCTGGCGCACTGGCAGCGGGGTTGGTGGTCGTTCACCGACCAGCCGCTGGTCGAGGTGATTGGCGAGCTCAATGCCTATGTCGGGCGGACCGTCCGGGTCGATCCGGGGGTGGCCAACCTGCGCTTGACGGGCAGTTTCCCGAGCGACCGCCCCGAGGTGTTGCTCGAAGCGTTGCCGGGGATCCTGCCGGTCAGGCTGCTGGAGCAGGGGGCGCAGCGCCTGGTCGCACCGCGCTGAAATCCCGCAAATTGTTTTGAGGGGTAAACCGCCGCTGCCGCGTCATCAGCAGTGAACCCACCTCCTGCAAGGACCGATCATGTCGCTTTTGACCTCCCGCTTCCCTGGCACCCTGCGGCGCCTGGCCCTGGCCTGCGCCCTTGGCGGCAGCGGCCTGGCCCTGGCCGACAGCCAGCCGCTGAACCTCGACCTGCCGGGTCAGTCGCTGGAGGCCACGGTGCATGCCCTGGCCCATGCATCGGGGGTGGCGATCGCCGCCGACAGCCGAGTACTGGCCGGGCGCAGCGCGCCAGCCTTGCAGGGCCGCTACACGGTGCTGCAGGCCCTGCGCCAGCTGTTGGCCGGCAGCGACCTGGTGGCGGTGGAAGAAAACGGTGTGATCATCCTGCGCGGCCCGACCGACCAAGGTGCCCTGACCCTGGGGGCGACCACGATCAATGCCTCGGGCTTCAACAGCGACCTGCCGGAAAGCTACAGCGGTGGCCAGGTGGCCCGTGGCGCGCGCATCGGCATGCTGGGCAACCGCGACCTGATGGACACCCCCTTCAGCGTCACCGCCTACACCGCCAAGACCATCGAGAACCAGCAGAGCGGCACGGTCGGCGCGGTGTTGCGCAATGACCCGTCGATCCGCTTCAGCACCGGTGAAGGGCATGCCTACGAGAACTTCATGATCCGTGGCTATGCCCTGGATTCCACCGAGCTGGCGCTGGGGGGGCTCTACGGCCTGGCGCCCGATGGCCACGTGCCGACCGAATTCCTCGAACGCGTCGAGGTGCTCAAGGGGCCGGGCGCGCTGCTCAATGGCATGGCGCCCAACGGTGGCGTGGGCGGGGTGGTCAACCTGGTGCCCAAGCGTGCCGGCGATACGCCGCTGACCCGCCTGACCAGCAGCTACGTCTCCGATGGCTATGTCGCCGAGCATATCGATGTCGGCCGGCGTTTCGCCGATGGCCGCTTTGGCATTCGCTTCAATGGCGTCTATGGCAGCGGCGACACGGGCGTCGACGAACAGTCCAAGGACCGTACCCTGGCGGCGCTGGCCCTGGATTATCGGGGCGACGACTTCAAGCTCGAACTGGATGCCTACGAAAACCACGAGAAACTGGAGAACGGCAGCCCGATGATGGCCGGCTTCAGTGGCCTCAATCATGTAACCCGTGCACCTAAGCCGGACACCAACATCCTTGAAGGCATCCACGCCCGGCAGATCAGCAAGGCCGTGGTGGTGCGTGGCGAGTACCAGCTGGATGACAGCTGGACCGCCTACGCCAGCGTCGGTGGCGCCCGCACCCGCTACGACGGGTTTCTCAACGGCACCCGGGTGGTGGTGAACAAGGCCGACGGCACGGCCACGGGGGAAACCTACAACCAGGCCGGATACACCCACAGCCTGTCTACCGAGGCCGGTCTGCGCGGCAACTTCATGACCGGCCCGGTCAGCCACCAGATGGTGCTCAGCACCACCTTGCTGCACCAGGACATCGGCCGTGCGCCGACAGTCACCGGAGCCAAGTACCCCACCAACATCTACCACCCGGGCAAGGCGATCATTGCCGGCGACCACGGCAGCAGCACCAAGACCGGCGACAACACCCTGTCGAGCTTTGCCGTGGCCGATACCCTGGGCTTCATGGACGAGCGTGTGCTGCTCACCCTCGGAGTCCGCTCCCAGCGTGTGCGGCAGAAGATGAGCAACCCTTCTTACGACGAGCAAAAGCTGACCCCGGCCGTGGGTATCGTGCTCAAGCCCTGGGAAGCGCCGGTGTCGTTGTATGCCAACTACATCGAGGGCCTGACCCAGGGCGGCATGGTCACCGACCAGAAGGCCGCCAACTACGGCGAGCAGTTCGCGCCCTATGTTGCCAAGCAGATGGAGGCCGGGGTGAAATGGGACCTGGACGACTTCACCCACACGCTGGCGGTGTTCCAGATCGACAAGCCCAGCATGATCTACGACAAGCCCAGCAATCGCTACAACGATGACGGCGAGCAGCGCAACCGTGGCGTGGAATGGACGATGTTCGGCGAAGTCGTCCCCAGCGTGCGCCTGCTCGGTGGCGTGACCTACACCCGTGCGGTGCTGAGCAAGACCGCCAATGGCGCGATGGACGGCAACACCGCCCGTGGCGTGCCGGCCTGGTCGGCCAACCTTGGCGCCGAGTGGGACCTGCCTGGGGTCGAGGGCCTGACCCTGACCGCCCTGGGTATCCACAGCAGCTCCCAGTACCTCGATTCCGCCAACCAGTTGAAGATCCCGCAGTGGACCCGCTACGACCTCGGTGCCCGCTACGCGACCAAGGTGCTGAGCAAGGAGGTGACCCTGCGCGCCAGCCTGGAGAACGTCGAGAACCGCGCCTACTGGGCCGGTGTATTCAACGATGGCTACGCCACCGTCAGTGAACCGCGCACGCTCAAACTCTCCGCCAGCGTCGACTTCTGAGGTGGGTATGCAGAGATTCAAGCGCTTGGGCGGTGCATGGCTGCTGGCCGTGCTCTGTTCGAATACGGCCCTGGCGGCCGCGCCCGCCGATCTCGAGGTTGGAAAACCGGTCGCCGGCCAGGTGGGTGCTGCGCATCCGCCAGTCTGGCAGTTGGCCCTCAAGGCCGGGGACCTGGTGCGGGGGCGGGTCGACGGAGACGTCAGCCTGCGCCTGCTGGACGCTGAAGGGCGGCCGTTGCGCCTGCTGATCGACGGCCTGGACCAGCCCCGCGAGTTTCTCTTCGTCGCGCCGCAGGATGGTCACTACGCGGTGCGCGCCGAACCCCTGGCGATCCGCCCGGCGGCGCGCTTCAGCCTGAGCCTGGAGCAGGTCCTGCCTGTCGGCGAGCAACGCCGTACGCTCGCGCCCCTTGCCAGCCCGACCCTGCGCGCCCTGCAGCAGCATCTGGCAACTGGTGGCACTAGCGAAGCGTTCTGGCAGGCACGTGCCAGTGAGGGAACGCCCTTGGTCGAGGCTGTCCCCGGGCAACCCGGAAAGCGCCTGGTCACCTTCCTCTGGCGTGGGGCGCGGGATAACGTGCGGATGTTCGGCGCCCCCACAGGCAATCACGAACCGCTGTCCCGGCTGGGCGCGAGCGATGTCTGGTTCCACAGCTTCGAGGTGCCCGCGGCCACCCGCCTGAGTTATCAGATGGCGCCGGATGTGCCGGTGTCCGACGACCGCCGGGTGATCCTCGCCAGCACCCGGCGCGACCCGCTCAACCCGAACAGCTTCGCCGACGCCAGCGGCGATGCCTGGTTGTCGCGCTCACGGCTGGAGCTTGTGGATGCGGCGCCCCAGCCGTGGGTGGCCGAGCGTGCCGGGGTGGCGCGTGGCAGCCTGGAGCGCAAGCGCCTGGCCAGCGAGGTGCTGGGCAACGAGCGCGATATCTACCTCTACCGCCCGGCGGGCTGGCGCCCGGGCAAGGCTGACCAGGCCTTGCTGGTACTGTTCGATGCCCATGCCTACACCCGTCAGGTGCCGACCCCGACGATACTCGACAACCTGATGGCCGACGGCCTGATCCCGCCCACCGCGGCACTGATCATCGCCAACCCCAGCAGCGAAAGCCGCGAGCGGGAGTTGCCGCCCAACCCACTGTTCGCCCGGTTCATGGCCGAGGAGCTGATGCCCTGGGCCAGCCGCCAGGGATTGGCGGCACCGGCTTCGCGCACCGTGGTCGCGGGGTCCAGTTACGGCGGCCTGGCGTCGGCCTACATGGGCCTCAGGCACCCGGAATTGTTCGGCAATGTGCTGAGCATGTCCGGTTCCTACTGGTGGCCGATGGCCGGCGATGAGCCCGGCTGGTTGACCCGCGAGTACGTCAAGGCGCCGCGTCAGCCGTTGCGGTTCTACCTGCAGGCGGGGCTGTTCGAGGGGCCGAGGATCCTCGATACCAACCGCCATCTGCGCGATGTGCTGCTGGCCAAGGGGTACCGGGTGGAACAGGTGGAGTTTCCTGCCGGCCATGACTACCTGCAGTGGCGGGGGAGCCTGCCCTGTGGGTTGATCAGCTTGCTTGGGCAGGGGACACAGGCTGTTGCGCGGGCTTGTGTGCCGTAAATCGAGTAGACGTCCCGTTCAAGGGATGTCGTGCGTGCTCAGTGGGAAAGTGCTTTCAGAACATGATCAGGATCGTTGTGGATGGCCCTCAGGAGGGCTTTGGCCGGCCCTGTAGGTTCTCGACGTCCCTGCTCCCAGTTACGCAAGGTGGCCACCTGCACGTCGATCATCTCGGCAAAGCGTGCCTGAGATAGCCCGGTCGCCTTGCGGATGCTCCTGACCTGGAGGGCGTCGATTTCGAACTGGCGGGAGGGAGGGCGTTGACCTTGGATGATCTCATCCATTTGTTCAACGCTTTCCATCAGTTCGTCGAAGAAACGGCTCATGGCTGGCTCCAGTGTTCGATAACAGCTTTCAGTGCCTTGCGCTGCGTGGCGCAGAGGTCTGACTGTTCATTCTTGGGATAGATATACAGCATGGCAATTTGGGATGCGGCGACGAAGTGGTAGTAGATGACCCTGGCGCCACCACGCTTTCCATGTCCATTTGCCGGGACGCGGATCTTGCGCAGGCCACCGGTTCCCTCAACAAGCTCTCCCGCGTCGGGGCACATCATGAGACGGACTTGAAGCATTCGGTAGGCCTCATCATCGAGCAACTCTCTGACGCGTTTGGTAAAGATGGCTGTTTCGGTGAAGATCATAGCAGAAGGTACGCCATTGGCGTAGCTGATCTTGGGATCAATGCTACGAGTTGAAGATGAATGGCAAGGCTACAGAGTGGTGACTGTGGCGCTGCATCATTCTCTTCTGGTGATGGCGTAGTACCTTTCCTTTACTCGCTTGCTCCCTCCCGTCGAGCCCTGTTGCGCCACACCCGATACGCCCGAATCCCCGCCCGTACCGAGCCGAACAGCAGCTTCTCCTCCATCTCCCGCGCCATCCCGGAACGCACCAGCATGCGCAGGAAGGTGCCACGGGCGCGGGCGATGGCGAAGTGGATGCCCTGGGCGGCGAGGGTGTCGCGCACTTCGCGCAGGGCCGCCACGCCACTGACGTCGATGCTGGTCACGGCTTCGGCGTCGAACAGCACCACCTGTGGTTTCTCCACGCCCTGCACGGCTTCGAGCAGGCGCATCTTGAAGTAGTCGGCATTGAAGAACAGGATCGCGTCGTCGAAGCGGTACACCACCAGGCCTGGCACGGTGCGGGCGTCCTTGTGCTGGCGCACGTCCACCTGGCCCTCGATGCCCGGCACCCAGCCCAGCACGGCGTCGGTGGGCTGGTAGATGCTGTAGAGCAGGCGCAGGATGGCAAGGGTCACGGCGAACACGATGCCCGGCAACACGCCCAGGCCGAGCACGCCGACCGTGGTCAGCAGGCACAGCCAGAACTCGAAACGGCTGAGCTTGCGGATGGTCTTGAGCGACTTCACGTCGATCAGCCCCCAGCCGGCCATCAGCAGCACCGCGCCCAGCGCGGCCTGGGGAATCCAGGCCATGGGCGCGGTGAAGAACAGCAGGATCAGGGCGATCACCAGGGCGGCGATGATGCCCACCAGCTGGCTCTTGCCGCCGACCATGTCGTTGACCGCGGTGCGTGAGTCGGCGCCGCTGATGGCGAAGCCCTGGGATATGCCGGCGGCCAGGTTGCTCACGCCCAGGGCGAGGAACTCGTGGTTGGCGTTGATCGCGTAGCCGTGGCGGGCGGCAAAGCTGCGGGCAGTGAGCATGGCGCTGCAGAAACTGATGGTGGCGATACCCAGGGCGTCGCGCAGCAGGCTCTTGGTTTCCGCCAGGCTGCTCTGCGGCCAGGCCAGTTCCGGGATGCCCGCCGGCACCGGGCCGAGGATCGCTACCCCATAACGGTCAAGACCGAACAGCCCGGCCAGGGCGGTGAACACCACCACGGTCACCAGTGCCGCCGGCAGTCGCGGATAGCGTCGTGGCAGCCAGATCAGCAGGCCCAACCCGGCCAGGCCGATGGCCAGGGTCAGCCAGTGGATCTCGCCCAGGCGCTGGAGAAAATTGACCAGGCTGAGGATGAAGCCGTCGCCTTCGATCTTGAAGCCCACCACCTTCGACAACTGCCCGGCGAGCAGGCTCAGGCCGATGCCGTTGAGGTAGCCGATGAGGATCGGCCGCGAGAAGAAGCTGGCGATGAAGCCGGCCCGAGCCACCCCGGCGGCGATCAGCATCACGCCCACCAGCACGGTGACGATCACCGACAGCTCGGCGATGCGGTGCGCATCACCCATGGCCAGCGGCGCCACGGCCCCGCCGATCATGGCGCAGGTGGCGGCGTCCGGGCCGACCATCAACTGGCGTGAGCTGCCGATCAGGGCATAGACCATCATCGGCAGCACGCAGGCGTACAAACCGTACTGCGGCGGCAGGCCGACGATCTGCGCATAGGCGATGGCGATGGGGATCTGGATCGCGGCCACCGACAGGCCGGCCTGCAGGTCAGCGTGGAACCACTCGCGGCGGTAGTGCAACAGGTTGGCCAGGCCTGGTAGCCAGCGGGAGAGAAACATGTGCAATCCTTTGGAGATGTTTCAGAAAGCGTAGCGGTTATGCACCGCGAATCACTGGGCATTCAAGCCAATCGGCGCGGCAATGGTCATGGGCCAGATCAAGAAAGGAACGCTGGACACGAAAAAAGGAGCCGAGGCTCCTTTTGACAGCGACGACGTTGTTGGAACGTCGTGCGGGGAATGCGAGTTGGAGCGGGTAGAGGGAATCGAACCCTCCTCAATAGCTTGGGAAGCTATAGTTTTACCAATAAACTATACCCGCTTCGAAGCACGACTTTTTACCAGAACCCTCCCCGAATGAGAAGCCCAAGGCTGTAAAAAAGCCAGTCGGCGGCCCGTAGCCTGCGGTTTTCGAGGGCTACAGGACGCCGATGCGCTCAGATGGCCAGTGCATGCTGCCCCGCTTCCTGTGTGTAGCGGTGGCGGGTTTCGCGCAGCGCCGGCTTGAGGAAACCGAGCATTGCGCTGCGGGTGTCCTCGCAGGCGGCCTTGTGCTCCATGTCGAGGAAGTGGCCGGCGTCACGGATCACACTGAACTGGCTGCGTCCGACATGGCGGCTGAACTGGCGGGCATCCTCGACGGTGGTGTACTCGTCGCGGTCGCCGTTGATGAACAGCACCGGGATGTCGATGTTGCGCGCGGCCTTCAGCGCCCGCTCCAGGTCATGCTCTAGCACCTGGTTGATGTGGAAATGCATCTGCGCGTACTCGTGGCTGTCCAGGCTGCTGACATGCCGGTAGTTGAAGCGCTTGAACAGCGACGGCAGGTGCTTGCCGATGGTGTCGTTGACCAGGTTGCCCACCTGGTAGCGGTCGCAGGCGGCCAGGTACTGGCAACCGCGCTCCAGGTAGTCGCGCATCGGTTCGTTGATCACCGGCGAGAACGAGCTGACGATGGCCTTCTTCACCAGCCGCGGCTGGTGCGCCAGCGCCAGCAAGGTGCAGGCGCCGCCCCAGGAGAACGACATCACGTGATCGGCACGGAAGTGTTCGATCAGCTCGAGCAGGATGTGTGCCTCGGCTTCCTTGGTCAGCAGCCGTTCATGGCGGTTGTGGGGTTTGGACTTGCCGGCGTACGGCTGGTCGTACAGCACCACGTTGAACTGTGGGTGCAGGTTGCGCACTGTCTGTGCAAAGGACGCCGTGGTGGCCAATGAGCCATTGATCAGGATGATCGTCTTCTCGGCGCCTTCCGCGCGATGGAACTCCGTGTAAACCCGGTACTGCCCTTGGATATCAAGTACAGCGATTTCTGGCCTCATGTCATCGACTCCTGGCGCAAAAAGGGTATTCGCGTCACCTGGTGGCGTGTGCGATCGGCAGGCGGGTTGGGCGCCGAATCGACCGGACAGGCCATTAGGGTGCACGTGCTTTATGACAGGTAGGCATTCGCCTGGAACTGAAACCGGTGGGCCCTTGTGTCGATCCTTGACGCTTGTAGACGACGGTATTGTTGTGCGGGCGATTACCGTGCCCCTGGGCATCGAGACCCCGGGTGGCCGGTAAAGGGCGTCTTGGACTGCGCTTGTGACTGATAAGTCACATGCAGACCGACGAGTTAGCAGTCAAGCAGGGAGGGCGGGATCGCGCAAGTGCCGTTCAGGCAATCTTTCGTGGGAAACCGCCGAATGGCGGGTCCGCTCAGACCGAGGCGATTTCCTCGGCGGTCAGCGCCCTGAACGCTCCCGGATGCAATATCGGGTCCAGTGTGATCGACCCCATGCTTTCCCGGTGCAGTCCCACCACCTTGTTCTGGAAGTGTCCGAACATCCGTTTCACTTGGTGATAGCGGCCCTCGACGATGGCCAGGCGCGCGCTGCGCGGGCCGAGGATGTCCAGCTGCGCGGGCAGGGTGGTGAGATCTTCGAAGGCGAAGTAGAACCCTTCGCGGAACCGATCGATGTAATGTGCACCGATTTCGTCCTCGGTGTGCACCAGATAGGTCTTGGGCTGCTTGGTCCGTGGCTGGGTCAGACGCCGCGACCACTGGCCATCGTTGGTCAGGATCATCAGCCCGGTGGTGTTGTAGTCCAGGCGCCCGGCGATGTGCAGGTCATCGCGCAGCTCCGCCGGCAGCAGGTCGAGCACGGTGCGGTGCTGCGGGTCCTGGGTGGCGCTGACGCACCCGGCGGGCTTGTGCAGCATCAGGTAGCGCGCCGGACGCCCGGCCTGGTGCAGCTGCTCGTCGACCTCGACGCGGTTGAACTCGCGCACCTCCAGCAGCGGGTCGCCGGTCGGCAGGCCATCCACGCGCACGCGCCGCTGCGCCAGCAGCAGGCGCACTTGCTGGCGGTTGTAGCAGGGCAGGTTGCCGAGGAATCGGTCGAGGCGCATGGGACGGGTCGCTTGCGGGAAATCGGCGCGCAGTCTAGCGGATCGTACGCGCTGGTGCTGCCTTGAGCTGCTCATCGACCTGCGCGCAGCGCGGGCACAGGCAGGCCTTGTCGCGCAGCTCGGCAGGCAGGGCCTCGATCAGCGCCGGGTCGATGGCCACTTCGAAGCACCAGCAGCCTTGCGCGGCGTTGCGCGGGTCGGCCAGGCCGCACTGGTTGAGGGCGCCGCAGGCGGGGCAGCATTGAGGATCAGGCATGGTCGGGTCCGGGCATTTCGCTGCAGACGCGGTTGCGTCCGCCTTGTTTGGCACGATAGAGCGCGTGGTCGGCGCGGGTCAGCAGGCTGTGCAGGCTGTCGTCGCGCTGCAGGGCGGATAGACCGATGCTCACGGTCAGGCGCAGTGGCTGGTCGGCATGGCTGAAGGTCAGTTGCTCGGTGCGCCGGCGGATCTTTTCCGCCACCTCGATGGCCTGGCGGCCTTCGGCTTCGCGCAGCAGCACGACGAACTCCTCGCCACCCCAGCGGCAGAGTATATCGGACTGGCGCAGGCTGCTCTGCAGCACATTGGCGAACTGGCGCAGCACTTCGTCGCCGGCCAGGTGGCCATGGGTGTCGTTGAGGGTCTTGAAGTGGTCGAGGTCGATCAGCAGGGCGACCAGCGGCGCGCTGTCGCGCTGGGCTTCGATGAGCGCCTGGCCGGCCAGCAGGTCGAAACTGCGTCGATTGGGCAGGCCGGTGAGGCTGTCGAGGGTGGCCAGTGCCTCGGCGTTGTCCTGGTGCCGCTTGATCATGGCATTGAGCAGCGACAGGACCACCAGGGTGATCATGGCGCAGATCACCAGGTTCAGGTACAGCGACTGGCGGATGCGGTCCAGGGCGCCGGTTTCGCGCTTGTCCACCAGCAGGTACCAGTCCAGTTCCGGCAGCAGACGCACATTGAGGAAATGGCTGTGGCCGTCGTTGTCGGTGTACTCGTGGCTGCCGCTGGCCGGTGTCGGCATGCGTGCCAGCAGGTCCTGCCACTGGCTGCTGTCGGCCAGTTGCTGTCCGGCGCGCAGGCCATGAGGGCCGCCGTCGGAGCCGGTCAGCAGGACCTTGCCCCGGGCGTCGGTGAACAGCACCGAGCGCTGGTAGCGCCGTTGGTAGTCGTCGATCAGGCGGACCACCGATTCCACGCTCAAGCCCACGCCGGCGGCGCCGATGAAACGCTGCTGGTAGTCGAGCACGCGGTGGTTGATGAACACGGTGAGCTTGTCCTGGTTGGCCATGTCCAGGTCGACGTTGATCTCGTAGGGCTTGCTCGACTGGCGCAAGCGAAAGTACCAGGCGTCGCGCCAGGCGTCGGCCCGCACCTGCTTGAGCACGCCCTTGGCCTGGTAGTAGGTGAGGCTGCGGTCGGAGACGAAGAAGCTGGTACAGGTGGCCTGGCTGCCCATCACCGCGCCCAGGTAGCGGGTGATGCGCCCGGTGTCCTGCTCGCCGGCCAGCACCCAGTCGCGCAGGAAGGTGTCCTGGGCCATCATCGAGGCGATCAGCACCGGGCGGATCAGGTCCTTCTGGATTTCCGAGTAGACGCTGTCGGAGGTCAGCGGCAGCTCGGTATTGATGATGCCGTCGCGGATCGCCCCGCGCGAGGCGTAGTAGCCGAGCAACGAGGTGGCCAGGAAGCCGCCGGCCAGCAACAGCAGCAGGGCGAAGATCAGCGAGCGTTGCGAGAACAGGGCGGAAGGCGAGGGCATGATCGTCCCGTGAGGTGTGCCGGTGGCCACATTCTAGTGAGATGACTGAAAAATGACTGCATGTTTTTCAGGGGTATAGGACCTGTTTCAATTTGTTGCGCAAATGGCACTGAACCCTGTCGCGACGGTCTTATCCAGTGTCGACCAACAGCTTGTCGTCGACGCCCGCCAGCGCCGCTGTGCCGGGCACCCCTGCGGTCCAGGAGGCCGCCATGTACCCACGAATCCTGCTCGTCGTCCTGCTTGGACTGCTCATTTCCGGCTGCGCGCCTTACTACGAAAGCGGCGGCTACTACCGCAGCGACTACTACACCAGCGATCGCTACGTTTACCCAGGCTACTACCGTCAGGACCGCTACTATGTAGTGCCGCAGACCCGTTACTACTACCAGCCTGCGCCGCGTTACTACAGGCCGGCGCCGGTGCCGCAGTACCGACCTTATCCGGCGCCCGGCATGCAACCGCGCTGGCACGGGAATCCGCGTTACGACTATGGCAACCGCCAGCGCTACGACTACGGTCGGGATCGCGACCGCCACGACTACCGCAATGACGATCGCCGGGGCGATCGCTGGCATTCCAACGGGCAGGGCAACCGTGACCGTCGACCCGATGGGGGCCGGGGTGGCGAGCGGGGCTGGTCGCGGTGACAGGGCACTGACGTCATCCCAGTTCCGCCAACGGATGCCGCCCCTCCCAGACCTTGCTGAAGTGCGCCTCCACCACCGCCGCTGGCACCTGCGCCACATCCGGCCAGTGCCAGCGGGGAGTGTTGTCCTTGTCCAGCAGGCGGGCGCGCACCCCTTCGCTGAACTCCGGGTGACGGCAGCAGTTCAGGCTCAGGGTGTATTCCATCTGGAATACCTGCGCCAGCGAAAGGTGCCGCGCCCGACGGATCTGCTCCCACACCAGGTGCGCGGTCAGCGGGCAGCCCTCGTGCAGGCGCTGGCCCGCCGCCGCCAGCAAGGGATCGGCGTGCGTGGCCAGACCGGCCAGGGCCCGCCAGGCCGCCACCGGATCGGCCACGTCGAGCACTTCGTCGATCACCGCACGGCGCGCCAGCCACTGGCCTTGCGGCAGTTCGGCGCAGGCGCGGTGCTGCTCGGCCTTGAGCAGGCTGTTGAGCTGCAGGGCGGTCTGCTCCTGCCAGTTCAATTGCAGCAGTTCTTCGATCAGCGCCTCCTGCTGGTGCTCGCCCAGGAAACGATCGGCCAAGTCCAGGTCCAGCGCGTCGCGGGCGTTGAGCGGGGCCCCGGTCAGCCCCAGGAACAGGCCGAGCTTGCCCGGCAGGCGGGCGAGGAACCAGCTGGCGCCGACATCCGGGTACAGGCCGATGCTGATTTCCGGCATCGCCAGGCGGCTGCTGGGGGTGACGATGCGTACTGCGGCGCCTTGCAGCAGGCCCATGCCGCCGCCCAGTACATGGCCGTGGCCCCAGCACAGCAAGGGTTTGGGGTAGGTGTGCAGGCGATGGTCGAGGCGGTACTCGCTGGCGAAGAAGGTAGCGGCCAGCGGTGGCACACTACCGGGATGTTCGCGGCAGGCCTCGACCAGGGCGCGGACATCGCCGCCGGCACAGAAGGCCTTCGGCCCATTGCCGCGCAGCAGCACGCAGACGATCCCGGGGTCGCTGGCCCAGGCGTGCAGCCGTTCGTCGAGCACTTCGATCATGGGCAGCGTCAGGGCGTTGAGCGCCTTGGGCGCGTCCAGGGTGGCGATGCCGATACGGGCGCCGTCGGCGCCGGTCAGTACCTCGCATTGAATGGACATGGACTACCTCGCGCAGGTCATCCCCTCAGTATGGCCTGCCGCGGCGAAGCTGCCGGTCGTCGGTCGGATCGATTGACAAGCCGGCCCGGCTTTCCTAGTGTCGCGGCACTTTGCTTTTGGATGCCCCCATGACCGACGACGATCGCATCAAACTCGAACCCAGCTGGAAAGCCGCGCTGCGCGCCGAGTTCGACCAGCCCTACATGCAGCAGCTGCGCGAGTTCCTGCGTGCGGAGTACGCCGCCGGCAAGGAGATCTACCCACCTGGGCCGCTGATCTTCAACGCCCTGAATTCCACGCCGCTGGAGCAGGTCAAGGTGGTCATCCTTGGCCAGGACCCGTACCACGGTCCGGGCCAGGCCCATGGCCTGTGCTTCTCGGTGCAGCCGGGCATCCCCACGCCGCCGTCGCTGGTCAATATCTACAAGGAGCTGCAGCGCGACCTCAACCTGCCGATCCCCGCGCATGGCTACCTGCAGAGCTGGGCCGAGCAGGGCGTGCTGCTGCTCAACACCACCATGACCGTGGAGCGCGCCAATGCCGCGTCCCACGCGAAGAAAGGCTGGGAGTTCTTCACCGACCGGATCATCCAGGTGGTCAGCGAGCAGTGCCCGAACGTGGTGTTCCTGCTGTGGGGCGCCCATGCGCAGAGCAAGCAGAAGCTGATCGATGCCAGCAAGCACCTGGTGCTCAAATCGGTGCATCCGTCACCGCTGTCGGCCTACCGTGGGTTCTTTGGTTGCGGGCATTTCAGCCGTACCAACAGCTTCCTGGAGCAACGCGGGATGGCGCCGATCGATTGGGCGTTGCCACCGTTGTGATATGAAATCAAAGGGCCGCTTCGCGGCCCTTTGATTTCATGACCTCGCCCAGCGCCTGAACAACGGCTCGGCCAGGAACAGCACGAACAACAGCCTCATCACCTGCAACGCCGTCACCAGCGGCACGGACAGTTGCAAGGTCTCCGCCGTCAGGCTCATCTCGGCGATGCCCCCGGGCATCATCCCCAGCGTCAGCGAGCGCAGGTCCAGGTGCGTCAGCAGGCTCAACGCCCAGGCCGCGCCTGCCGCGATCAGCATGCACAGTGCCGTGGCGAGCAAGGTCCGGCCAAGGAACGACGGCGCCCGGCGGAAGAACGCACGATTGAAGTGACAGGCCAGGCCGCTACCGATCAGCCACTGGCCGATCTGGCTGGCGCCATTGGGCAAGCCGATCTGCAGGTTGCCCACCAGGCTCACGCTGGCTGCCACCAGCAACGGCCCGAACAACCAGGGATTGGGCTGGCGCAGGCGCTGCCAGAGCAGCGCCACCAGCACCCCCAGCGGCGCGATCAACGCCAGCCAGCCCCAGCTCACGCTGCCGGCATGGTTCAGCGGCACGCCATCGCCGAGCAAGAACTTGAACAGCGCCGGCACGCACAGCACCACCGCCAGCACCCGCAGGCTCTGCGCCGCGGCCACCTGGCTGAGCACCGCGCCGTTGCGCGCGCCAAGATTGACCATCTCGCCCGAGCCGCCCGGCATGCTGGCGAAGAACGCCGTGGCGCGATCTTCACCGGTGCGCCGCAGTAGCCACACGCTGATCACGCTGGAGAGGGTGGTGAACAGCGCGCCGAAGAAGATCAGCGCGAAGTGGCTGGCCACCTGCTCGATCACCGCCGGGGTGAAGTGCAGGCCGATGCCGATGCCGATGATCCATTGCCCGCATTTGCGACCATTGGGGATTTCGCTGAGCTGCCAGGGGGTCAGGCAGCGCACCAGGATGATCGCCAGCAACGAGCCGACCATCCACGGCAAGGGCCAGCCGACCTTGCTGGCGAGAAATCCGCCGGCAAGACCGACCAGCCCGGTGGCCCAGAACAGAGGCAACGACCGATCAGGCATCGGCCATGGCCCGGCGCTGCAGGGCACGTTTGCGCCAGATGCGCAGCAGCGGCAGGCTCAGCATGCACACCACCAGCACCCACACGCCCATGCTGATCGGGCTCGACCAGAGGATGCCCAGTTCACCGTTGGAGATCGACAGCGCGCGGCGCAGGTTCTGTTCCATCAGCCCGCCGAGGATGAATCCCAGCAGGATCGGCGACAGCGGGAAGTCCAGCTTGCGCAGGATGTAGCCCATGATGCCGATGCCGACCATCAGGAACAGGTCGAAGGTGGTGGCATGCACCGCGTACACGCCGATCGCGGTGATGATCGCGATCACCGGCACCAGCGCCCAGTTCGGCACGGCGAGGATGCGGGTGAAGACACGGATCATCGGCACGTTGAGGATGATCAGCATCAGGTTGGCGATGAACAGCGAGGCGATCAGGCCCCAGACGATGTCCGGCTGTTGTTCGAACAGCAGCGGGCCGGGGGTGATGTTGTACAGGGTCAGCGCGCCGATCATCACCGCGGTGGTGCCCGAGCCTGGCACGCCGAGGGTCAGCATCGGTACCAGGGCGCCGCAGCAGGAGGCGCCGATGGCGGTTTCCGGCGCGGCCAGGCCACGAGCGTCGCCCTTGCCGAACTTGCCTTTGTCGCCGGCGATGCGTTTTTCGGTCATGTAGGCCACGGCACTGGCCAGGGTCGCGCCGGCACCCGGCAATACGCCCATGAAGAAGCCCAGCAGGCCGCAACGGATGTTGACGAAGAACACCGAGGCCGCTTCCTTGAAGTTGAACAGCATGCGTCCGGTGGCCTTGACCGCCACGTGACCGTGGTGGGTCTTTTCCAGCAGCAAGAGGATCTCGCTGATGGAGAACAGGCCCAGCACCAGCACCACGAACTGGATGCCGTCTGCCAGGTGCACGCTGTCACCGGTGAAGCGGTATACGCCGCTGTTGGCGTCGATGCCCACCGCCGAGAGGAACAGGCCGATCAGCGCCGCGATGAAGGTCTTCAGTGGCTTGTCGCCGGCCATGCCGCCGAGGGCGACGATGGCGAACACCATCAGCACGAAGTACTCCGCCGGCCCGAAGGCAATCGCCCATTTCGCCAGCAACGGGGCGAACAGCACCATGCCGCAGGTGGCGATGAAGGCGCCGATGAACGAACTCCAGGCCGACAGCGACAGGGCCACGCCGGCCAGGCCCTGGCGAGCCATGGGGTAGCCGTCGAGGGTGGTCATCACGGTGGAGGCCTCGCCGGGGATGTTCAGCAGGATCGAGCTGATCCGCCCGCCGTATTCGCAGCCCAGGTATACCGCGGCCAGCAGGATCAGCGCCGACTCAGGCGGCAGGCCGAGGGCGAAGGCGATGGGGATCAGCAGGGCCACGCCGTTGATCGGGCCCAGGCCCGGCAGCAGGCCGACCACGGTGCCGATCAGGGTGCCGGTCAGGGCGGTGACCAGGTTGTATGGGCTCAGGGCGACGCCGAAGCCCTGGCCCAGGTAGCTCAAGGTATCCATGTGTCAGTTCTCCAGTACGTCGAGCAGGCCGAGGGGCAGGGGCACGTCCATCACGCGGTCGAACAGCCAGTAGAGGAACAGGCTCATGCCCACCACCACCAGGGCGCTGTGCAGCCAGCGGCCACCGTACAGGCGGGCCATGGGCACGCCGACCAGGATGGCGCTGAGGATGAAGCCCAGGGCTTCGAAGGTGCTGGCGAAGACGAGCAGCAGGCCGACGCAGGCGACGATCTTGATCAGGCTTTCACGGTCCAGTTCCGGTTCGTCGTCCTTGCGCACGATGGGCGTGGGGCGGATCGCCAGGTACAGCAGGCCCAGGCTCATCAGGCCGAGCATCAGCAGCGGGTAGGCGCGCGGGCCCACCGGTTCATAGGAGAAGGCGGCCTGGTAGGGCCAGGCCATCACGGCCAGCACGGCGCACAGCGCCAGCAGGGCCAGGGCGAAGAGGCGTTGCAGGATCATGGGAGAATCCTCGGTAATGTTCGACACGGCGCGGCCCCTTGTAGGAGCGGCCTTGTGCCGCGAAAGGGCTGCGCAGCAGCCCCAGCGATTCATGCGTTGACGCTCAGAACCTGGGGCCGCTTCGCAGCCCTTTCGCGGCACAAGGCCGCTCCTCCAGAGGGAGCTGTGTGAGTGGCTTACTGGATCAGCCCGAACTCACGGGCCAGCGCCTTGTAGTCCGCCACCTGCTTCTTCACATAGCCGTCCAGCTCCTCGCCGGTCATGGCGAACGGGAACAGCTCGCGCTGGTCACGCAGCTTGGCGAAGTCTTCCGAGGCCAGCAGCTTGTCGAACGAAGCCTTCCACCAGGCATAGTCCTCGTCGCTGACCTTTGGCCCCAGGTAGAAGCCGCGCACCACCGGCCAGACGATGTCGTAGCCCTGTTCCTTGGCGGTGGGGATGTCCTTCATCTCCGGCTCGTCCAGGCGCTTGTCGGAGAACACCGCGAGGATGCGCATGTTGCCGCTCTGGATGTGCGGCATGGAGTCGGAAATATCGGTGGAGCCGACCTGGATGTGCCCGCCCAGCAGCGCGGTGGCGATCTCGCCGCCGCCCTCGAGTGCCACGTAGCGCAGGTCGCGCGGGTTGATCCCGGCGGCCTTGGCGATCAGCGCGGTCTGCATCCAGTCCTGGCTGCCGACGGTGCCGCCGGAGCCGATCACCACCTTGCTCGGGTCTTTCTTCAACGCCGCGACCAGGTCGTCGAGGGTCTTGTAGGGCGAGTCGCTCTTCACCGCGATGGCGCCATAACTGGTGCCGACCGCCGCCAGCCACTTCACCGCGTTCTCGTCGAAGCGGCCGAACTTGCCCTGGGCCAGGTTCAGCAGCGAGCCGCTGGACCAGGCCACCAGCGTGCCGGCGTCGGCCGGGCGCTGGGCGACCACGGCGTTGTAGGCCACCGCGCCGACGCCGCCGGGCATGTAGGTCACGCGCATGGGCTTGCTGAGGATCTTCTCGTTGACCAGGGCGCTCTGCACCAGCTTGCAGGTCAGGTCGAAACCGCCGCCGGGCGAGGCCGGGGCGATGCATTCGGGGCGTTTCGGTTCGGCGGCCAGGGCGTTGCCGGCCAGCAGCAGGCAACCGGTGGCCAGGACGAGGCGGCGCAGTGAAAAGGTCATCGTCTATCTCCGTGAGCGTTGTTGTTATGGGTTACCACAGAGCCACGCTGTAGCTCACCAGCAGCCGCACCTCGTCCGCGTCGCGGGTGAAGTTGGAGCGGAAGGTGGCGTTGCGCAGGCGCACGGCGACGTTCTTCAACGGGCCGCTTTGTACCACGTACTTCAGTTCGGTGTTGCGTTCCCACTCCTTGCCCTCGCCACCGGCGGCGCGGCTGACGTTGTCGCCGCTGATGTAGCGGGTCATGAAGGTCAGGCCGGGGATGCCGAGGGCGGCGAAGTTGTAGTCGTAGCGTGCCTGCCAGGAGCGTTCGTCGGCGCCTGCGAAGTCGTTGATCTGGACGAAGTTGACCAGGTACGGGTCGGCGCCATCGACGTAGGGGAAGGCGCTGTCGCCGGACAACTGCTGCCAGGCGCCGCTGACCTTGTGCCCGCCCAGGGTGTAGCTGAGCATGCCGTTGACGGTGGTGTTGTCGATCTTGCCGGCCTTGGCCGCGCCGGCGTCGTCGCTGATCGCCAGGCGCAGGTCGGCGCCGAAGGTGCCCGGGCCCCAGGGCTGGGTGGCGAGCAGGCCGATGAAGTGCTGGCGGTAGATGTCGTCGAGCTGGGCGAAGTGGTAGCTGCCGGTGATGCGGTCGGTGAACTGGTAATCCAGGCCGCCCATGTCGAAGTTGTCGGCGCTGAAGGTGCCGCCGAAGCGGCCGTTCTTGTTGTTCAGGGCCAGGTCTTCCCAGTTGCTGTCGTCGCGGTCCTTGGCCTTTTCCAGGCGCCCGCCGGTGAAGGTCAGGCCCTTGATCTCCTTCGAGGTGACCAGGCCGCCTTCGAAGGTCTGCGGCAGGATGCGCCCGTCGTTGGGCTGCAAGGTGGGCAATTCGGGGATCAGCGTGCCGATCTTCAGCTCGGTCTGCGAGACCTTGACCTTGCCGGTGAGGCCCAGCTTGGAGTACTCGTCGGCTGCCTTGCCGTTGTCGTGGGTGGGCAGCAGGCCGGTGCCCGTGCGGTCCTTGCTGGAGTCGAGCTTGACCCCGACCATGCCCAGCGCGTCCAGGCCGAAGCCCACGGTGCCCTCGGTGTAGCCGGACTCGAAATTGAGCATGAACCCCTGGGCCCATTCGTCGCGCTTGGATTGCTGCGCGCTGGTGCCGTCGCGGAAGTCGCGGTTGAAGTACATGTTGCGGGTTTCGAAGGTGGCCGTGCTGTCTTCGAAGAAGGCGGCCTGGCTCATGGGCGCGACACCGGCAAGGGCGAAGGCGCTGGCGAGGGCGGAAGGTCTGGCGGCGAACGAACGGGTAGGCGCGAACGCCTGCGGCTGCATGGACAGCATCGTCGGTGACTCCAATTATTGTTCTTATGTGTTGCACCTTGCTGGTGCTTTTTGCGGCGCGCGGGGCGACCGTGGTGCGATGCTAGGCAACCAACCTTTCGCTAACCTTTCAGCGTGAAAGGTTTCCGGCGAGGGCTTCACAGCTCCCGCCACGGCGTTACACTCCGCGCAAAAAGCCCAGCCGAACAGGGAGAATCCGATGCGTGTGCTGCTGGTCGAAGACCATCTGCAACTGGCCGAAAGCGTGGCCCAGGCCCTCAAGAGCCAGGGCCTGACCGTGGACGTGCTGCATGACGGCGTGGCCGCCGACCTGGCCCTGGCCAGCGAGGACTACGCCGTGGCGGTGCTGGATGTCGGCCTGCCGCGGCTGGACGGCTTCGAGGTGCTGGCGCGCCTGCGCGGGCGCGGCAAGACCCTGCCGGTGCTGATGCTCACCGCCCGCAGTGATGTGAAGGACCGCGTGCATGGCCTGAACCTGGGCGCCGACGACTACCTGGCCAAGCCCTTCGAGCTGACCGAGCTGGAGGCGCGGGTCAAGGCCCTGCTGCGCCGCAGCGTGCTCGGTGGCGAGCGCCAGCAGCGCTGCGGCCCGCTGGTCTACGACCTGGATACCCGGCGCTTCAGCCTGGGCAGCGAACCGCTGACCCTGACCCAGCGCGAGCAGAGCGTGCTCGAGGCACTGATCGCCCGTCCCGGCCGGGTGATGAGCAAGGAGCAACTGGCGGCCCAGGTGTTCGGCCTCGACGAGGAAGCCAGCCCCGACGCCATCGAGATCTACATCCACCGCCTGCGCAAGAAGCTCGACGGCCACCCGGTGGCCATCGTCACCTTCCGTGGCCTGGGCTACCTGCTCGAGCACCGTGATGCGTGACAACGGCAGCCTGCGCGGGCGCTTGCTGGGCAACCTGGCGCTGCTGCTGGTGGTGCTGATGCTGGCCAGCGGCCTGAGCGCCTACTGGAACGGTCGCGAAGCCGCCGACACCGCCTATGACCGGACCCTGCTGGCGTCGGCGCGGACCATCGCCGCCGGCCTGTCACAGCGCGACGGCACCCTCAGCGCCGATGTGCCCTACGTGGCCCTGGACACCTTTGCCTACGACAGCGCCGGGCGCATCTACTACCAGGTGCTGGACATCCACCAGAAGCTGATTTCCGGCTACGAGAACCTGCCGCCCCCGCCACCGGGCACGCCGCGCACCGACGATTATCCGGCGCTGGCGCGCTTCTACAACGCCACCTACCTGGGCCAGGACGTGCGTGTGGTCAGCCTGCTCAAGGCAGTGAGTGAACCGAACATGAACGGCATGGCCGAGATCCGCGTGGCCGAGACCGAGGAGGCACGGGTGCGCATGGCCCGCGGGCTGATGGCCGACACCCTGCTGCGCCTGGGCATGCTGGCCTTTGGCGCACTGGTGATGGTGTGGTTCGCGGTGAGTGCCGCGCTGCGCCCGCTGGAGCGCTTGCGCACGGCGGTGGAGGAGCGCCAGCCGGACGACCTGCGCGCCCTGCCGGTGGTCCAGGTGCAGCGCGAGCTGGGGCCGCTGGTGCGCGGCCTCAATCACTTCACCGAGCGCTTGCGGGGGCAGTTTGAGCGCCAGGCGCAGTTCATCGCCGACGCCGCCCACGAGCTGCGCACGCCGCTGGCGGCGCTCAAGGCACGTGTCGAACTGGGGCTGCGCTCACGGGAGCCGGATGAATGGCGCAAGACCTTGGAGGCAGCGGCCCAGGGCACCGACCGGCTGACCCACCTGGCCAATCAGCTGCTGTCGTTGGCGCGGGTGGAGAACGGCGCCCGCGCCATCGCCGAGGGCGGTGCCCAGCGCCTGGACCTGAGCCAGCTGGCCCGTGAACTGGGCATGGCCATGGCGCCCCTGGCCCATGCCCGCGGTGTCGCCCTGGCGCTGGAGGCCGAGGCGCCGGTGTGGCTCAAGGGCGAGCCGACCCTGCTCAACGAGCTGCTCAGCAACCTGGTGGACAACGCCCTGGCGCACACCCCGCCCGGTGGCGATGTGGTCCTGCGGGTACTGGCGCCGGCCGTGCTCGAAGTCGAGGACGACGGGCCGGGGATTCCCGAGGACGAGCGTGAGCGGGTGTTCGAGCGTTTCTACCGACGCAGCGCCCAGGGCAGTGGGCTGGGGCTGGCCATCGTCGGCGAGATCTGCCGGGCGCACCTGGCGCAGATCAGCCTGCACGACGGCGAGCGGGGCGGGCTGAAGGTGCGGGTAAGTTTTATCGCGGATTGACGGGTTGTCCCTACAGCCCTATTCGCGGGTAAACCCGCGAAGGGGGCGGCGCAGACGGGGCTTGATCAGCGCAGCATGCTCCGCGCATCCAGCAGCTCGGCGATATCCAGCTCGGTGCCATAGGGCAGCCCCAGGTGGCGGTAGGCGGGCAGGGCGGCCAAGGGCCGGCTGCGCTCGCGCTGGCTGATGCAGCGGGCGATCTGCACGATGTCGATGTAGTCGATCTGGTCGGTGCGCCGGTCCAGGTCCTGCACCTGGCTGGGCACGTTGACCAACTGCTCGGGGAATTCCCAGGCGCTGAGGATCTTGTCGCCCAGCACCGGCTGGATCTGCTCGATCACGAAATGCAGGCAGATCGGATCGGACAGCAGCTCATTGTGCTCCTCGGCATAGATCAGTACCGGCAAGGCGCCGATCTGGTGCACCAGGCCGCCGAGGGTGGCCTGGTCGGGCTTGAGCTGGGTGTAGCGTCGGCACAGTTCATAGCTGATGCCCGCGACTTCCAGACTGTTGGCCCAGATATCCCGCAGCTTGTGTTCCACCGCCGGTGCGCGGGCATGGAAGATCTGCTCGATCACCAGGCCGATGGCCAGGTTGCAGCTGTAGTTGATGCCCAGGCGGGTGATGGCGGTGTGCAGGTCGGTGACTTCGACGGCGGCGCGCATCAGCGGGCTGTTGACCACCTTGATCAGGCGGGCCGACAGCGCGGCGTCGCGGCCGATCACCTTGCTCAGGGCGGAAACGCTGATCTCGCTGTCTTCGGCGGCTTCGCGGATGCTCAGGGCGACTTCCGGCAGCGTCGGCAGGACCAGGTCGTCCCGGTCGATGGCGGCGAGCAGTTGCGCTTGGACCTTCTCGGCCAGCTTGTTCATGGACTTCTCTACGGCAAAGGTGGTGCAGCCCCGGCATGCCGCCGGGGCGGGCTGGTCAGCGCTGGATTTCCCGGTCGCGGTCCAGTTCGTAAGGCAGGTCGAGCAGCGTCAGGCGCGGGCCTTCCAGGCTGCCCAGGTGCAGGTTGTCGTCCGCCACCGCCTCGGCGCTGAGCACGGCCAGCAGTTCGACGGCGCTGCCGGTGCTGGCCCCGATCACCACTTCGCCGACCGACGAGCCGTGGGTCGGCGAGAAGATCTCGGCACCCGGCTGGGGTACCGCTGTCTCGGCCAGCGCCAGGCGATATTGGCGGCGCTTGAGCTTGCCGAGGTACTGCATGCGGGCGACGATTTCCTGGCCGGTGTAGCAGCCTTTCTTGAAGCTCACGCCATCGACGGCCTGCAGGTTGATCATCTGCGGGATGAACAGCTCGCGGGTCGGGCCCATGACCTGGCCGATGCCGGCGCGGACCTGGCCCAGCAGCCAGTCGTTGAGCGTGCCCTCGGGCAGTGTGGCGGCGAGTTTTTCGCGAATGGCGCCAGCCTGATCGGCGGGTACCCACAGTTCGACCCGGCCGGCCGAAGCGCGGACGGCGATCAGGCCATCATGACGGGCGGTCGCGCCGGCCTCGTCCGCCACGGACAGGCCGAGCGCCTGCAGGGTGGCGTCGCCCTGCTGCAGGCCGAAGCGCGTCCAGGCGGCGCTGTCGTCGCTCAGCGTGGCCTTGGAGAACACCGCGTACTTCTTCAGGTCGGCCAGTTGCGCCTCGAGCAGCTCGCTGGCCATGGCCAGCAGGTAGCCATTGCCCTCGGGCAGGATACGGAAGCTCGACTGCATGCGGCCCTTGACCATGCAGCGGGCGCCAAGGCTCGCATGCTGGTCACTGAGGTAACCGATGTTGCAGGTCAGTTGACCTTGCAGGAACTTGCCGGCGTCGGAGCCGCGGACGGCGAGGATGCCCTCATGGGAGAGGGTACAGAAGAAAGCGGAATCGGCCATGGGTCATCGCGGTAGCTAAAGACTGGCGGCCATCATAGAACGCCGGTAACAAAATAGGTAGGTGACTAGACCAACGCCTTGTGCCGCTTCGTTCGCTGCGCGGTATACTGCGCGACCACTCGAGGAGGGCCCCATGGTCGAACAAACTGAACTCAACCGGCTTTTCTGGCACAGCCGCCGCGGCATGCTGGAACTGGACGTGCTGCTGGTACCTTTCACCCAGGATGTCTACCCGAGCCTGAGCGAAGCGGACCGCGAGCTGTATCGTCGCCTGCTGACCTGCGAGGATCAGGACATGTTCGGCTGGTTCATGGAGCGTAGCGAGTCCGAAGACCCGGAGCTGCAGCGCATGGTCCGCATCATCCTGGACCGTGTCCAGCCCAAGTGAATGCTTCGAGTGCCGTTGGCAAGGCTCGCGCCTGCTGCTGACGGCCTACCTCGCCAGCCTGGCGCTGGCACTGCTTACCCTCGCGCTGATAGCGCTGCCCGGATGGCTGTGCGGCCTGCTGGCCGTCGCCTGTCTTGCCCATGCCTGCTGGGCCGTTCCCCGGCGAATCCTGCTGATACATCCCGAGGCCATCACCGGCCTGCGCCGTGACCTGCGTGGTTGGCGTATATATAGCCGCGCCCGGGGCTGGCAGCCGGCGCGTCTGTGCTGGGATAGCGTCGCCCTGCCGACCCTGGTGGTTTTGCGGTTCGTGCCCAAGGAGCGCAGGTTCAGCCAGAGCCAGTGCATCCCCAGGGACGCACTGGATCGTGAGGCGCACCGGCGCTTGCGGGTGCGCCTGAAGTTCAGCCGGCGCCGCTGGGCCGCGCCGGACTGACCCTCAGACCCCCTGGGGGATCTCTTCGCCGCCCAGGGCTTCGAACAGCACCGGCAGGAACTCGGTGAAGGTCATCATCATCAGCTGGAAGCTGGCGTCGAACTGTTGCTGGGCCTCGTCGCCGCCATCCTGTTCGGCTTGCTCCTGCAGCAGCTCCTCGAACTTCAGGCGCTTGATCACCATCTTGTCGTCGAGCACGAACGACAGCTTGTCCTGCCAGGCCAGGGCCAGCTGGGTGACCAGCTTGCCGGTGCTCAGGTGCAGCTGGATTTCCTCGCTGGTCAGGTCCTGGCGTTTGCAGCGCACGATGCCGCCGTCCTCTGCGGTGTCGCGCAGTTCGCACTCGTCGAGGACGAAGAAACCCTCGGCGGCCTGTTGCGACTTGACCCAGTCGGTCATGGTCGCGCTCGGCGCGATCTTCACGGTGGCCGGGCGCACCGGCAGCGAGCCGATCACTTCACGCAGGGTCGACAGCAGGTCTTCGGCACGCTTGGCGCTGGCCGAGTTGACCAGGATCATGCCCAGGCGTGGGGCGATGGCGGCGAAGATCATCGAACGACGGATGAAGGCGCGCGGCAGGAAGGCCTGGATGATCTCGTCCTTGATCTGGTCGCGTTCCTTCTTATAGACCTTGCGCATCTGCTCGGTCTCGATCTCCTCGACCTTCTCCTTGACCGCGTCGTTGACCACGCTGCTGGGCAGGATGCGTTCTTCCTTACGGGCGGCGATCAGCATGAACTCGCCACTGACGTGGACCAGGGGGGCGTCCTCGCCCTTGCCGAACGGCGCGACGAAACCGTAGGTGGTCAGTTCCTGGCTGGCGCAGGGGCGGGCCGGCTTGCTGGCCAGGGCGGCCTCCAGGGCCTCGGCCTCGAACGGTACTTCCTGGGTCAGGCGATAGGACAGCAGGTTCTTGAACCACATGAGGGGGAATCTCTCCTTAATACATAAGGCGGGCATTATTCTCCGAGGGGCGGTTCCAGGCCAACCCTGTCATAGGGCCAGCAGTCCTATATGGAGGAAGAAAATCGCCGCGCAGCTAGGTCTTTGAAAGGCCTGGAAATTTTTTTCAAAAATTTTGAAAAAAGTGCTTGCCAGGGTAGGAGGTCCTCCGTAGAATGCGCGCCACACCGAGACGAAGGGTGATTAGCTCAGCCGGGAGAGCATCTGCCTTACAAGCAGAGGGTCGGCGGTTCGATCCCGTCATCACCCACCACTCGATGTATAGCGCGGCGGTAGTTCAGTCGGTTAGAATACCGGCCTGTCACGCCGGGGGTCGCGGGTTCGAGTCCCGTCCGCCGCGCCATATTTAGCTTCCAGGGCCCACTGAACACCCGGAAGCAACAGAGAAAGCGACCTTAGGGTCGCTTTTTTTGTTTCTGGCATTGCGCCAGAATGCCCCTGTCCGCCGCATGTGGCCAGCAGGCCCCGCGTCGGTTCCTATCGCAAGCCAGAGACCGATCATGCAGGATGCCAGCCTCTCCAACGCCCCCACCTATTCCACGCCACTGCTCGGTATCGACCTCGGCACCACCAACAGCCTGATTGCCGTCTGGCAGGACGGTGAAGCCCGGCTGATCCCCAATGCCGTGGGTGAAGTGCTCACCCCCTCGGTGGTCAGTGTCGATGACGACGGCTCGATCCTGGTCGGCCAGGCCGCCCGGGCGCGATTGACCACGCACCCCGAGCGCACCGCGGCGGCGTTCAAGCGCTTCATGGGTAGCGACAAGCGCTATGCGCTGGGGGAGCATCGATTCACGCCTGAAGAATTGTCGGCACTGGTGCTGGGCGCATTGAAGCAGGATGCCGAGGCGTACCTGGGCTGCGCGGTCGATGAAGCCGTGATATCGGTGCCGGCCTATTTCAGCGACGAGCAGCGCAAGCGCACGGTGTTCGCGGCTGAATTGGCCGGGCTGAAGGTCCAGCGGCTGATCAACGAGCCGACCGCCGCGGCCATGGCCTATGGCCTGCACGAGCAGAAGTTCGAGCGCACCCTGGTGTTCGACCTGGGCGGCGGCACCTTCGATGTCACCGTGCTGGAGTACGCCTTGCCGCTGATCGAGGTGCATGCTTCCACCGGCGACAATTACCTGGGCGGCGAGGATTTTACCGACGCGTTGTTGCAGGCCTGCCTGCGCGACTGGAACCTCAAGGCCGAAGAGCTTGCACCCCAGGCCCTGGCCAGCCTGCATGACGCCATCGAGCAGCTCAAGCGCGAGGCGGGCGAGGGCAGCCGCGTGCTGGACTGGCACGATGGCGTGCAGTCTCGCGAGTGGCGGCTGGACGACCTCAAGCTGCAGGCGATCTGGGCGCCCTTGCTGACCCGGGTGCGAGCGCCCATCGAACAGGCCCTGCGCGATGCCCGGTTGAGCCCGCGCGAGCTGGACAGCCTGGTGCTGGTCGGCGGCGCCACGCGCATGCCGCAGGTGCAGCAACTGGTGGCCAAGCTGTTCGGCCGTTTGCCGTACCGGCACCTGGACCCGGACACCATCGTCGCCCTCGGCGCCGCCAGCCAGGCCGCCTGCAAGGCCCGCGACGCGGCCATCGACGAATTGATCCTGACCGATGTCTGCCCCTACACCCTTGGCGTGGCCTCGTCCCGGGGCGAGGACGTCACCGGGGCGTTCTCGCCGATCATCGAGCGCAACACGGTGATCCCCACCTCGAAGGTGCAGCGCTTCTACAGCAGTCACCCGGAGCAGAAGTTCGTGCGCATCGCCGTATACCAGGGCGAGCGGCCGTGGGTGCGTGACAACATCCTGGTGGACAGTTTCGAGATCCCCTTGCAGTCGACCGGCGAGATCCAGTCACTGGACGTGCGTTTCAGCTACGACATCAACGGTCTGCTGGAAGTGGACGTGACCTTCCTCGAAAGCGGCCAGAAGCACAGCCACAGCATTGACCGCAGCCCCACCGGGCTGGATGCCGAGGCGCGCCAGGCCAGCGAGGAGCGCCTGGCGCGGCTGAAGATCCACCCGCGTGACACGTTGCCCAACCGGACCTTGCTGGCCCGTCTGGAACGGGCCTGGATGCAGAGCCTGGGCGACGAGCGCGAGCTGATCGGCAACTGGCTGGACACCTTCAACGCCGTGCTCGCCGGTCAGCAGGCCGGCGAGATCAGCCGTGAGCGCCAGGCGTTGAGCCAGGCGTTGGACGAACTGCGCTACTGACCGTTGAGCCGGCGCAAGGTGGCCTGCAGGCCACCTTCCAGTGCCGGGCCCTTGCCGGGTACCGGGCCGTAGCGGTTCGGCAGCTTGTCCCCAGGCAGGCCCAGCAGCACCAGTGACGAGAAGGGCAGCACCCGGGTCAGCAGCATCACCACCATCAGGGTCGGCACACCGTGGCCGAGATCGCGCAGGCGACGCAGGAAGCCGCTGATTGCCAATACGCTGATCGCCACCATCACGCCCGGTACATGGAGCATCAGGCTGGCGAACAAGGCGATGAGCGCGACATGCGCCGCCAGGCCGGTGCGGTTCAGGCGACTCTTGAGCTTCCAGAAGGCCCATATCGGCGCCGGTGGCTCCTTGATCTCATTGAGCAGCATGCGTTCGCTCCAGGACAGTACGGCCATGATCGCGCAGCGCAGGCCGGGATCCTGCTCGGGATCATCCTTGACCTTCTGCAGGGCGCGCAGCAACCGCGTCCTGGGTGGCGTGCACTCGCCGAGCAGGCTGCGCAGCGCATCCTGCACGTCGGTGAACGCACGGCTGTCGATGCCTTGAGTGCCAAGCACGCCGATCGGTGGCCGCCGGGGTCGGCCGTCCAGCAATGCCTGGCGCCATGCGTCGAACCAGGCCTCCTCAAGCTGTGCGGCTTCAATGCGTTGGCGCAACCGTGTGCGTTGTTGCTCGTCCAGTGATCGGTCGTGGTACAGCACCGCGCAGAACAGCAGGTAGCCCAACGGATAGTCGCTGCGCAGGGTGCCGTCGGCGTTTTCCAGGCAGGCCAGCAGTTGCTGGGCGCTTGGCAGGCGGGTGCTGTTGAGCGCCTGCTGCAGGGTCAGCAGGCGAGCCGAGATCATCGCCTGCGCAGGGTCGTGGATGTCCAGGCTGCCGAGCAACCCAATGCAGCCGTCAGGGCTGGCCAATTGTTGGCAGAGCAGGGCGTGTGCCGCGGCGAACGGGTGTTCTACCGGGTAGTGCAATTGCCCTGGCAGCACGGGATCGATCAGTGCCAGCCAGCGCGAGGGCTGCTCCAGCAGGGCAAGCATGAACAAGTGCTGGCGGTGCCAGTTCCACAGCGCGTCACCCTCGGGCATGGCCGGCAGCAGTACGCCGGTCTCGGCGAGCGTGTCCTGCAGTTGCAGGGCGAACGGCGTGGTGAACAGGCGGCGCATGTCGAATTGCGCATTCAGGGCGTGCAGGGCGTGGGCCGGGTAGACCCGCATGCGCCGCAGCCATTCGCGGCAGACCGGGCGAATGGCGTCCTCGGTCAAGGCCTCGGGCAGGACCGCCACCGGGTCGTCGCTGGCGCAGAAGTCCACCAGCACCTTGACCACCGGGGCCTGTTCAAGCCAGTGCAACTGTTGGCTGGCCTGGCGCTGGAAGCCTTCGAGGATCAGCGCGTCGAGGGCATCTTCGGCGAGCGGTTGGGCGAGCACCTGGCGCAGCAGGCCGGCTTCCCCGCGTTGCAGCGCCCAGGCCTGCCAATAGAGACGGTGCAGGTCGTGGTCCTGCGGGTCCTGCAACAGCCAGGCGAGCAGCGGCAGTTCGTCGTCGCCGTCCAGCCGCCAGTCGACGAAGGTCGCGGCGATGCCTTGCAGTTCCAGGCGCGAGGCTTCGGACCAGCGCGCCAGGGTCTGCGGGGATTGCCCGGGGCTGCCCCAGTTCTGCGCGGGGTCGTCCAGCTCGGCGGGCCAGCCGGCCGGGGTGTGCAGGCGGTCGAAGGCCTGGATCAGCAACGGCAGGCGCTGGGGCTGATGACGGGCGCAGAGGTCGATCAGCCAGCGTTCGGCCTGTGGGTGCTGGTGTTCGCGATACAGCCGCAGCCAGCAGTCCAGGGCCTGTTGCTCGGCGCCCAGGGCATCGGCCTGGCGAGCCAGCAGGTAGAGCAGGTCGGCATCGTCCGGGGCCTGTTGTTGGCGCGCCTGGAGCAGGTCGTGGAAGGTCCGGCTGGGGATGCCGGCCTGGCTGAACTGCACCAGCAGGCGTTGTACCAGGGCGGGGTCATCCGGCATGGCCAGGCAGGTATGCACGCCGGCAAACTGCTCGTATTCGAACAGTGGGCGCTGCTGGTAGCAGTACTCGAGGCTGCGGAAATACCACAGGCTTTCCATCTGTGCGCTGGCCGGCCAGTCGCGCATGCAGGCGGTGTCGAAGGGGTCGGGCTCTTCCAGGCGGTCGAGGAAAGCCTCCACTTCGTGGCGGTCGTCCAGGCGCAGCAGCTGTTCGGCCCAGCCCAGGCGCCGGGCCAGCAGGCTCGCGCAGTGGTGGGACAACGGTCCGCAGTCGCGCAGGGTGTGCAGCAGTTGCCAGCCGAGGTCGTCCAGTTCGTCCAGCGGCAACTCGTCCAGTTCGGCGATGAAGCGCTGCCAGGCTTGCGGGTCGAAGCGCAGGGACGGCTCTTCGAGCAGGGTGTGGAACTGCTTGAGTGCTGGATGGGGGGCATTTTCTTCGCGTGTTGGCTCAGCCTCGCAGGGCGCCTGCTCGCGGGCCAGGCGCAGGGCTTCCTCGTAGGCTGCCCGCAGTACCTGGAAACCTTCGGGGTCGGTTTCCGGGTGGTGCGAGGGCAGGCGGCCGCGATAGGCCAGGCGGATGGTGTCCAGGTCCTGGGTCGGTTCGATCCCCAGGCGAATCCAGCAACTCATGACCAGCAGTCCTCTTCCAGCGTGGTGGGGCGTGCGGGCTCGGGCAGGGGCATGTCCCAGGGCAGTCCGGCCAGCAGGTCATGGGCGCCGAGGCGCAGGTTGAGCACGATGCAGCGGTTCCAGTGCTCGCAGCCCTGGCGCTCGAGGTTGGCGGCCAGGGTTTCGTCGCTGCTGTCGCTGGCATTCCACAGCGCCTTGCCGAACAGGTAGCCGGCCAGGTAGCCGTCCCAGCGGTTGTAGTAATGGCGGGCGCGCAGGGCCAGGCGGTAATGCAGGTAGAGGCTCTCGTCGCGATCGATCAGGCCCTTCTTGACCCCGGCGCGCAGCAGGAAACCCATGCGCCCCAGGTCCCAGGCCCGGGTGCCGCCCGGGCCGCAGTCGGGGAAGGTGCGGGCGGCGTATTCGTGGCGGATGCGCTCGCGCGGGGGCAGGGTTTCGAGCAGGGCCTGCCACTGGCTGGGCAGGCAGCGCTGGTACTGCCAGTAGGCCTCGCTCATCTCGGTGGCGTGGCCGTTGTCGGCCATGCTCAGCATGTCCAGCAACTGGGCGCGGTTGCTGATGCCCCACCAGCGCTCGAGGTCGGTCTGGTCCTCGTCCTCGAAATAGTCGGGGGCGGTGTAGCTGGCGCCGTTGAGGGCGGCCATGGGGGCGGAGAGGGCATGCAGCCAGTGCTGCGCGGTTTCGTCCATGAAAAGGGTCCTGGAGGCGCTGGGAACTGGCCGGGATTGTATAGGAAGATGCCCGCCGGGTTGTCAGGGATAGGTCCCGAGTCGATAGGCCTCGGCCACTTCGCGGAGCACCTCGCACACCCATTGCGCCGGCAGGCTCTGGGGCAGGGCCGCATTGCGGCAGATGCCCACCGACCCGCCCGGTTCGCGCACACCGAGGTCGAGTTCGGCCAACTCGCCACGCCCGAGGTCGATCAGCACGGCGTCTCGTGGCGCCACCCAGACCGCCTCGCTGCCCAGCACATAGCGCCTGCTCAGGGCCAGCGACAGGGTTTCCAGGCGCTGCGCCGGCAGCGCAATGGCGCATTGCACGAACAGGCTGTCTGCATGCTGGCGAATGGTCGTCCCCGGTGGCGGCAGCACCAGCGGGTAATCACCGACCTGCCTGCGCTCGACGGGCCGCTGCGCCAGCAATGGATGCCCGGGCCGCACCACCAGGGTCATCGACTCGCTGTACAGGTGCTCGAACGACAGCCCCTGGATCTGCGGGCTGTCGGTCATCCGCCCGACCACCAGCTCCAGTTCCCCCAGGTGCAACTGGCCGAGCAACTGGGCGCTGGCCCCGGTCACCACGCTGATCAGCAACGCTTCATGACGCTGGTGCAGGCGGCACAGCACCTCGGGCATCAGCAGCCCTTCGACGGTCGACAGCACGCCGATGCGCACCTGCGACGGCGCCCGCGCCTCGCCGCGCACACTGCCGACCCCGTCGCGTAACGCCTGCACGCTGGGGCCGGCGTAGCGCATGAAGCGCGTGCCGGCCGGGGTCAGGGTCACGCCGTTGTGGCCACGTTCGAACAGACGTGCCTCGAGCAGCTCCTCCAGTTCCTTGAGGGTCTTGGAGATCGCCGGCTGGCTGATCGCAAGCACGTCGGCGGCCCTGGCCAGGCTGCCCTGCCGGGCAATCTCCAGGAAGCACAGCAGGTGGCGGAACTTGATGCGGGTATCGAGGTTCATGCCCGGCAGTGTATCCGTGCGGGCCAGACCTGCAACGTCTGGGTGATGTTCGTCACCGGGCGGCGGTTCCTCCCTTGCAGGCGAAGCCCTGAAGCTTTAGCGTGTGCCACTTCGATGCATGGAGCTGCGTTATGACCGCCTACCTGACCCAGGATCTGGTCCTCGAACTGGGCGATGAAACACCCGAAGACACCACCATGAACATGCTGACCTTCCGTCAGCGTGGCACCACCCTGGTGATCGCCCGCAGTCCGCTGGCGGCCGGGCAGACGCTGGAGGCGCTTTACCAGCAGCAACTGGCGCAGTTGCGTGAGCGCCTGGGGGCGGTCATCAGCGAACCGCAGCCGGTCAGCGCAGGCGTCGATCATGGCATCCACGGCCTGGAAGTCAGCCTGCAGTTCAAGCGCGGCGAAGTGGTCTCGTACCAGCGTCAGTTGGCCTACGCGCCAAGCGGGCAGGCCCGTTTCGTGGCGGTCAGCTATAGCAAGGAAACACCGCTGGAAGCGGTCGACCTCGCCCATTGGGAAGCCATCAAGGCAGGCTTGCGGCTGAACTGATTACCCGCGGCAAGAGCCGGGCACTGGCCGGGGGCATGCCCCGGCAGGCTGATCGTTATCTGAGCCTCTGTCCCAGTTCGACCGTCATCCCACGGATACGCACCGGCCACACCGGCAAGCGCTGTGTCGGATCTTCCAGACAGTTGCCGTTTTGCAGGCAGAAATGCTGCTTGTACAGCGGCGCCGCTACTACCACGGTTGCTCCCAGGCTGGCCACCAGCCCACGCCCGATGATGTTCGCGCCCGAGCGTGGGTCGCGGTTGCCGACGGCGTACAGCTCCCGCCCTTGGCCCGGCAGGTAGAACAGCGCCACCTGCTCACCCTCGTGCCATACCACCACCCCGGAGTCGGCGACCAGGTCGCTGGCCAGGCACACCGTCTGCCAGCGGGTTTCACTTGCTACTGCCGTGTTGGACAGGCTCATCGCATCGCCTCCTCATGGGTGGGAATCAGCTGCAGGGGCGCCGCCGGCCGGCGCTGGCCACGTTCGCGCACGAAGTGCACATCCGGATCGGCGCGCTGGTCATTGACGAAGGTGCGGAAGCGCTTGAGCTTTTCCGGATCGCCCAGGGCGTTGGCCCATTCGCATTCGTAGCGGTCGACCACCTGCTGCATCTGTGCCTCGAGTTCGGCGGCCAGGCCCAGGCTGTCGTCGATCACCACCTGCTTGAGGTAGTCGAGCCCGCCTTCGAGGCCCTCGCGCCACACCGAGGTGCGCTGCAGCTTGTCGGCGGTGCGGATGTAGAACATCAGCACGCGGTCGATCAGCCGTACCAGGGTTTCGTCGTCGAGGTCGGTGGCGAACAGTTCGGCGTGGCGCGGGCGCATGCCGCCATTGCCGCACACGTACAGGTTCCAACCCTTGTCGGTGGCGATCACGCCGATGTCCTTGCTTTGCGCTTCGGCGCATTCGCGGGTGCAGCCGGACACCGCGAACTTGAGCTTGTGCGGTGAGCGCAGGCCCTTGTAGCGATCCTCCAGGCGCAGCGCCATGGCCACGCTGTCCTGCACGCCATAGCGGCACCAGGTGCTGCCGACGCAGGATTTCACCGTGCGCGTCGACTTGCCGTAGGCGTGCCCGGTCTCGAAGCCGGCGGCGATCAGTTCACCCCAGATCAGTGGCAGTTCATGCAGCTGGGCGCCGAACAGGTCGATGCGCTGGCCGCCGGTGATCTTGGTGTAGAGGTCGTATTTTTGCGCCACCTGGCCGATCACGATCAGCTTCTGCGGGGTGATTTCGCCACCGGGAATGCGCGGCACCACCGAGTAGGTGCCGTTCTTCTGCATATTGGCCATGAAGGTGTCGTTGGTGTCCTGCAGCGGCACCAGCGCCGGGTCCATGATCGGCTGGTTCCAGCACGAGGCGAGGATGTTGCCCACCGCCGGCTTGCAGATGTCGCAGCCCACGTGGCCTTTGCCATGGCGTTCGAGCAGCTCGCCAAAGGTGTGGATGCCCTCAACCCGCACCAGCCCGTAGAGTTCCTGGCGGGTGTAGGCGAAGTGCTCGCACAGGCTCTTGTCGACCGTCACGCCACGGGCGGTCAGTTCGTGCTCGAACACCTGCTTGAGCAGTGCCGCGCAGCCACCGCAGCCGCTGGCGGCCTTGGTGCAGCCCTTGACGGCGGCGAGGTCGCCGCAGCCACTGTCGATGGCGGCGCACACCGCGCCCTTGCTGACGTTGTGGCAGGAGCAGATGGTCGCGCTGTCGGGCAGCGCATCGGCGCCCAGGGCCGGCGCGCCACCTCCCTGGGGCAGGATCAGCGCGGCCGGGTCGGCCGGCAGGGTGATGCCGTTCTGGGCATACTGCAGCAAAGTGTCGTAGTAGCTGTTGTCGCCCACCAGCACTGCGCCGAGCACGTGCTTGCCGCTGGCATCCACCACCAGCCGGCGGTAGGCGCTGTTGGCCTCGTCGATGAAGCGGTAGCTGCGTGAGCCGGGCGTGGCGCCGTGGGCGTCGCCAATCGAGCCGACATCCACGCCCAGCAGCTTGAGCTTGGTCGACATGTCGGCGCCGGTGAAGTCGTGCGCCGCCTCGCCCAGCAGCCGCGCGGCCAGGTTACGCGCCATGGCGTAGCCGGGGGCGACCAGGCCGAACACGCTGCCGTTCCACGACGCGCACTCGCCGATGGCGAAGATCCGCGGATCGCTGGTCCTGCACTGGCCATCGATCACAACACCTCCGCGCGCGGCGATCTCCAGGCCACTGGCCCGGCCCAGGGCGTCCTGTGGGCGGATGCCGGCGGAAAACACGATCAGATCGGTCTCCAGGTGTTCGCCACCGTCGAAGTTCATCCGGTAGCGGTACTGCTCACCAGCGCTGATCGACTGGGTCGCGCGGGACAGGTGCACGCCCACGCCGAGGGCCTCGATCCGCGCCTTGAGCGCCGCGCCGCCTTCGCTGTCCAGCTGTACCGGCATCAGGCGTGGGGCGAACTCCACCACATGCGCTTCCAGGCCCAGGGACTTCAGGGCGTTGGCCGCCTCGAGGCCGAGCAGGCCACCGCCGACCACGACGCCACGGCGGGCATCCGCGGCGGCGGCGCGGATCGCGTCGAGGTCCTCGAGGGTGCGGTAGACCAGGCGCGCATTGCCGCTGGAACCTTCGATTGGCGGCACGAACGGATAGGAGCCGGTGGCCAGGATCAACTGGTCGTAACCCAGCCGCCCCTCAGTGGTGATCACTTCCCGGCGCTCGCGATCGATGTCCAGCACCGCCTCGCCCAGGTGCAGGTGCACGCCGTGGCGGCTGTAGTAGTCCGGGGCGCACAGGGCCAGGGTCTCGGCGCAGCTGCCGGTGAAATACTCCGACAGGTGCACCCGGTCGTAGGCGCGCTGGCGTTCCTCGCCGAACACATGCAGCTCGAAGTGTGCCGTGGCGCCGCGTTCGATCAGCTGCTCGACGCAGTGATGGCCGACCATGCCATTGCCGACGATGACCAGTCGTGCTCGTTGTGCCCCGTTCGCTGTTGCCTGCATAGCCGATCCTCGATCACGGAAAACGAAAAAGGCGCCTGGAGCCGAAGCTCCAGGCGCCTTTTCCTGTACTCATCAGTGTGAGGCCCCTGTCGACCGCCGTTGGTCGTTGGGGCTGTTGTGCATTATGTGAAGCAGGGAGTGTGCCAGGCTCCCGCTCATCGCTGGTCAAGCCAGCTCCCATGAGGGTTGCCGCGTGCCAGGCTGCCTTTAGGTATGAGCTGCCCAGGTGGTGCGGTCGCACAAGCAGGGTGCAGCCCTCACCACCGTGGTGCATCAATACACATCCCGCCGGTAGCGCTTGTCCCGTCCCAAGCCTTCGACATAGGCCGCTGCCGCGCTCTCGTCCAGGCCGCCGTGCTGCGCCACCACCTGGCGCAAGGCCGCATCCACATCCCGGGCCATGCGCTGGGCATCGCCGCAGACATACACATGCGCGCCGTCCTGCAGCCAGCGCCACAGTTCGGCGCCCTGTTCCAGCAGGCGTTGCTGCACATAGATCTTCTCCGGCTGGTCGCGGGAGAACGCGGTGTTCAGGCGTACATGGCCCTGCGCTTCCCAGGCCAGCAACTGCTCGCGATAGTAGAAGTCGTGTGCCTCGTGCTGCTCGCCGAAGAACAGCCAGTTGCGGCCACGCGCAGCGCGTGCCTGGCGCTCTTCGAGGAAGGCCCGGAAGGGCGCGATGCCGGTGCCGGGACCGATCATGATGATGGGCGTGCCGTCGTCGTCGGGCAGGCGGAAGTGTTTCGACGGTTGGGTAAAGATGGCCACTTCGACGTCTGCCGCACGGTCGGCGAGAAAGGCCGAGCAGACCCCCTTACGTTCGCCGAAGCGCACCGTGGACACCGTCAGGTGCACCTGCCCCGGATGCGTCTTGGGGCTGGAGCTGATCGAGTACAGCCGTGGCTGCAAGGGCTTGAGCAGGCTCAGCCAGCGGGTCAGCGGCCATTGCTGGGGGAACTCGCGCAGCACGTCGGCCAGTTGCCTGCCCCACAGCCAGTTCTTGAGTTCGGTCTTGCATTCAGGTCGCAGCAGTTGTCGCAGAGACGCTGCGTTTTCGCTGAGCGCCTCGAGCTGTCGTGACGTGACACGGGTAATGTCCAACTGCCGCTCCAGCGCCAGGCTCAGGGGCATTGGTGCCAGGCCTTCGAGCTCGACCACGGCATGGCCATCGAGTTGCATCAGGCCCAGCAGTTCCTCGACCAGTGTCGGGCAGTTGCGCGGCCATACGCCCAGCGCATCGCCGGGCTGATAATCCAGGCCGCTACCCGCGAGGTCGAACACCAGTTGGCGAGTCTCCTTGGTCGAGCTGGGGCCATTGAGCAGGCGGTTTTGCACCAGGCGCGCTTGCCATGGCTGGTGTCTGCCATGAGATTCGGCGGTTGCTGGTGCCGATGTCGCGGGTTTTTTTGTGCCGAGGGCCACCAGCAGGGCCTCGAGCCAAGCACTGAATGCGGCATCGAAATCCGGCTCGCAGTCGACCCGCTCCAGCAGGCGCTGGCCGCCCAGTTCCGCCAGGCGCTGGTCGAGCTTGCGACCGAAGCCGCAGAACTGGTCGTAACTGGAGTCGCCCAGGGCCAGCACCGCATAGGGCAGCTTGGCGCAGTCGGCGTCGCTCGCGCCCTGCAGGGCCTGCCAGAACGCGGCGCCACTGTCCGGGGCGTCGCCGTCGCCGAAGGTGCTGGCAATCAGCAGTACGCTGGCGCAGCCGCGCAATTGCGCCGGGCTGACACTTTCCATGCTGCTGAGCTCCACCTTCAGCCCCGCCTCGCGCAGGCGTTGGGCGCAGCGCTCGGCCAGCGTCTCGCCGTTGCCGGTCTGCGAGGCCCACAACACACGATGGCACGGTACTGTCGCCTGTGCTTGGGACTGGGCAAACAGCCCCGCCAGCAGGCCATCGACGAACAGGCGCCGGGCCGGCGCCAATGGTGCGGTGGCCGGGAGGCTTGGCACACCCTCGGCGCGTGTCTGTTGCAGGCCAAGCAGGAAACCTTGCAGGTAATGCCGCTCTTCTTCGGCAAGCACCGGGGCAGGTTGTGTCTCGAGGCCCAGAAGGCGGGCGAGGGTAGCGGTCGGCATGGGGACGGGCTCCGCAGGAATGGTGACGTCCAGGTCGAGGACCTCGATGCGTTCGCCCGCGACCCGTTCGAGAGTCACGGCGCAGTACTTGAAGGCCGGTTGCAGCGAGGTGGGGTCGACGGCGTCGCAGGTCACCGCGTTGATCGCCAACTGCTCGCCGTACAGGTCATTCCAGTGGAACGGCGCGAAGCAGCCGCCGGGCAGCACCCGGTCGCTGAGGCGGGCCGGCAGCAGCGCCTGGCCTCGGCGTGAACGGATCGCCACCTGGTCCTTGTCGCCGATGCCCAGGCGCCGGGCATCGTCGGGATGGATCTCGACGAAGGGGCCGGGTTCGAGGCGGTTCAGGCTCGGGACCTTGCCGGTCTTGGTCAGGGTGTGCCACTGGTGTTGCACGCGGCCGGTGTTGAGGACGAAGGGGTAGGCGTCGTCCGGCAGCTCGGCAGGCGCCAGCCAGGGCCGCGCATGAAAACGCGCCTTGCCGCTGGCGGTCGGAAAGGCCAGCGCCGCTGGCTGGCCGTGTTCGTCATTGCGATAACGCAGCGGGCTGCGGTCATCCTCGCACCCAGGCGCGCAGGGCCACTGCCGGGGGCTGGCGCTCAGTCCGGCATAGTCGATGCCGCGCAGGTCGTAGCCGGTGTCCGGGTTATGGAAGCGGCGGATCTCATCGAACACCGCCTCGGCGTCGGGGTAGTCGAAGGCATGCGCGTAGCCCAGGGCACAGGCGATACGCGCGATCAGGCGCCAGTCCTCCAGGCTTTCACCGGGCGGCTCGACAGCGCGGGGCATCAAGGTCAGGTTGCGCTCACTGTTGATCATCACCCCTTCACCCTCGGCCCACAGCGCCGCCGGCAGGAGAATGTCGGCATAGCGGTTGGTCTCGGTGTCGAGGAAGGCGTCCTGGCTGATCACCAGTTGCGCCTGGTTCAGGCCGTCGATCACCTGCTGGCGATTGGCGACGCTGGCCACCGGGTTGCTGCAGATGATCCAGCAGGCCTTCACCTCGCCGCTCTTGAGCTGTTCGAACAGCGCCACGGTGCCTTCGCCGCCCTCGCTGCGCAACGTGCCGGGCGTGAGCTGCCATTGCCGCTCGACGAAGGCGCGGTCCGCCGCCACCTGTGCTGAGCGCTGGCCCGGCAGGCCCGGCCCCATGTAGCCCATCTCGCGACCGCCCATGGCGTTGGGCTGGCCAGTCAGCGAGAACGGCCCGCTGCCGGGGCGGCAGATGGCGCCGGTGGCCAGGTGCAGGTTGCACAGGGCATTTGTGTGCCAGGTGCCGTGGATGCTCTGGTTCAGGCCCATGGTCCAACAGCTCATCCATTCACCGGCCTCGCCGATCAGGCGGGCGGCTTCGCGGATGTCGGCCTCGTCCAACCCGGTGATGGCCGCGACCCGTTGCGGGGTGTAGTCCTCGAGAAAAGCCGGCAGGTCCTCCCAGCCCTCGGTGTGGCGAGCGATGAAGTCCGCGTCGGTGTGGCCGTTGGCATGCAGCAGGTATAAAAGACCATTGAGCAGCGCCAGATCAGTGCCCGGGCGCAGTTGCAGGAACAGGTCGGCCTTGTCGGCGGTGGCGCTGCGCCGGGGATCGACGACGATCAGCCTGGCCCCGGCCTTGAGCCGGTCGAGCAGACGCAGGAACAGGATCGGGTGGCAGTCGGCCATGTTCGCGCCGATCACCAGGAACACCTCGGCGCGCTCGAAGTCCTGATAGCTGCCCGGCGGTCCGTCCGCCCCCAGCGACTGCTTGTAGCCGCTGCCGGCACTGGCCATGCACAGCCGCGAGTTGGACTCGATATGGCGGGTACGGATGAAGCCCTTGGCCAGTTTGTTGGCCAGGTACTGGGCTTCCAGCGACATCTGCCCGGACACGTACAAGGCCACGGCATCCGCGCCATGGGTGTCGATGATCGCGCGCAACCGCGCGGCGGTTTCGCTGATCGCGGTGTCCAGGCTGCGGCGCGCCGGCTGCTGGTTGCGCTGGTCGCGCACGAAGGCGTGGGTCATGCGCCCGGCCTGCAGCGGCACATCGGCGCTCTGGCCCTTGGTGCACAGGCGACCGAAGTTGCTCGGGTGCTGCTTGTCGCCACTGACCTTGACCACCTTGCCATCGTTCACGTGCATGACGATGCCGCAGCCGACCCCGCAATACGGGCACACACTGCGCACTTGGCTGTCGCTCATCGGCAATCTCCTGCTGATGAAACGACAAAGGCGCCGGCTGCCCGGCCTGCAAACGGCAAGCGGGGCAACACGGCGCCTTCGTCGTGATGGGAGGGGACCATCGGCGTTGATGGTCTCGATGGCGTATGGGCAGCAAATCCCGGGCCATGTCATCGCGGGGCAAGCCCGCGCCCACGCTCAGCGAGGTGGCATGGGCTTGACCTGTGACGGGTGTGCACCGATACGGGGAGCCACGCACCAACGGATGACACATGCAAATGGACGGATATATGATTCGAATACGTTTCATATATAGGTAACCACACATGGGCATCGTCAAGATCTCCGACGACCTCCACGAAGACCTGCGCGTGGCCAGCGCCGCGCTGTCGCGTTCGATCAACGCCCAGGCCGAGCACTGGATCCGCATCGGCATGCTGGCCGAACTGCACCCGCAAGCGACCTACCAGGAACTGCTGCGCCAGTTGCTGCGCCAGGAACAGGCCAACCTCAAGGAGTTGCTGCAATGAGCAAGGTCATCCTCAAGGACGCCGCCGAGCTCGAGCTGATGCGCAACGCCGGTCAACTGCTGGCCCTGGTATTCGCCGACCTCGACGGTTTCATCCGCCCCGGGGTGACCACGATGCAGATCAATGACCGCGCCGAGGCCTTCATCGTCGAAACCCTCAAGGCCCGCCCGGCGAGCAAGGGCCAGTACGGTTTCCCCTATGCGCTGAACACCTCGGTGGACCATGTGGTCTGCCATGGCATGCCCAAGGTCGACGAGGTGCTCAAGGAAGGCTCGATCGTCAACGTCGACATCACCCTGGAGCAGGGCGGCTACATTGCCGACTCGTCGAAGATGTACTGCATCGGCAAGATCGGCGACGAGGCCAGGCGTCTGGTCGACACCACCTATGCCGCCTTGTGGAAGGGCATCGAGCAGGTGCGCCCCGGCGCGACGCTCGGCGATATCGGCCATGCCATCCAGGCCCACGCCGAGGCCGCCGGCTACAGCGTGGTGCGCGAGTACTGCGGGCACGGCATCGGTCGGCAGATGCACGAGGCACCGGAGGTGCTGCACTACGGCCAGCGCGGCCTGGGCATGGCGCTGCAAGCGGGGATGGTGTTCACCATCGAGCCGATGATCAACCAGGGTGGGCGTGGCACGCGCGGGTTGCGCGATGGCTGGACGGTGATCACCCGTGACCACAGCCTGTCTGCGCAGTGGGAGCACACGGTGGCGGTGACCGAAAGCGGGTTCGAGGTGCTGACGCTGCGAGAGGAAGAGCAGCGGCCTGTGTGAAATTCTTCCGGCAATACGCCCTTGAACCGTCAATACTGGCCATTGGCTTCAAGCGCCGAGGATGAACAACCTTTCACCCAGGAACTTCCTGCGCGCAACCCGCTCTTATGCCGGTAGCCATTGGTCGCGGCCGCCTGCTAAGCTCGCGGCTTTACCCTGATTGCCCTCATGGCGCATGAACAAGGAAATTACATGAAACAGCATCGTTTGGCGGCCGCGGTTGCCCTGGTAGGCCTGGTCCTCGCGGGCTGCGACGCCCAGACCAGCAGCGTCGAGCTGAAGACTCCGGCACAGAAGGCCTCCTACGGTATCGGCCTGAACATGGGCAAGAGCCTGGCCCAGGAAGGCATGGACGACCTGGACTCGAAAGCCGTCGCCCAGGGCATCGAGGACGCGGTAGGCAAGAAAGAGCAGCGCATCAAGGACGAAGAGCTGGTCGAAGCCTTCACCGCCTTGCAGAAGCGCGCCGAGGAACGCCTGGCCAAGGCCAGCGAGGAAGCTGCCGCTGCCGGCAAGAAATTCCTCGAGGAAAACGCCAAGAAGCCTGGCGTGGTCACCACCGCCTCGGGCCTGCAGTATGAAGTGGTCAAGAAGGCCGACGGCCCGCAACCCAAGCCGACCGACGTGGTCACCGTCCACTACGAAGGCAAGCTGACCGACGGCAAAGTCTTCGACAGCTCCGTCGAGCGCGGCAGCCCGATCGACCTGCCGGTCAGCGGCGTGATCCCGGGCTGGGTCGAAGGTCTGCAACTGATGCACGTCGGCGAGAAGTACAAGCTGTACATCCCGGCTGAGCTGGCCTATGGCGCCCAAAGCCCGAGCCCGCTGATCCCGGCCAACTCGGTCCTGGTCTTCGACCTGGAACTGATTGCCATCAAGGATCCGGCCAAGGTCGACCAGGCACCGGCCAAGTAACACCCGGCCCGTTGCAAGAAGACGCCCCGTTTCGACGGGGCGTCGTCGTTTTCAGTCCGGCTTGACGCGAACCGTCGGCGTCATTCACTGTCGCAAGCAATAGCCGCGCAGACGCGGGTGCCGGTGTCGCAAAACGTTTGCGCGGTTGAAACGGTTGTGTAAAAAACGCCCGATTCGTACCTGGCCCTTGCCCGGCGGGCACCACGCGGCGCCAATATCGCCCTGTTCACAAGGTTATCCACAATAAATGTGGATAACCCCTGCTCCTCTGGAGGTCCCATGAGCGCACCCTGGAATTTCGCCCGCTTCCTGCCCTTGGCCGAGCGCCTGCTCAGTCGTGGCCGGCTGCCGGCCCTGCTGTTCGCGGTGGCCCGCAAGGGGCCGAAGCTGGGCCAATTACGCGAGGACCTGCGCCTGATGCAGGCGCTGTGCCTGGCCTGGTGGCGTGGCGAGTACCGCGCCGTCAGCCCCAGGGCGCTGGTGACCATCGTTGCCGGGCTGCTGTATTTCGTCAGCCCCCTGGACGCCATCCCCGACTGGTTGCTGGGTGTCGGCCTGCTCGATGACATCGCCGTGCTGGGCTGGGTGCTCAAGACCGTGGCCGATGAGCTGGGCCGTTTCAAGGCCTGGCGCGATGCCCAGTCGCCGGAACGGCTGCGGGTGGTCGAGCGCCTGCCTGATACTCCCGAGGCCCTGCGCCTTGAGCGTCCTGGCAGCTGATTCCGCACAGACCCCCGAGGTTGGTAATATAATTGGCATAAGGGTTATGCCTACGGATTACATGCCGTAATCCAACGTCAAGGGGGTTGTATGGGTATTCAGGTCATCAGCCGGGACGGTCAGCCCGAGTACGCAGTGGTTCCCTGGGAGCACTATCAGAAGTTGCTGGCGGCCGCAGGCCAGGCGCCGGCCGTAGCTCCCGACTCAGTCAGTCACAACGAGAGCACTCAACCGAGCGCCAGCCAATCCTCCCTGGACCAGCTGGCGTCCTTGCGTCAGGCCAAGGGCCTGGCCCCGGAGCAACTGGCACGCAGTGTCGGCATCAGCCCGGCCTACCTGGCGATGATCGAGTCCGGGGAGCGACGCCCGGACGCTGCGATCCTGCGCAGCCTGGCCTGGCACCTGGGCGTGGCCGGCTGGAGCGAGCCGTCATGAGCCAGGTCAGGATCAGCCGTCAGCAGTGGCAGAGCCTGCTGACCGAGCTCGACCTGGCCCGCCGTCAACGCCACCTGCTCACGTACCGTGCGCTGCTCGAGCGTCTGCAATTGCCCAGCCCGGCCATGCAGACCCTGACGGCGGCCCTCGAGTACCTGGCGACGCTCGACGCCCGCGCCGAGCAGCCGCTGCGCAGTTCGCTGGTGATCAGCCAGGGGGCCAGCCGCCTGCCGCGCACCGGGTTCTTCGAGTGTGTCGAGCGCCTGGGGCGGTTTTCCGGGCCGGTGGATGGCATGGAGGCGGCATCCTGGCATGCCTCGGAAGTGGTGCGGGTGTTCGAGTATCGCTACCCGGAAGAAGCCTGACAGGCATCGCGGGGCAAGTCGCATCGGCGCACCGCCGCTCCCACGCATTTCCCGGCGAGTCGACGGGCGATCATGGCAACACGGTGGTATCGATCAGGCTCAGGCCTGAACCACCGCCATCCTTGGCCTGGCGCTTGGCCTGGGAGGCGAGCTCGGCCAGTTGACCGGCATCCAGCCCGTCGCTGCTGCCCGGCTCCAGCCAGACCACGCCGATCGACAGTGACAGCAAGGCGAACGTCTCCCGCTGCCCCTGGCGGTTGTGGGCGATGAAGCACCCGGCCTCCAGGTGTTCGCTGCGGTAGAAGCGTCGGCATTGCCGGCCAAAGGCCTCCAGCAGCAATTGCAGGCGCTCGCGCCAGTCCGTCGAGCCCAGCACCAGCATGAAGTCGTCGCCGCCGATATGGCCGACGAAATCCCGGCTCGGATCGACGCAGTCGTTCAGGCACTGGGCCAGGCACAACAGCACTTCATCGCCTCGGGCGTAGCCATAGATATCGTTGAAGGGCTTGAAACTGTCGATGTCCACGTAGCACACAGCTGCCTTGCGCCGCTGCAACAGCAGGCGCGCCAGGCACTGCTGGATCGGCACGTTGCCCGGCAGCAAGGTGAGCGGATTGGCATGCCGTGCCTGCTGGATCTTCTGCTCGGTGATCAGCTTGAGCACGTCGATCACCCGCCCCAGCCCCAGGTAACGCCCATTCTGGGTGATGATGAAGTCCTCCTCGATACGCTGGCGCGCACGGCTGGTAAGCAGGCGGCTGACCTGCTGCAGCGACTGGCCACGCTCGACGGCGAGAAAGTCCTGGCTCATCAGGCGGCTGATCGGCTTGCGCGCGAACAGGTCGGTGCCGAAGGGCTGGAGCAGGGCGTCGGCGAGCGAGTGGCGGTGGACGATGCCACAGGGGCGGCCTTGCTCGTCCAGCACGGCGAGGGAATTGAGGTTGGCCTGTCGACGGAAAGCGTCGAGCACCTGCTGCGTGGCGGTGTCGAGGGTGACCGAGGGTTGCTGGATAAGCAGGGCGCTGAGGTCGCGGCTGTCCTCGCACAGCGCTACGCCCGAGCCTGTCATTGGCGGCGGCAGGCCGAGGCTGTCCACGACCGGAAACTCCTGGGGGCGGCCGAGCAGGTAGCCCTGGACCAGGGTCACCCCCATGTCGCCCAGTACCGCCAGTTCCTCGGCCAGTTCGATGCCCTCGGCGATCACCTGGGCGCGGGAGGCGCGGGCGATCTGCAGGATGGAGCCAACGAATTCGCGCTTGAGCGGGTCCTGGTGGATGCCATCGATGAAGTGGCGGTCGATCTTCACATAGTCCGGGCGCAGCTCTGACCACAGGCGCAGGCTCGAGTAGCCGGCGCCCAGGTCGTCCAGGGCAATGGAAAAGCCCATGTCGCGGTAGTGGTGCAGGGCGTTGTACAGCAGCTGGAAGTCTTCGGTGGGCGTTTGCTCGGTCAGTTCGATGACTACCCGGCTGGGCGCCAGGCCGAGCTGTTCGAGCATTTTCAGGGTGCGCCCGGACGGGTAGTCGGGTTCGACCAGGGACTCGGGCGAGACGTTGAGGAACAACTGGCCCGGCAGGTTAAGCTCGCTGAAACGGCGGCAGGCGGTTTCCCGGCACAGCACCTCCAGTTCGGCGAGGCGGCCGGCCTGGCGGGCGATGGCGAACAGGTTCAGCGGCGAGTGCAGCGGGCTGTTGGACGGGCCGCGGCTCAGGGCCTCGTAGCCGAGGATGCGCCTTTCAGAGAGGCAGACGATGGGTTGGAACAGACAGTGGACGCTGCGTTGAGCCAGGATGGCGCTCAATGCGCTGAGCTGTTCGGTGACGGTCATGGACTGCTTCCTGAAGTGAAAAAGGCCGGACGCTTGCACGTCCGGCCCTTCCATTTCACGACAGTCCGGTGACTGTTTGATGACAGGTCACATTATTTCGCCATCATTTCAGTGCTTGGCCACCGACGTGCTGAGGCCCAGATAGTCGAGCAGGATGCGACCGGTCTCGGACAGGTAGGCATCGTCCTCGGGCTTGGTGTCGTCCGGCTCGGCGGGCAGGGCGTCCTCGTCTTCCTTTTTCAGCTCCTTGAGCGGCTCTTCGCCCTTGGCCTTGCGGCGAACGTTCTCCAGCGCCAGCTGCTTGGCCTCGATCTCGTCGTGGCGGGCGCGACGTTGCTGCTCGTTGAGGCTGACGGTCTTCTCGTTCATCAGCTTCTGGGTCAGCGCCAGGCGGTCGCGGATGTAGACGAACTCGGCATCCTTGTCGCTGCGCGCCTCATGCTGCGCCTTGAGCTGGGCCAGGAACGGCTTGAACGGATCGGAAGCCGGTTTGACCACCGGGCGGATGGTGTCCCACGGCATGGCCTCCGGCAGGGCGCTTTCGCCGATTTCCTTGGTGTCGATGATCGACGGATAGGCGATGTCCGGCAGCACGCCCTGGTGCTGGGTGCTCTGTCCGGAAACCCGGTAGAACTTGGCCAGGGTCAGCTTGAGCTCGCCGTGGTTGAGCGGCTGGATGGTCTGCACGGTACCCTTGCCGAAGGTCTGGCCGCCGATGATCAGCGCGCGGTGGTAGTCCTGCATGGCACCGGCGAAGATCTCCGAGGCCGAGGCCGACAGGCGGTTTACCAGCAGCGCCAGCGGGCCTTTGTAGAAGGCGCCCGGGTTCTCGTCCTCGAGCACGTCGACACGGCCGTCGGCGTTGCGCACCAGTACGGTCGGGCCCTTCTCGATGAACAGGCTGGTCAGCTCGGTGGCTTCCTGCAACGAGCCGCCACCGTTGTTGCGCAGGTCGATGACCACGCCGTCGACTTTCTCCTTCTGCAGCTCGGTGAGCAGCTTCTTGACGTCGCGGGTGGTGCTCTTGTAGTCCGGGTCGCCAGCGCGATAGGCCTTGAAGTCCAGGTAGAACGCCGGGATCTCGATGATGCCCAGCTTGTAGTCACGCCCGTCCTGCTTGAGCTTGAGTACCGACTTCTTCGCCGCCTGCTCTTCGAGCTTGACCGCTTCGCGGGTGATCGAGACGATCTTGCTGGTCTGGTCGTTCGGCGCGTTGCTGGCCGGAATCACCTCCAGGCGCACCACCGAGCCTTTCGGGCCGCGGATCAGCTTGACCACTTCGTCCAGGCGCCAGCCGACCACGTCGACCATTTCCTTGTTGCCCTGGGCCACGCCGATGATCTTGTCGGCCGGGGCCACCTGCTTGGTCTTGGCGGCAGGGCCTGCCGGCACCAGGCGCACGATCTTGACCTGGTCGTTGTCGCTCTGCAGCACCGCGCCGATGCCCTCAAGCGACAGGCTCATGTTGATGTCGAAGTTCTCGGCGTTGTCCGGCGACAGGTAGTTGGTGTGCGGGTCGTAGGACTGGGCGAAGGTGTTGATGTAGGCCTGGAAGATGTCTTCCGCGCGGGTCTGGTCCAGGCGCGCCAGCTGGTTCTTGTAGCGCTTGATCAGGGTTTCCTGGACCTGCTTGAGTTCCTTGCCGGAGATCTTCTGGCGCAGCACCTCGTCTTTCACGCGCTTGCGCCACAGGTCGTCGAGTTCGGCCTGGTTCTTCATCCACGGCGCGTCCTTGCGGTCGACCAGCAGGTCTTCCTTGACGCTGAAGTCGATCTTGTCGACGCCCTTGTTCAGTTCGCCCAGGGCATAGTCCAGACGCTGCTTCACGCGGTCCAGGTAGCGTTTGTAGATGGTGAAGCCGGGCTCGAGGTTGCCGCTCTTGAGGAAGTCGTCGAACTGGGTCTTCCATTTGTCGAATTCGGCGATGTCGGCCGCGGTGAAGTAGCTGCGCGAGGGGTCGAGCAGCTTGATGTAGCTGTCGTAGATGATGACCGAACGGGCGTCGTCCAGCGGCGGCTTGCTGTAGTGGTGGCGCTTGAGCAATTCGACGATGTTGAGGCTGGCCACGACCTCGTCGCGGTCCGGCTGCAGGCTGTCCCACTTGTTGGCGGCGGCCGCATTGCCACCGAGCGTGAGGCTGCCCAGGCCGATCATGAGGGCGAGGGCGGTGCTGGGGAGGAAATGCTTCATGCTGATTCGACGTGGAGGCAATTGATCACGCATAGTAGGCCGTCTTATCCGTTCGCCGGTTCCATCGGAGCCGGACGCATACTGCAAAAAGCCTGGGACTTGGCGTTCCCAGGCTCGGTCATATGATTCAACTATGGAGGCACTGTGAAGGCATTGCAAGGCGTTGACGGACATGTGGCGTGGGTCGAGGCCGAGCGCCCGGCCTGCGATGCCGGGCAGGTGCGCATTCGCGTGGCCGCCGCCGGGCTGAATCGTGCCGACCTGCTGCAGCGGGCCGGACTGTACCCGCCGCCGCCCGGCGCCAGCCCTTATATGGGCCTGGAGTGCTCAGGGATCATCGAGGAGGTCGGGGCCGGCGCCGACTGGCGCGTGGGCGACCGGGTCTGCGCGCTGCTGGCTGGCGGCGGCATGGCCGAGGAAGTCGTGGTCGACGCCCGGCATGTGTTGCCGGTGCCTGAGGGCCTGAGCCTGCACGAGGCGGCGGCGATTCCCGAAGTGTATGCCACGGCCTGGCTGAACATATTCCAGCTCGGGGCATTGAAGGCCGGTGAAAAGGTGCTGGTGCATGCCGGCGCCAGTGGCGTGGGCTCCGCAGCCATCCAGCTGTGCAAGGCGTTCGGCAACCCGGTGTGGGTCAGTGTCGGTTCGCCCGAGCGACTGGCCTATTGTCAGTCCCTCGGGGCCGCGGGCGGCGTGGTGCGCAATGACAACCTCGACGACCTGGAGCAGCTCGGGCCGTTCGACGTGATCCTCGACCCGGTAGGCGCCAGCTATGCCCCGCTCAACCTCAAGCTGCTGGCCCGTGACGGGCGCTGGGTGATCATTGGCCTGATGGGCGGGCGCAAGGTCGAGCTGGACCTGGCGCTGGTGCTGGGCAAGCGCCTGGAGATTACCGGTTCGACCTTGCGCAACCGTGATGACGCGTTCAAGGCAGAGTTGTTGCGCGAGCTGCGCCAGCAGGTGTGGCCGCTGTTCGCCGAGGGGCGCCTGTCGCCACAGCTGGTCGACACCTATCCGGTGGCGTTCGCCGAGGCCGCCTACGCGGAGCTGGCGAGCAACCAGGTGTCCGGCAAGCTGGTGCTGGTGATCGATCCGACGCTCGTGTGATCTGGCGCATGCCCCTGTAGGAGCGGCCTTGTGTCGCGAAAGGGCTGCGAAGCAGCCCCAAAATCTTCATTGCGGCACAGATCCAGGGGCCGCTGCGCGCCCCTTTCGCGACACAAGGCCGCTCCTACAGGGATCGCACAGGCCGCAACTTCACTCGTGGTTCTGCGGCACCAGGATGGTGTCCCGGGCCTCGGGCAGCATCCCCGGGTAGTCCAGGGTGTAGTGCAGGCCCCGGCTTTCCTTGCGTTGCATGGCCGAGCGGATCATCAGCTCGGCCACCTGCGCCAGGTTGCGCAGCTCGATCAGGTCGCGGCTGACCTTGTAGTTGCTGTAGAACTCGTCGATCTCGTCCAGCAGCATGCGCACCCGGTGCTCGGCGCGCTGCAGGCGCTTGCTGGTGCGCACGATGCCGACGTAGTCCCACATGAACCGCCGCAGCTCGTCCCAGTTGTGGGCGATGATCACGTCCTCGTCCGAGTCGGTCACCTGGCTTGCGTCCCAGCAGGGCAGGGCGCGGGGCATGGCCACCTGGTCCAGGCGCGCCTCGATGTCGGCGGCGGCGGCGCGACCATAGACAAAGCATTCGAGCAGTGAATTGCTGGCCATGCGGTTGGCACCGTGCAGGCCGGTGAAACTGGTCTCGCCGATGGCGTACAGGCCGGGCACGTCGGTGTGGCCGTGCTCGTCGATCATCACCCCGCCGCAGGTGTAGTGGGCCGCGGGCACCACCGGGATTGGCTGGCGGGTGATGTCGATGCCGAAAGTCAGGCAACGCTCGTAGACCGTCGGGAAGTGGCTGGTGATGAAGTCGGCCGGCTTGTGGCTGATGTCCAGGTAGACGCAGTCCACGCCCAGGCGCTTCATCTCGTGGTCGATGGCGCGGGCGACAATGTCCCGTGGCGCCAGTTCCTCGCGCGGATCGAAGCGCGGCATGAAGCGCTCGCCGTTGGGCAGGCGCAGCAGGGCGCCCTCGCCGCGCAGGGCCTCGGTGATCAGGAAGCTCTTGGCCTGCGGGTGGTACAGGCAGGTCGGGTGGAACTGGTTGAACTCCAGGTTCGCCACCCGGCAGCCGGCGCGCCAGGCCATGGCGATGCCGTCGCCGCAGGCGCCGTCGGGGTTGCTGGTATACAGGTAGACCTTGGCCGCGCCGCCGGTGGCCAGCACGGTGAAGCGTGCGCCGAAGGTGTCCACCTCGCCGCTGTTGCGGTCCAGCACGTAGGCGCCCAGGCAGCGGTCGCCGTCCAGGCCAAGGCGGCGCTCGGTGATCAGGTCGACGGCCACGCGCTGTTCGAGCAGCTCGATGTTCGAACGTTGCCGGGCCTGTTCCAGCAAGGTGGTGAAGATCGCGGCGCCGGTGGCGTCGGCGGCATGGATGATGCGCCGGTGGCTGTGGCCGCCCTCGCGGGTCAGGTGGAACTCGAAGCCGCCGTCGTCGACGCTGTAGTGCTCATCGCGGGTGAATGGCACGCCTTGCTCGATCAGCCACTGGATGGCCTCGCGGCTGTGCTCGACGGTGAAGCGCACGGCGTCCTCGTGGCACAGCCCGCCACCGGCGTTGAGGGTGTCCTCGACATGGGACTGCACGGTGTCGGTGTCGTCGAGTACCGCGGCGACGCCGCCCTGGGCCCAGAAGGTCGAGCCGTTGGCCAGGTCGCCCTTGCTCAGCACGGCGATGCGCAGGTGGCGCGGAAGGTTCAGTGCCAGGCTGAGACCGGCGGCACCGCTGCCGATCACCAGGACATCATGTTGGAATTGTTGGCTCATGTCGGGACACTAGTAATCTTTGGAAGGGGCACGGCACAATAGTCGAGCGCAGATGGCACTGTGAAACTATCGTGAAACCTGGCCGGGATGCCTTTATAGCAGCCCCGGGCGCCTGATTTCCAATGGCGCATATGGGGTGGTGGCGATCTTTTTAGGAACTTTCCGATACTCTTGGAAATCCTATGAAGGCTGCCCGTACGCCACAGATTGCCGCGGCGACGCAAGGCGGCAGCTCTATCTTGGGCTGACACCTGCGTAACGAAACCAGATTATCGACGCAGCCGGCCGTGACCGCGCTGCGTCTTTCGTGCGAGCCGACCAAGGGCCGCAGGAAACTTGCTTGGAGGGGAGAACTTTTGCGCAAAGCCCGAGTCTATGGTTGCAAGCCTGAACGATGGCTGTTGCAGCGCTCCTTCGAGATCACTGAGGAGTGTTCATGCTAACCCAGGAAGAGGATCAGCAGCTTGTCGAGCGCGTGCAGCGTGGCGACAGGCGAGCGTTCGATCTGTTGGTGCTGAAGTATCAGCACAAGATTCTCGGGTTGATCGTGCGTTTTGTACACGACACCCATGAGGCGCAGGACGTGGCGCAGGAAGCCTTCATCAAGGCATACCGGGCGCTTGGGAATTTTCGCGGTGACAGTGCTTTTTATACCTGGCTGTACCGCATCGCCATCAACACGGCGAAGAACTACCTGGTGTCCCGCGGCAGACGGCCACCAGACAGCGATGTGAGCTCCGAGGATGCGGAGTTTTACGACGGCGATCATGGTCTCAAGGATCTCGAGTCCCCAGAGCGCGCGTTGTTGCGGGATGAAATCGAAGGCACTGTCCATCGCACCATCCAGCAACTGCCGGAAGACCTGCGTACAGCATTGACGCTGCGCGAGTTCGATGGACTGAGTTACGAGGACATTGCCAGCGTCATGCAATGTCCAGTGGGTACCGTGCGCTCTCGAATCTTCCGCGCTCGGGAGGCCATAGACAAAGCCCTGCAACCCCTGTTGCAGGAAACCTGAGACAGCGGCGACAGCCAAGAGAGGAACCGCCATGAGTCGTGAAGCTTTGCAGGAATCGCTGTCCGCGGTGATGGATAACGAAGCGGACGAACTGGAACTGCGTCGCGTGCTGAATGCCGTCGACGATGCCGAAACCCGTGCCACCTGGTCGCGTTACCAGGTCGCCCGCGCAGCCATGCACAAGGAGCTGCTGCTGCCCAAGCTGGACATCGCCTCGGCGGTTTCCGCGGCACTGGCCGATGAGGCCGTGCCGGCCAAGGTCAAGCAGGGCCCGTGGCGCAGCCTCGGCCGCCTGGCCGTGGCCGCTTCGGTGACCGTTGCCGTGCTGGCCGGCGTGCGTTTCTACAACCAGGACGAGATCACCGGTGCCGAACTGGCCGCCCAGCAGCCTGCCCAGCAGGGCCTGAGCATGCCACAGGCGCAAGGCCCAGCCGTATTGGCAGGCTATAGTGAAGGCAACGAGCAACCGACCGGGCCGATGGCCAACGGTGTGCTGCAGAACCAGGCCGGCTGGGATCAACGCCTGCCGGGCTACCTGCGCCAGCACGCCCAGGAGTCCGCGCTGAAGGGCAACGAGACCGCGCTGCCTTACGCCCGCGCCGCCAGCCTGGAAAACCGCTAAGTTAAGGAGGATCATGCGCGCGCTACCTCTCCTGTCGCTGCTGCTTGGCAGCAGCCTGACGGTGCAGGCCCTGGCCGCCAACTCATCGCCCGAGGCGAGCGAGTGGCTGAACAAGCTGGCACGGGCCGAGCAGCAGCAGAGTTACCAGGGATCCTTCGTCTACGAACGCAACGGCAGCTTCTCATCCCACGATATCTGGCATCGCGTCCAGGACGGCAAGGTCAGCGAGCGGCTGCTGCAGCTCGACGGCTCGGCCCAGGAAATCGTGCGGGTCGATGGCAAGGTGCAGTGCGTCAGTGGCAACCTGGTCAGCAGCGTGGGCACACCGCCGGACAGCGCCCCGCGGGTGCTTGATCCCCTGAAGCTCATGAGCTGGTACGACCTGAGCGTGGCAGGCAAGTCACGCGTCGCCGGGCGCGACGCGGTGATTGTCGCGCTCACCCCGCGTGACCAGCATCGCTATGCCTTCGAATTGCATCTGGACCGCCGCACCGGCCTGCCCCTGCGTTCGTTGATGCTCAACGACAAGGGCCAGTTGCTCGAGCGCTTCCAGATGACCCGCCTGGACACCGACGCTGTGCCAACCGACGCCGAACTGGCTGCCGGTGCCAGCTGCAAGCCAGTCGAACGTTCGGTGGCCGGCACAGCCGAATCCGTCGCCGGATGGCGTTCGGACTGGCTGCCGCCGGGGTTCGAGCTGGTCAACAGTTCGGTTCGCCGCGACCCTGAGCGCAAGAGTAACGTCAGCAGCCTCATGTATGACGACGGCCTGACCCGTTTCTCGGTGTTCCTCGAGCCGATCGGCAACGAGGCCGGTGTCGATACCCGTGCCCAGCTCGGTCCCACCGTTGCGGTATCGCGGCGCCTGAACACACCCAAGGGCAAGGTGATGGTCACCGTGGTCGGCGAGATCCCGCTGGGCACCGCCGAGCGTGTCGCCCTGTCGATGCGGGCCCAGGATGCTCAGGCGCGTCAATGACGGCGCGCCTTCTGACAGCTCTTGTTACACAGAGCTGACATGAAATTAAGGCATTGTCATTTGCAATCCTGCCGCAAATTTTCTATAGGTCAGGCTTCTCGGAGTCTGGCCTTTCCTGCGTCTGCGGGAACCTTACTGCTAACTACGCTCGTTGTGACGGGAGCCGTATGTCAATACCACGCTTGAAAACCTACCTATCGATGTTCGCCGCCGTGCTCATGCTCGGCCAGGTGCTCAGCGCCCAGGCCGAGGAGTCCCTGCCGGACTTCACCACCCTGGTCGAGCAGGCCTCGCCAGCGGTGGTCAACATCAGTACCAAGCAGAAACTGCCGGATCGCCGCGTCGCCGCCGGGCAGATGCCGGACCTCGAAGGCCTGCCGCCGATGTTCCGCGAGTTCTTCGAGCGCAATATGCCGCAGCAGCCGCGTTCGCCCCGTGGCGACCGCCAGCGCGAGGCGCAGTCGCTGGGTTCGGGCTTCATCATCTCCAGCGATGGCTATGTGCTGACCAACAACCACGTGGTGGCCGACGCCGACGAGATCATCGTCCGTCTGTCCGACCGCAGCGAACTGCAGGCCAAGCTGGTAGGCACCGACCCGCGCACCGATGTGGCCCTGCTCAAGGTCGAAGGCAAGAACCTGCCGACCGTCAAGCTGGGTGACTCGGAGAAGCTCAAGGTTGGCGAGTGGGTGCTGGCCATCGGCTCGCCGTTCGGCTTCGACCATTCGGTGACCAAGGGTATCGTCAGCGCCAAGGGCCGCACCCTGCCCAACGACACCTATGTGCCGTTCATCCAGACCGACGTGGCCATCAACCCGGGTAACTCCGGTGGCCCGCTGTTCAACATGAAAGGTGAAGTAGTGGGGATCAACTCGCAGATCTTCACCCGCTCCGGCGGCTTCATGGGTCTGTCGTTCGCCATCCCGATCGATGTGGCGATCGATGTGTCGAACCAGCTGAAGAAAGACGGCAAGGTCAGCCGCGGCTGGCTGGGCGTGGTGATTCAGGAGGTCAACAAGGATCTGGCCGAATCCTTCGGCCTGGACAAGCCGGCCGGCGCCCTGGTGGCCCAGGTCCTGGAAAACGGCCCGGCAGCCAAGGGCGGCCTGCAGGTGGGTGACGTGATCCTGAGCATGAATGGCCAGCCGATCGTCATGTCCGCCGACCTGCCGCACTTGGTTGGCAGCCTCAAGGACGGCGAGAAGGCCAAGCTGGAGATCATCCGCAACGGCAAGCGCCAGAACCTGGATGTCACCATTGGCGCTTTGCCAGAGGATGACGCCGACATCGGCCTGGGCGCGGGTGCCGATGGCAGCGCCGAGCGCAGCAGCAACCGCCTGGGCGTATCCGTGTCCGACCTGACCGCCGAGCAGAAGAAGTCGCTGGAACTCAAGGGCGGCGTGGTCATCAAGGAAGTCCAGGATGGTCCGGCGGCCATGATCGGCCTGCGTCCGGGTGATGTCATCAGCCACCTGAACAACCAGGCCATCGCCTCGGCCAAGCAGTTCACCGAGATCGCCAAGGAGCTGCCGAAGAACCGTTCGGTGTCCATGCGCGTGCTGCGTCAGGGGCGTGCGAGCTTCATCACCTTCAAGCTGGCTGAATAAGCGGGTTGAACGGTAGGGAAAGGGCAGCTTCGGCTGCCTTTTTTCATGAGCAGCAGGCTTGATGGTCCTGCGTGGGAGCGGGCTTGCCCCGCGATGTGGCTCGATCAGGCAACATTTTCAGCTGATCGGACGCCATCGCGGGGCAAGCCCGCTCCCACGCTAACCGATAGGCAGGTGACAAGGGTTCTCCCATATCCCTCCGGCTTGAGGTACAATTCCCGGCTATTTTTCGGCGGGCGTCCGGCTCGCAGCCTTTTCGAGTGTTGACCCGTGAGTGATTTGAGTCATATCCGCAATTTCTCCATCATCGCCCACATCGACCATGGCAAGTCGACGCTGGCCGACCGTTTCATCCAGATGTGCGGTGGCCTGACTGCGCGCGAAATGGAAGCTCAGGTTCTCGACTCCATGGATCTCGAGCGCGAGCGCGGTATCACCATCAAGGCCCACAGCGTCACGCTGCACTACAAGGCTCAGGATGGTAAGACCTACCAGCTGAACTTCATCGATACCCCCGGCCACGTCGACTTCACCTATGAAGTCTCGCGCTCGCTGGCGGCGTGCGAAGGTGCGCTGCTGGTGGTCGATGCCGGTCAAGGTGTCGAGGCCCAGTCCGTGGCCAACTGCTACACCGCCATCGAGCAGGGCCTGGAAGTCATGCCCGTGCTGAACAAGATGGACCTGCCCCAGGCCGACCCGGACCGCGTCAAGGACGAGATCGAGAAGATCATCGGCATCGACGCCACCGACGCCGTGGCCTGCAGCGCCAAGAGCGGCATGGGCGTCGACGAGGTACTCGAGCGCCTGGTGCAGACCATCCCCGCGCCGGAAGGCGAGATCGATGCGCCGCTGCAGGCGCTGATCATCGACTCCTGGTTCGACAACTACCTGGGCGTTGTCTCGCTGGTGCGCGTGCGCCAGGGCCGCGTCAAGAAAGGCGACAAGATCCTGGTCAAGTCCACCGGCAAGGTGCACCTGGTCGACAGTGTCGGCGTGTTCACGCCCAAGCACACCCAGACCGCCGACCTGAAAGCCGGTGAAGTGGGCTTCATCATCGCCAGCATCAAGGACATTCACGGCGCCCCGGTGGGTGACACCCTGACCCTGTCCAACACCCCTGAAGTCGAAGTGCTGCCAGGCTTCAAGAAGATCCAGCCGCAGGTCTACGCTGGCCTGTTCCCGGTCAGCTCTGACGACTTCGAGGACTTCCGCGACGCCCTGCAGAAGCTGACCCTGAACGACTCGTCGCTGCAGTACATGCCGGAAAGCTCCGACGCCCTGGGCTTCGGCTTCCGTTGCGGCTTCCTCGGCATGCTGCACATGGAGATCATCCAGGAGCGCCTGGAGCGCGAATACGACCTGGACCTGATCACCACCGCGCCAAGCGTGATCTACGAGCTCGAACTCAAGACCGGCGAGACCATCACCGTCGACAACCCGTCGAAGCTGCCGGACGTCTCGGCGGTCAACGACTTCCGCGAGCCGATCGTCACCGCGACCATCCTGGTGCCACAGGAGCACCTGGGCAACGTCATCACCCTGTGCATCGAGAAGCGTGGCGTGCAGCGCGACATGCAGTTCCTCGGCAGCCAGGTGCAGGTGCGCTACGACCTGCCGATGAACGAAGTGGTGCTGGACTTCTTCGACCGCCTGAAGTCGACCAGCCGCGGCTACGCCTCGCTGGACTACCATTTCGACCGCTACCAGTCGGCCAACCTGGTCAAGCTGGACGTGCTGATCAACGGCGACAAGGTCGATGCCCTGGCCCTGATCGTGCACCGCGACAACGCCGCCTACAAAGGCCGCGCGTTGACCGAAAAGATGAAGGAACTGATCCCTCGGCAGATGTTCGATGTGGCGATCCAGGCAGCCATTGGCGGCCAGATCATCGCGCGGACAACCGTCAAGGCGCTCAGAAAGAACGTACTGGCCAAGTGCTACGGTGGCGACGTCAGCCGTAAGAAAAAGCTGCTGGAGAAGCAGAAGGCCGGTAAGAAACGCATGAAGCAGGTGGGTAACGTGGAGATTCCACAGGAAGCCTTCCTTGCCGTGCTCAGGTTGGATAGCTAGGTCCTATGTCGCTAAATTTCCCGCTGTTGCTCGTCATCGCCGTCGCCGTCTGCGGTCTGTTGGGTCTGATCGACCTGCTGTTCCTGGCCCCGCGCCGGCGGGCGGCGATCGCCAACTACCAGGGCAGCGTCAGCCAGCCCGAAATGGCCGTGGTCGAACGCCTGAACAAGGAACCCTTGCTGGTCGAATACGGCAAGTCGTTCTTCCCGGTGCTGTTCATCGTGCTGGTGCTGCGTTCGTTCCTGGTCGAGCCGTTCCAGATCCCGTCGGGGTCGATGAAGCCGACGCTGGAAGTGGGCGACTTCATCCTGGTGAACAAGTTCTCCTACGGCATTCGCCTGCCGGTGATCGACAAGAAGGTCATCGAGGTGGGCGATCCGCAACGCGGGGATGTGATGGTGTTCCGCTACCCGAGCGATCCCAACGTCAACTACATCAAGCGTGTGGTCGGCCTGCCGGGCGACGTGGTGCGCTACACCAGCGACAAGCGACTGTTCGTCAACGGCCAGTCGATCGCCGAGCAACTGGTCGGCAGCGAGCCGGGTACCCTGGGCAGTGCCGAGCTGTACAAGGAAAAACTCGGTGAAGCCGAGCACCTGATCCGCAAGGAAATGACCCGCTACCGCATGCCGCCGGACCAGCAATGGACCGTGCCGGCCGGTCATTACTTCATGATGGGCGACAACCGCGACAACTCCAACGACAGCCGTTTCTGGGATGACCCGAACATTCCCAAGGAGCTGCACGGCATGGTTCCGGACCGCAACATCGTCGGCAAGGCGTTCGCGGTGTGGATGAGCTGGCCGGAGCCGAAACTCAGCCACTTCCCGAACCTGTCGCGGGTCGGGCTGATCCATTGAGTAACGACGGCGCTGTCCACGGACAGCGCCGATTGCATTTCTGACATAGGCTGTGTTCTCAGGGAGCGAGAGCTTTCGCCGTTTCCGGCGACAGACCGCAGTCAAACCGTCTTTCAGGATGTTGATTTGAACAACGCGTTGAACATTGCACGGGTGGCCCCATGAGCGCTTCCCTGGCCCGCCTGGAGCGCAAGCTCGGCTACACCTTCAAGAACCAGGACCAGATGCTGCTGGCCCTGACCCATCGCAGCTATGCCGGGCGCAATAACGAGCGCCTGGAATTCCTCGGCGATGCCATCCTCAACTTCGTGGTCGGCGAGGCGCTGTTCGAGCGCTTTCCGCAGGCCCGCGAAGGCCAGCTGTCGCGCCTGCGCGCACGCCTGGTCAAGGGCGAGACCCTGGCCCGCCTGGCCCGCGGCTTCGACCTGGGCGAGTACCTGCGCCTGGGCTCGGGCGAACTCAAGAGCGGGGGCTTTCGTCGCGAGTCGATCCTCGCCGACGCTCTCGAGGCCCTGATCGGCGCCATCTACCAGGATGCCGACATGCAGACCGCCCGCGAGCGTATCCTGGCCTGGCTGACCGATGAATTCGACGGGCTGACCCTGGTCGACACCAACAAGGACCCCAAGACCCGCCTGCAGGAGTTCCTGCAGTCGCGTGCCTGCGAGCTGCCACGTTACGAAGTGGTGGACATCCAGGGCGAACCGCACTGCCGGACCTTCTTCGTCGAATGCGAAGTGGTCCTGCTGAACAAGAAAAGCCGCGGCCAGGGCGTGAGCCGGCGTATCGCCGAGCAGGTCGCCGCCGCCGCCGCATTGATCGCCCTGGGCGTGGAGAATGGCAATGACTGAGAACACTTCGACCCGCTGCGGCTACGTGGCCATCGTCGGTCGCCCGAACGTGGGCAAGTCCACGCTGCTCAACCACATCCTCGGGCAGAAGCTGGCAATCACCTCGCGCAAGCCGCAGACCACCCGTCACAATATGCTCGGTATCAAGACCGAGGGTGACGTGCAGGCGATCTATGTCGATACCCCCGGCATGCACAAGGCCAACGACAAGGCGCTGAACCGCTACATGAACCGCAACGCCTCGGCGGCCCTCAAGGACGTCGACGTGGTTATTTTCGTGGTCGACCGCACCAAGTGGACCGACGAGGACCAGCTTGTGCTGGAGAGGGTGCAGTACGTCACCGGCCCTCTGATCATTGCGGTCAACAAGACCGACCGCATGGAAGAGAAGGCCGAGCTGATCCCGCATCTGCAATGGCTGCAGGAACAACTGCCGAACGCCGAAGTGATGCCGATCTCCGCGCAGCAGGGGCACAACCTCGAAGCGCTGGAAGCCCAGATCGCCAAGCACCTGCCGGAGAACGAACACTTCTTCCCGGAAGACCAGATCACCGACCGCAGCAGCCGCTTCCTCGCCGCCGAACTGGTGCGCGAGAAGATCATGCGCCAGCTCGGTGCGGAGCTTCCGTACCAGATCACCGTGGAAATCGAGGAGTTCAAGCAGCAGGGTCATGTGCTGCACATCCATGCGCTGATCCTGGTCGAGCGTGACGGGCAGAAGAAGATCATCATTGGCGACAAGGGCGAGCGTATCAAACGCATCGGTTCCGAGGCGCGCAAGGACATGGAAGTGCTGTTCGACTCCAAGGTCATGCTCAACCTGTGGGTGAAGGTCAAGGGCGGCTGGTCCGACGACGAGCGCGCCCTGCGTTCGCTGGGTTACGGCGACCTGTAAGCCTCAAACCCTGCTTTTGCTCCTGTGGGAGCGGGCTTGACCCGCGATGGCGATCGCGGGGCAAGCCCGCTCCCACAAGCATTTCTGGTATCGAGAGAGCCGAATGGACCAACCCACCCCCCAACCCGCCTACGTGCTGCACAGCCGCGCCTACAAGGAAACCAGTGCGCTGGTGGACTTCCTCACCCCTCAGGGGCGGGTGCGGGCGGTGCTGCGCCGGGCGCGGGGCAAGGGTGGCAGCCTGGTGCGGCCGTTCGTGCCGCTGGAAGTCGAACTGCGCGGGCGCGGCGAACTGAAGAACGTCGGTCGTCTGGACAGCATCGGCATCGCGGCCTGGCTGCATGGCGATGCGCTGTTCAGCGGGCTCTACCTCAACGAGCTGTTGATGCGCCTGCTGCCCGCCGAGGCGCCGCATCCGGCGTTGTTCGAGCACTACACCCTGACCTTGCAGGCCCTGGCCGCCGGACGCCCGTTGGAGCCGCTGCTGCGCTCCTTCGAATGGCGCCTGCTGGACGAACTGGGTTATGCCTTCGCTTTGGACCATGACGTCAACGACAGTGCCGTTGTCGCCGAAGGGCTCTATCGCCTGCAGGTGGACGCCGGCCTTGAGCGGGTCGAGCTGTTCCAGCCCGGGCTGTTCAAGGGCAGCGAGCTGCTGGCCCTGGCCCAGGCCGACTGGGAGGCGCCCGGTGCCCTGCTCGCCGCCAAGCGCCTGATGCGCCAGGCCCTGGCGGTGCATCTGGGGCCCAAGCCGCTGGTCAGCCGGGAACTGTTTCGCAAGCGCTGATCAGCACGTATGCTGTGGCCCTCAACCTTCAGGAGTGCCCCTTCGTGACTCACAGCAACCGCATGCTTCTCGGCGTCAACATCGACCACGTGGCGACCCTGCGCCAGGCCCGGGGCACCCGCTATCCGGACCCGGTCAAGGCCGCCCTGGACGCCGAGGAAGCGGGTGCCGACGGCATCACCGTGCACCTGCGCGAAGACCGCCGGCATATCCAGGAGCGCGACGTGCTGCTGCTCAAGGACGTGCTGCAGACCCGCATGAACTTCGAGATGGGCGTCACCGAAGAGATGATGGCCTTCGCCGAGAAGATTCGCCCGGCGCATATCTGCCTGGTACCGGAAACCCGCCAGGAGCTGACCACCGAGGGCGGCCTTGACGTGGCCGGCCAGGAGGCGCGGATCAAGGCGGCGGTCGAGCGCCTGTCGCGCACTGGCGCCGAAGTGTCGCTGTTCATCGATGCCGACGAGCGGCAGATCGAGGCTTCGCGTCGCGTCGGCGCGCCGGCCATCGAATTGCACACGGGGCGCTACGCTGACGCCGAGACGCCGACCGAGGTGGCCGAGGAGCTCAAGCGTATTGTCGATGGCGTGGCATTTGGCGTTGGCCAGGGGCTGATCGTCAATGCCGGCCATGGCTTGCACTACCACAACGTCGAGGCCGTGGCCGCGATCAAGGGCATCAACGAACTGAACATCGGCCATGCGCTGGTGGCCCATGCGCTGTTCGTCGGCTTCAAGGCGGCGGTGGCGGAGATGAAGGCGCTGATCGTCGCCGCTTCGCGCTGAGTCGATCGCGGGGCAAGCCCGCTCCCACGCATTGGCTTGAGCTTCTGTGGGAGCGGGCTTGCCCCGCGATAGCCTTACTCGGCCTTGAACACCAAGGTAAACCGGGTCGGCCCTTCGACCTGGCTCCTCACCTCGACTCGCCCCCCATGCAGCTGCATGATCGACTTGACGATCGCCAGCCCCAACCCCGTCCCGCCTTCCAATCGCGAACGCCCGGCCCCGGCCCTGTAGAACCGCTCGAACAGGTGCGGCAAGTGCGCCTCGCTGATCCCCAGCCCGCGATTTTCCACCCACACGCCGATCTGGTCGCCGATTCGCTCGATGCCCACGGCCACCGGCAGGCCTTCAGGGCCATGGCGAATCGCATTGCTGAGCAGGTTCGACAGCGCCCGCTGGAACATCAGCTTGTCCGCCATCGCGGTACCCCAGCCATGCAGGTGCAGGGAGATGCCCTTGAGTTCGGCGCTGAAGGTGAACAGCTCGCTCACCCGCGCCACTTCGTCCGCCAGCGCCACGGGAACCAGGGCCACCTGGGTCTGTGGCTGGCTGACCTGGGCCAGGAACAGCATGTCGTTGATGATGCGGTTGAGCCGGGTCAGCTCCTCGACGCTGTCCTCCAGGGCTTCGCGGTACTTGTCGCCGTCACGCTCGCGGGCCAGGGTCACCTGGGCCTTGCCCATCAGGTTGCCGATGGGCGTGCGCAGTTCGTGGGCCAGATCATCGGAGAACTGCGACAGCTGGCGCACGCCCTGGTCGAGCCGGTCGAGCATGACGTTGATGGCGCGGGCCAGGTCGGCCAGTTCGGCGGGCAGGCCCTCGTCCGGCAGGCGATGCTCCAGGTCCTGGGTCGAGACTTGCCCGGCGATCCGGCGAAAATGCCGCAGCGGACGCAGGCCACGCTGCACCAGCTTCCACGCGGCGATGCCGATCAGCACCAGCAGCAGCGGCAGGGCCAGCAGGGTCGAGTTCAGGTAGGCCTGCAACAGGCTGTTGTCGTCGCTGCGGTTGAGCGACATCAGCACCTTGACCGGGGTGTCGTCGCGCAGGCGCATCAGACGGCTGGCAGTGAGGATCTGATTACCATCATCGTCGCGCCAGGTATGGAAGGTCAGCTGGTTGTCGGCCTCCTGGTTCAGCAGGTGCTGCGACTGCAGCGCCGGCCCCAGGCTGAGCAGGGCGGGGTGGCGGCCGTTGACGGCCAGCACGCTGAGGCTGAGGTTGTCGTGGCCCATGACCAGGTCGAGCAGGGGGTGGGCGCGGGCGCCGAGGTCGTCGCTGCGCAGATCGACGCGCAGGTTGTGTTCGACCTGCTGCATCTTGCGCGCCAGGTCCTTGCGCGCCCGGCTGTCCAGCTCGTGGTCGAGGGCGAACACCGCCAGGCACGCCAGCAGCAAGACCAGCGCCGCCCCCAGCAGGGTGACGGTCAGGCCCAGGCGCAGCGACAGGCTGGGGCGCTTCACGTCCGCGCCTCGAGCACGTAGCCGACGCCGCGCAGGGTGTGGATCAGCTTGTCCTCGAACGGGTCGTCGATCTTTGCCCGCAAGCGGCGGATCGACACTTCCACCACGTTGGTGTCGCAATCGAAGTTCATATCCCACACCAGCGAGATGATCTGTGTACGCGACAGCACCTCGCCGCTCTGGCGCATCAGCAGGTGCAGCAGGGCGAATTCCTTGGCGGTCAGGTCGATGCGCTGGCCGCCGCGCCAGGCGCGGTGCCGACCGGGGTCGAGCTCAAGGTCGGCGACTTTCAGCGTGCTCGGCTGCAGGTGCTGGTCGTTGCGCCGCAACAGGCTGCGGATGCGCGCCAGCAGTTCGGGAAACTCGAAGGGCTTGAGCAGGTAGTCGTCGGCGCCCAGGTCCAGCCCCTTGACCCGGTCGGCCAGGCGGCCGTGGGCGGTGAGCATCATGATCCGCGTCGAGGATTCGGCGCGCAGGCGCTGCAGCACGCCCCAGCCATCGAGCCCGGGCAGGTTGACGTCGAGGATCACCAGGTCGTACGCCTGCTGGCGGGCCAGGTGCAGGCCGTCGGTGCCGGTGTGGGCGCAGTCCACCACGTAGCCGTTCTCGCGCAGGCCCTGTTGCAGGTAGTCGGCGGTGCGGGGTTCGTCCTCGATGATCAGTAGGCGCATGGTCGGGCTCTGTGTGGAAAGGGGGCGATTCTCGACCCTGTAGTGACATCAGGGTCAAGCGGCGAGGATGTTACTGGATGCGAACGGGCGAGCGGCGGGAATAACGGATTTGTAATACGCGGGTCATGTGCCTGACAGGGCCGTCGCCATCATGGGGCAAGCCCACTCCCACAAAGCCAGCAGGATCCCGTGGGAGCGGGCTTGCCCCGCGATGCGGCTCTCTTGCAAGACTGTAATGTCCGCCTCACCTTGGCGTTAGCTGCCGCTTGCGATGATGACCCTGTCGAAACGGTTATCACGAGGCAAGCACGATGAACCTGACCAAGTACCTGCTGCTGGCGATTCTCGCCCTGGGCAGCACCAGCGTTTTCGCCGAAGGCGGCGCGGAGCGTTCGAAGCAATTCTGGCAAGCGTTCCGCGACGACCAGGCGCGCCTGTATGGCGACAAGCAGCAGGCGCTGGCCGAGCGCGAGCGCAAGGCCGAGGAAAAGGCCCGCGAACTGGCCAAGGACTGAGTACCACACACCTGCGCCGCGACAGCTCCTCGCCGCTGGTGAACCTGGGCGCCCGAACGGGCGCCTTTTTTTATTTGCGCGCCAGCAATGTGGCGCGGCGCGGGGCCGGCAGGCCTTCGACGGTCTTGCCGTGGTCGTTCGGGTCGAGGAAGTCGCCCAGCGACTGGTAGCGCATCCACTCGGTGCTGCGCTGCTCCTCGACGCTGGTGACGCTGACATCAACGCAGCGCACATCGCTGAAACCGGCGCGGCGCAACCAGCGCTCCAGGGCCGGCACCGACGGCAGGAACCAGACGTTGCGCATCTGCGCGTAGCGGTCCTCGGGTACCAGCACCTGGTTTTCGTCACCCTCGATCACCAGGGTTTCCAGCACCAGTTCGCCACCCTTGACCAGGCAGTCCTTGAGCGCCAGCAGGTGCTCGATGGGCGAGCGGCGGTGGTAGAACACGCCCATGGAGAACACGGTGTCGAAGCCTTCGAGGTTGGCCGGCAGCTCTTCGAGGGCGAATGGCAGGTGCCAGGCCTGCAGTTCAGGCAGGTACTGCTGCACGGCCTGGAACTGGCAGAAGAACAGCCAGTTGGGGTCGACGCCGATGACCATGTCGGCGCCGGCGCCGAGCATGCGCCATTGGTAATAGCCATTGCCGCAGCCCACGTCGAGCACGCGCTTGCCCTTGAGGTCCAGGTGCGGGCCGACTCGCGACCATTTCCAGTCCGAGCGCCACTCGGTGTCGACATGCACGCCGAACAGGTCGAACGGGCCCTTGCGCCAGGGCGACAGGCCCATCAGGGCCTGGCGCATCTGCGCCCGGGTGGCGTCGTCGCAGTCGCAGTCCAGGCGCAGGCCGTCGACCAGGTCGATTTCGCTGGGGGTCAGCCGCGGCAGTGCCTCGAGGGCGCCGCGCCAGCGGTCGAGGTCGCCGTGGCCCTTTTCCAGCTTGGCTTCGAGTTGCGCCTGCAGGCCTTGGGACCAGGTGGCAAGGGGCGTGCCCGCCAGGCGGCGGACAAGGGGGGACAGATCGATCATGGCAGGGCTATCAGCGAGGCGAAGTTGAGGCATTGGAACCAGGGCACGACCTTGGAGAAGCCGGCGGCGCGCAGGCGCTGCTCATGGGTTTCCAGGGTGTCGGGCTTCATCACGTTCTCGATGGCGCTGCGTTTCTGGGCGATTTCCAGTTCGCTGTAGCCATTGGCACGCTTGAAGTCCAGGTGCAGTTCGTTGAGCAGGTCCTGCTCCTGCGCGTCGGTGAAACGCAGTTTTTCCGAAAGGATCAGCGCACCGCCCGGCAACAGAGCCTGGCGGATGCGGCCCAGCAGCTCCAGGCGCTGCTCGGGGGCGACGAACTGCAGGGTGAAGTTCATCGCCACCACCGAGGCCGGCGCGAAGGGCAGGGTGAGGATGTCGGCCTCCAGCACCTGCACCGGCAGCAGCTCCTGGAACATCGAGTCCTGGGCGTTGAGGTACTGGCGGCAGCGCTCGACCATGGCCGCGGAGTTGTCCACCGCGATCACCCGGCAGCCGTCCGTGCGCACATGGCGGCGCAGCGCCTGGGTCACCGCACCCAGCGAGGCGCCGAGGTCGTACAGTGCGGAGTTCGGCTGGGCGAAGCGCGCGGCCAGCACGCCGAGGTTCTCGACAATGGTCGGGTAACCGGGCACCGAGCGCTTGATCATGTCCGGGAACACCTGCACCACGTCTTCGTTGAAGACGAAGTCAGGCACCTGCTCCAGGGGGTGGGCGAAAAGGCGGTCGGGTTGTTTGCTCACGGGTGGGTCCAGGCGGCTGGCAATCTACAGGGGCGGCATTCTAGCCAAACCACGGCAAGCTTGCATGACTCACTGACCGGCGCCGTCCGCTCACTTCACCCGGATGGCGCAATCGAAGGTCTGCACCGGCCGCACTTCGGGGGCCCAGGGCTGCTGGTAGACCAGGATCAGGTGGCCCTCGCCTGCGGCCTTGGCCTGGAAGCGCCAGGAAGAAAGCCCACCGCTGCCGACGATGCCGGCCTGTTCCGGGGAGCTGTACACCTCGGGGCCGAGGCTGCGCAGGATCTCCGGCGCCGGGTTCTGCAGCAGCCAGCGGTAGCCGGTGGTGGGGTTGCTGGGCAGGGTGAGGGTCATGGTCTGGCCGACGACCAGGCGCGTGGGGCACTCGCTTTCGCCGTCCAGTTCGACGGTGCGTTGCGGTTGCTGGGCGCAGGCGGTGAGCAGGGCCAGGCCCAGGGGAACGAGCAGGCGAGGGGCGGACATGGTGGCTCCTGAGGCTGAAGTTGCCTGAGGATAACCGAAGCTGTCGGAAGTTTGTGTGGTCTGTGCGGGCCAAATCGCGGGGCAAGCCCGCTCCTACAGGGTCCTGCAGGAGCGGGTTTGGGCCTTTTAGAACAGCACTTTCGCCACGTCGGCAAAGCGCTTGGCGAAATGCACGGTCAAGCCTTCCTTCAGATATTCCGGCAGCTCCTCGAAGTCGCCACGGTTGGCCTCCGGCAGGATCAGTTCGAAGATCTTCTGCCGGCGCGCCGCGATCACCTTCTCGCGCACCCCGCCGATCGGCAACACCTGGCCAGTCAGAGTCAGCTCGCCGGTCATCGCCACGCCTTTCTTCGGCGCCTGGTCCCGGGCCAGCGAGAGCAGGGCGCTGGCCATGGTCACGCCGGCGCTGGGACCATCCTTGGGCGTGGCGCCTTCAGGAACATGCAGGTGAATGAAGGCCTCGTCGAAATAGCCCGGCGTGCCGCCGAACTGCTTGAGGTTCGAGCTGACATAGCTGTAGGCGATCTCCGCCGACTCCTTCATCACATCACCCAGCTTGCCGGTGAGCTTGAGGCCGCGGCCGAGGGTGTGGATGCGCGTGGCCTCGATCGGCAGGGTGGCGCCGCCCATGCTGGTCCAGGCCAGGCCTGTGATCACGCCCTTGCCGGCCAGCACCTGCTCGCTGCGGAACAGCGGCATGCCCAGGGCGGGCTCGAGGTCCTTGGTGCCGATCTTGAGCTTGGCCTGTGGATCCTCCAGCAGCTTGACCACCGACTTGCGCACCAGCTTGCCCAGCTGTTTCTCCAGCTGGCGCACACCGGCTTCGCGGGCATAACCCTCGATCACCGCGCGCAGGGCGGCGTCGTTGATGCCCAGGCTGGTCTTGGCCACGCCGGCCTTGTCCAACTGCTTGGGCCACAGGTGGCGCTTGGCGATGGCCAGCTTTTCCTCGGTGATGTAGCCGGACAGGCGGATCACTTCCATGCGGTCGAGCAATGGGCCGGGGATCGAGTCGAGGGTGTTGGCGGTGCAGACGAACAGCACCTTTGACAGGTCCAGGCGCAGGTCCAGGTAATGGTCGAGGAAGTCGACGTTCTGTTCGGGGTCGAGGGTCTCCAGCAGCGCCGAGGCCGGGTCGCCCTGGTAGCTCTGGCCCATCTTGTCGATCTCGTCGAGCATGATCACCGGGTTCATCACCTCGACTTCCTTCAGCGCCTGCACCAGCTTGCCCGGCTGGGCGCCGATGTAGGTGCGGCGGTGGCCCTTGATCTCGGCCTCGTCGCGCATGCCGCCGACACTGAAGCGGTAGAACGGCCGGCCCAGGGATTCGGCGATGGACTTGCCGATGCTGGTCTTGCCCACGCCCGGCGGGCCCACCAGCAGCACGATGGAGCCGCTGATCTCACCTTTCCAGGCGCCCACGGCGAGGAACTCGAGGATGCGCTCCTTGATGTCGTCCAGGCCCGCGTGGTGGCGGTCGAGCACCTTGCGCGCGTGCTTGAGGTCGAGCTTGTCCTTGCCGTACACGCCCCAGGGCAGGGCCGTGGCCCATTCCAGGTAGTTGCGGGTGACGGCGTACTCTGGCGAGCCGGTCTCGAGGATGGCCAGCTTGCCCATCTCCTCGTCAATGCGTTTTTTCGCCTGGTCAGGCAGTGTCTTGCCCTCCAGGCGCTGCTGGAACTGCTCCAGGTCGGCGCTGCGGTCGTCCTTGGTCAGGCCCAGCTCCTGCTGGATGACCTTGAGCTGCTCCTTGAGGAAGAACTCGCGCTGGTGCTCGCCGATCTGCCGGTTCACCTCGGCGGAGATCTCGTTCTGCAGCCGGGCCACCTCGACTTCCTTGCGCAGCATCGGCAGGACCTTTTCCATGCGTTTGAGCATGGGCACGCAGTCGAGCACTTCCTGCAACTGGTTGCCGGTGGCCGAGGTGAGGGCGGCGGCGAAGTCGGTCAGCGGCGACGGGTCATTGGGGCTGAAGCGGTTGAGGTAGTTCTTCAGCTCTTCGCTGTACAGCGGGTTGAGCGGCAGCAGTTCCTTTATCGCGTTGATCAGGGCCATGCCGTAGGCCTTGACCTCGTCGGTGGGCTCTGCCGGCTGGCGTGGATAGTCGACTTCCACCAGGTAGGGCGGGCGATGGTGCTTGAGCCAGGTGCGGATGCGCACCCGGGTCAGGCCCTGGGCGACGAACTGCAGCTTGCCGCCTTCGCGGCTGGCGTGGTGCACCTTCACCAGTGTGCCGTACTCGGGCAGGGCCTTGGTGTCGAAGTGGCGGTGGTCTTCCGGCGGGGTGTCCATGAAGAACAGCGCCAGGGCGTGGTGCGGGGTCTTGGCGACCAGGTCGAGGGTTTCGGCCCAGGGTTCTTCGTTGACGATCACCGGCAGCACTTGCGCGGGGAAGAACGGGCGGTTGTGGATCGGGATCACGTAGACCTTGTCCGGCAGCTGCTGGCCGGGCAGGGCGAGGTGGTGGCCGGGGGCGGCCTGGGGATCGAGGTGTTCGACTTCGCTGTGTTCGTCGGGATGTTCCGGGAAATCCTGCTGGTCGCTCATGGGGCACCTGCGTGAATGGCTATGGTGCTTAGATGGGGCAGGGGAGGATGGGTTTCAATGGTAGACGAACGGGGTGAAACCATCGCGGGGCAAGCCCGCTCCCACGAGCCCCATACAGGCTGCGTGGGAGCAGGCTTGCCCCGCGATGAGGCTTACTCGGCTAGTTTGTAAGCGATGATGTAATCGCCCATGCGGGTGCCCAGCGAGCCATGGCCGCCGGCAGTTACCAGCACGTACTGCTTGCCGTCCTTGCCGGTGTAGGTCATCGGCGTGGCCTGGCCGCCTGCCGGCAGTCGGCCCTTCCACAGCTCCTGGCCGTTCTTCACGTCATAGGCGCGCAGGTACTGGTCCAGGGTGCCGCTGAGGAAGCCCACGCCACCGGCGGTGACGATGGAGCCGCCCATGCTCGGTACGCCCACCGGCATGCCGATCGGCACCGGGGTGCTGTCGCGGGTGGTGCCGTTCTTGTGCTTCCACACCACCTTGTTGGTGAACAGGTCGATGGCCGCCACATAGCCCCAGGCTGGCGCCTGGCACGGGATACCGATCGGCGACATGAACGGATGCATGGTTACCGCGTACGGCGCGCCGGCGTTCGGCTGCACGCCGCTGGTCTCGCTTTCGCGCTTGCTGCCTTCGGCCACCTGCTCGCGCGGGATCATCTTCGACACGAAGGCCATGTAGTTCGGCGAGGTGAAGAGGATCTGGCGCACCGGGTCGACCGACACGCTGCCCCAGTTGAACACGCCGACGTTGCCCGGGTAGACCAGGCTGCCCTGCTCGGACGGCGGGGTGTACTGGCCTTCGTAGCGCAGGCTGCGGAACTGGATGCGGCAGAGCATCTGGTCGAACGGCGTGGCGCCCCACATGGCCTGTTCGGTCAGCTCAGGGCCGAGCAGGTTGAGGTCGGAGCGGGCCTGGGTCGGCGCGGTGTGGTCGCCTTTCACGGCGCCCTGCGGTACCGGGATCTCGCGGATCGGCACGATCGGCGTGCCGTCGCGGCGGTCGAGCACGTACAGGCTGCCTTGCTTGGTCGGCACGATGACTGCCGGCTTGACGCCGTCATCGGTCTTCAGATGAACCAGGGTCGGCTGGCTGCCGACGTCCATGTCCCACAGGTCGTGGTGGGTGAACTGGTAGTTCCAGCGCGCCTTGCCGGTGGCCAGGTCCAGGGCGACGATGCCGGCGCTGTACTTCTCCGCGCCCGGGGTACGGTCGGCGCCCCACTGGTCGGGGGTCTGGTTGCCCAGCGGCAGGTAGATCATGCCGAGGTCTTCATCGACGCTGGCGATCGACCACATGTTGGCCGAGTTGCGGCTGTAGAACTTGCCGTCGGCCAGGGGCTTGGTGTCGTCCGGGTTGTTGCTGTCCCAGTTCCACACCAGGTGGCCGTCGTGCACGTCGTAGGCGCGGATCACGCCGGACGGCTCGTTGGTCGACTCGTTGTCGGTGACGTGGCCACCGATGATCACCAGGCTGCGGGTGATCGCCGCCGGCGAGGTGGAGTAGTAGCCACCGGCGGTGAACGGGCCGATACCGCGGGTCAGGTCGATCACGCCCTGGTTGGCAAAGCCTTCGCAGACCTTGCCGGTGTCGGCGTTGATGGCAATCAGGCGGGCGTCGGCGGTGGGCAGGTACAGGCGGCGCGGGCAGGCCTGGGCCACGGCCTGGCCGGCGTCGGTGATCTTCGGCGCGGGGCTGCCGTCACGGCTGACGTAGCTGTTCTCGTCATAGTACGAGACGCCGCGGCAGGTCATGTGGGCGAAGCCCTTGAAGGTGCCGGTGGGGCTCTTGACCTGCGGGTCGTAGCGCCAGATCTCGGCGCCGGTGTCCGGGTCCAGGGCCAGCAGGCGGCTGTGGGCGGTGCAGGCATAGAGCATGCCGTTGACCTTCAGCGGGGTGTTCTGGTTGGTCAGTTCCACCGGGTCGTTTTCAGTCGGCAGGTCGCCGGTGCGGATGCGCCAGGCCTCTTCCAGGCGGTAGGCGTTCTGCGGGGTGATCTGGCGCAGCGGCGAGTAGCGGTCACCGTGTTCGCTGCGGCCGTAGGCCTGCCATTCACCGTCCGGCATGGCCGGGGCGGCGCTGCCCATCTCGCTGTTGTCGCGGGTGAACTCGCCACGGATCTCGCCCGGGTGGGTGAACTGGCTGGCCACGGCGGTGGCGCCGGAGGCGACCACGGCGACGCTGAGCAGGGCGGTGTTGACCTTCGACGCCGGGCCGACCAGCGGGCGGCGCGCCCACGGCAGCAGCAGGACCACGCCGATGGCGAACCAGATGGCCAGGCGCGGCACCAGCTGCCACCAGTCCAGGCCGACTTCCAGCAGTGCCCAGGCGGTGCTGCCCAGCAGCACCAGGCCATACAGGCCCAGGGCGATGCGGCGCTTGGCCAGCAGCAGGATGCCGGACAGGGCGAAGCCGATACCGGCAATCAGGTAGTAAAGCGAGCCACCCAGCTGGCTCAGCTTGATGCCGCCGGCCAGCAGGGCCAGGCCCATCAGCAGCAGCAATACGCCCATCAGGCGCGGTAGCCAGCGGGTTCCATTCTTGGCACCGTCAGTGCTCATCGTCTGTTCTCCGTAGTGTGAAAGGGTCGGGTTAGAAACTGCTCTGGATCTTCAGGCCGCCGATCAGGGCGTCGTCGACCCGCGACACCCCGCCCGGATGGCGGATGTACTGCAGGTTCGGGCGCACGGTGAGCCAGTCGGCCAGGTGGATGCCGTAATAGAGTTCGGCGCTGTACTCGGTGTCCTGCACGGGCAGGAAGCCGGGGTTGTCGTAGTCGTCCAGGCCGTTGGCCTGGTTGATGAGGCGGGCGTTCTTGCGGTAGCCGGGATTGACGTGCACGCGGGCCAGGGCGAAACCGATGTCGTCCTTGGCGCGGGCATCGAAGGGCCCCTTGTAAACCACACCTGCCTGCACATAGTTGTCGATGGCATTGGTCTTCTTGTCGTGCACCGTGGCATTGGCGAACAGGCTCAGGCCGCGCGACTGGTCCGAGGCCAGCGCGGTCACCTGCTGCTGGGCGCCGAGCCACAGGCCATGCTTGCTCGAGCTGCTGCGGTAGGCGGCGCCGCTGATGGCGGCTGGCGCGCCGTTGCTGTCCTTGAGTACATCCTGTGCCTTGGCATTACTGTAGTAGTAGCCGGCGCGATATTCCCCTTTCAGGCCATTGACCCGCGGGCTCCAGACCAGTTCGATCGGCATCACCGCGCCCTGGGTGCCGCTGCCGCTGAGCTTGAAGCCGTTGCCGCTCTCGAGGTTGGAAGGGTTCTGCTCGAACACGCCGACCTGGGCGTAGAGTTCGTCGTTCAGGTTGTAGCGCACGCGCAGGGCCCACTGGCTGACCGGCCAGTTGTACCAGATGCCACCGACCCAGTTGCCCACCTGCGAGCCGCAGAAGGCCAGGTTCTGGAAGTCGCAGGGGAAGCTGTTGAAGTCCTCGCCTTCGCCGAAGCGGCCGAATTTCACGTCCAGCGCGCCATCGAAGTATTTCTGCTTGATCCACATCTGCGTCAGTCGCCAGGTCTCGCCACGGCCCCAGACTTCCTGCGCCGAGGTGAAGCCACCGACGCGTGGGTCGTTGATGCGGTCGTTACTGATGTTGTCGCCATGGCGTTCGGTGACGGTCAGCTGGAACTCGGTGTCGTGCCAGCCAAGGATCTTCTGCAGGTCCATGTTCACGCCGAAGGTGAACTGGTCGCTGTAGCGTGCCGCGCGGTCATGGCTGTAGCCGCCGTGCAGGTTGCTGCCCATCTCGCCGGTGTAGCCGAGGGTGAAGTCATAGCCTTTTTCCAGCAGCTCGCTGCGGGTCCCGCCCCAGTCGCCGAGCATCCACGGCGAGTCCTTGGCGAACATCTCGCTGGCGCTGGCGCTGGTGGTGGGGGACAGGGCGCAGAGCAGGGTGGCGAGGGCGAGGCCGGAGTAGCGGGTATTGGGCAGCTGGAGCATGAGATAGCGCTATCTTTTGATTGTTGAGGAAACGGCAAGCGCAACGAAGTGCGAGATCTTCGAAGGGAAATGACTGCGTTGGGAAACGAGTGAAGCGATTCAGCTTGCGACGGGGAGGATATAGGGGAAGTTGTAAGAAAAAAAGACAAAATGTCGCAGGGGATTGTTGCTGATGGGGTAACAGTTCGAAGTGCCGGGCCAATGTGGGAGCGGGTTTACCCGCGAATGCAATGTTGAATCCACTACCGCATTCGCGGGTAAACCCGCTCCCACAGAGGAACCTTAGAAGGAAGTACGCAGCCCTACCTGCACACTACGCCCCGGCGCCGGCGCGATATCGCGCAGGATCGAGCTGGCATAGCGCACGGTCTGGTCGGTGAGGTTCTCGCCGCGCACGAAGGCCAGCCATTCACTCTGGCCGATGTCGAAGCGATACCCCAGGCTGGCGCCGAGGGTGGTGTAACCATCGGTGCTGGTTTCGTTGGCCGGTTTGCGGTGCTGTGACGCGGCGTGCTGCACATCGACCCGCGCCTGCCAGCGGTCCAGCTCCCAGACCAGGCCGCTGTTCAAGCGCAGCGGGGCGATGCGCGGCAGCGGCTCGCCGCTGTCGAGGTTCTTGGCCCGGGTGTAGTCGCCGGACAGTTCCAGGGCGAAGCTGCCGTAGCGGTTTTCCAGCAGTTGCCAGCGATCCTGGGCCTCGATGCCGTAGAAGCGTGCCCGCACGCCCTGGTAGGCATACTCGGGGATATCGCCGTGGTCATGATCATGGTCGTGATCGTGGTCATGATCGTCGTGGTCGTGATCATGGCCTTCACGCAGGTTGCCGGTGCCGATCAGGCCAATGTAGTTGCGAAAGTGGCTGTAGAACACGCCGACGCTGCCCTTGTGGGTGCCGTTGTCGAAGCGCAGGGCCAGGTCGGTGGAGATGGCCTTTTCCTTGTTCAGGTTCGGATCGCCGATCTCGTAGGCGCCGGTGGCCACGTGGGCACCGTTGGCGTACAGCTCGTAGAAGGTCGGCGCGCGCTCGGTGTAGCCGAGGTTGGCGGCCAGCGACCAGACCGGGTCGAGCTGGTACACCGCGCCCGAGGACAGGCTGAAGGCGTTGAAGCTGCTGGCGCTGTCGGCGCCGGCGAAGTTCTCGTTGCCCTTGGCGTCCGGATCGACCCGGGTGTGTTCCAGGCGCGCGCCCAGGCTCAGGTTCAGGCGTTCGCTGGCCTGCCATTGCTCGAGCAGGAACAGCGCCAGGCTGTCGGTGTCGGTGTGCGGGACAAAGGCTTCTTCGCCCAGCGCGGAGAACTCGTTGCGGCTGACCTGGGCGCCGACCACGCCCTCGACCGGGCCCAGCGGCTGGTGACGGGCCTCGATGCGCGCCTCGTAGCCCTTGTTCTTGAAGGTGGTGTGCACCTCGCCGCTTTCGATCTCGCGGTGCTGGTAGTCGGTGTAGCCGGCATCGACCTTGAACGAGCTGAACGGCCCGTCGAGGTCGCGCAGTTCCGAAGCGAAGCCATAGTGATCCTGCTGCATGTCCAGGCGCACGCCGGGCTCGGCCACCGAGCCGTAGTTGCTGTCGTAGCGGCTGTAGGACAGGCCGGTATAGCCATGGTCCCAGTGATAGGAGCCGCCGATCGCTCCGCCGTCCTGACGCCCATCGCTGTTTTTCAGGCGATGCTTGCTGCCGGGCTCGTCGGCATCGCGGACCTTCGAGCTGCGGGCGTAGCCGGGGATGCGCAGGTCGTTGAACTGGCGGCTGTTGGCGTCCAGGTGCAGGGCAAAGGCGCCGTTGCCGGCCTCCAGCTTGCCGGCGCTGCTGCGGGTGGTGTCGGCGCCGCCGTAGCGCAGCTCGCCCGCGCCGTGGATGCCGTCGATGGGCGAGTCGGGGATGCGGTTGTCGAAGGTGTTGACCACGCCGCCGATGGCGTTGCCGCCATACAGCAGGGCGGCCGGGCCGCGGACGATCTCGACCCGTTCGACGGTCACCGGGTCCAGGGGCACGGCGTGGTCGTAGGACAGCGACGAGGCGTCCAGGGCGCCGACGCCGTTGCGCAGGATACGAATACGATCGCCGTCCAGGCCGCGGATCACCGGGCGGCTGGCGCCGGGGCCGAACCAGGTGGAGGCGACGCCGGGCTGTTTGTTGAGGGTTTCACCGAGGCTGGCGTGTTGCTGTTGCAGCAGGTCGTCGCCTTCGAGGACAGTGCTGGGCGCGGCCAGCTGAGCGTTGCCCAGCGGGTTGGCGGTGATCACCTGGGGTTGCAGTTCGACGGCCTGGCTGGAGGTGGAGGCCAGCCAGAGCGCAATGGCAAGGGGAGAGAGGTGCAGCGGCGTGTGACGCATGGGGATGTGGCGTTCCTTGTCAGAATTGTTAATGGTTACTTTATAACATTTCATCACAAGCTGTTTGCCACTGGCTAGTACTTTGTGAGGTGACGCGTTTACCCTATAGGAGCGGCCTTGCGCCGCGAAAGGGGCGCAAAGCGGCCCCAGGATCGTGGCCATGACCTATGTCGTTGGGGCTGCTTTGCAGCCCTTCGCGGCTCAAGGCCGCTCCTACAGGGCACAGCGGTAGAGGCTGTAGATGCCACTACACTCGTGTAAGGTGCGCACCTTCCCGAACCTGGAGCACTGGCATGAGCACGGCCAATCACAACGCGCTGCACGGCAAGACCCTCGAGCAGATCCTCACCGAGCTGGTGGCGCACTACCAATGGCAAGGCCTGGCCGAGCGCGTCGACATCCGCTGCTTCAAGAGCGACCCGAGCATCAAGTCGAGCCTGACCTTCCTGCGCAAGACCCCGTGGGCACGGGAAAAGGTCGAGCAGCTGTATGTGAAGCTGCAGCGCAAAGGCTGATGCCGCGCCGCCCCTGGCTGACCCTGGCGGCCGTCCTCGGCTGGACCGGCCTGGCGATCCAGTTGTACCTGGTGCTGCTGGCGCGCTGGCAGGAGCAGGCCAGCCTGATCGGCGGGCTGGTCAACCTGTTCTGTTATTTCACCGTGTTGAGCAACACACTGGTGGCCACCGTGCTCAGCCAGGCCGCGTTCGGCCGCGAGTCGGCAGCCAGGCGCTGGTTCCTTTCGCCGGCGGTGAGCGCGTGCATCGCCGCGAGCATCCTGCTGGTGGCGCTGGCCTACAGCCTGTTGCTGCGCCACCTGTGGCAGCCCCAGGGCTGGCAGTGGCTGGCGGACGAACTGCTGCACGATGTGATGCCGCTGGTGTTCGTCCTGTACTGGTGGCTGGAGGTGCCCAAGGGGCGATTGCGGCTGTGGCACCTGGCGGCCTGGACGTTGTACCCGGCGCTGTATTTCGCCTTCGTGCTGCTGCGCGGGCATGAGATCGGGGTCTATCCCTATCCGTTCATCGATGTGGCGCGGTTGGGATATGGACAGGTGCTGGGCAATGCCCTGATGGTGCTGGCGGGGTTCTGGGGGATTGGGTTGGTCTTGCTGGGGTTGGATCGCTGGCGCAGGCCTTCATGAGATTATGGATTTTATCGCGGGGCAAGTCGGGGCGCCGAACCGCCGCTCCCACGCGGATTCACCATCGTGGGAGCGGGTTTGTCCCGCGATAAGGCGGTACTGGCAACCTCATTCGTCGTCGGCGGTACCGTCAGCTCGCCAGTAAGCCGCTGCCTTGAGGGCATCCTCGGGCACGCCTTTCTCCAGCAGCAGCGCCTTGGCCTGGCGGGTCAGTGCCTTCTCCAGCGCCACCCAGCCATACAACCGGCCTTGGGGCAACGCCAGGTGCTTGACCCGCTCCAGCACATCCTCCTGGTGCCGGCGCACCCAGATCACCTCGACCTGGGCCTTGCTCGTCAGCACCTGGCGCTCCTGCTCGTCCTCGATCTGGATCACCGCCAGCACCTGGCGGCCTGCCGGCAGTTCCTCCAGGCGCCGGGCAATGGCGGGGATCGCCGTCTCGTCGCCGATCAGCAGGTAGCTGTCGAAGATATCCGGCACCACCATCGAGGCCCGCGGGCCGGCGATGTCCAGGGTCTGGCCAGGCGCGGCCTGGGCTGCCCAGGTAGAGGCGGGGCCGTCGCCATGCAGGACGAAATCGATATCCAGCTGGTTGTTCACCAGGTCGATGCGTCGTGGCGTGTACTCGCGCATGGTCGGCCGGGCGCCGCCGTCGCGGCCCAGGTTGCGCGCGTCGATGGCCTGCTGTTCCTCGGCGGTGAGGGCGAACAGCAGCTTGATGTGGTCGTCCGTGCCGACACTGGTGAAACCGGCCAGCTCCGCGCCACCGAGGGTGATGCGGCGCATGCGTGGGGTGAGGTCGGTGACCCGCAGCACTTCGAGGCGGCGCTGACGGATCTCATGGTTGACGCGATGAATGGTGTCGCTCATGGGGTGTTCTCCGTAACAGGGGTGGCCGGCCCGGAGGCGATGGCCTTGGCGGTGTCGTTGAGCAGGTTGCGCACCCGCTCGATCTCTTCGCTGGTCCAGCGGCCACTGTGCATGTGCAGGGCGTGGCGCAGGTTGCCGACGGCTTCGTGGATTTCCGGTGGCCGGTCGTGGCCGCGCAGGGCGCGCTTGCTCACCTCGATGCGCATGCGCACGCCGTCGAGGGCAACGGCTTGTTCCTGCAAGGCACTGCGGCCGGCATCGGTGATGGCGTAGAGGCGCTTGCTGCCCTGGATGGCGCCGGTGACCAGTTCGGCTTCCTCGAGATAGCTGAGGGTGGGGTAGATCACCCCGGGGCTGGGGCTGTAGCTGCCGTCGAAGAGGGTCTCGATCTGGCGGATCAGGTCGTAGCCGTGGCCGGGTTGTTCGGCCAGCATCGACAGCATCAGCAGCTTCAGGTCGCCCGGGGCGAACACCCGCGGGCCACGCTCGCCGCGACCGGGGCGGCGTTCGAAGGGGTCGTGGTCGCGCATGGGGAAGGGCTCCGTCTGTTCAGATATATCGCAAGATATTACTCAAGATATATCTAAAGACAAGCCTTCAAATGCAGATGATTATCATCTAATTTTTTGATGATTCAGGATTGGCCCGTCACCTGCGGTGCCTTGCAGGCGGTGGGGTTGCCCGGCTCCAGGTATGGCATGAGGATCGGCGCCATGCCCTTGAGCACCTGCACCGGCAACGCCGAGGTGAACTTGAAGGCTTCAGCCGAGCGCCCGGGGACGAACGCGGTGAGGGTGCCGAAGTGGTTGTCGCCGAGGAAGAACACGAAGGTCGCGGTGCGGTTCAGCGAACGCGAGCCGATCAACCGGCCGCCGGCGCCGAAGCTTTCGATGCGGTTGTCGCCAGTGCCGGTCTTGCCGCCCATCACCAGCGGGGTGCCGTCGTGCAGCTTGAAGCTGCCGGAGATGCGCCGCGCGGTGCCGGCGTCGACCACCTGCGACATGGCGCCCTTGAGCGCCCGGGCGACTTCCACCGGGAGGATCCGCTGGCCACGGTCCGGGTCGCTGATCAACTGGGTCTCGTAGGGGGTGTTCTGGGCGAAGTGCAGGGTGTCGATGCGCAGCGTGGGCAGGCGCACGCCGTCGTTCTGGATGATCCCGACCAGTTCGGACAGCGCGGCCGGACGGTCGCCGGAGCTGCCGATGGCGGTGGCCAGCGACGGTACCAGGTGGTCGAACGGGTAGCCGACGCGCTTCCAGCGCTGGTGGATGTCGGTGAACGCCTCGATTTCGACCATGGTGCGGATGCGGCTGTCGCGGGCGCCCTGGTGGCGGCTCTTGAACAGCCAGCTGTAGACCTCCTGGCGCTCGAAGCGGCTGGCGTTGAGGGCATCCTTGAGCGAGGCGCCGGGGTTCTTCAGCAGGTAGCCGAGCAGCCACAGGTCCAGCGGGTGGACCTTGGCGATGTAGCCCTGGTCGGGCAGGTCGTACTTGCCCGGGCCGTAGGCTTCGTACATCTCCACCAGGCGGCCGTCGGTGAGCTTGGCCATGGCCTTCTTGTCTTCCTTGCTGTGGGCGCGGACGAAGGCGTTGAAGGTCTCCTGGCCGGCCTCGGGGAACAGGTAGCGGTGCACCGCGGCCAGGCGCTGCGGGGTCACGCGCATGCTGTCGAGGAAGGTGTCCAGGCGCTGCTGCGAGGTCTTGCGCTGGTACTTCTTCCAGAAACGCATGGTGTAGTTGGAGCCTTCGCGGTCGGCGAAGCGCGCCAGGTATTCCTGGCGGCGCGGGTCGCTGTCGTCCCTGAGCAGTGGTTCGCGGTTGAACGGCTGCTGGTAGGTGACGTAGCGCACGATGTCGCGCATCAGGCGGATGAACGGCAGGTTGATCGACTCGCGCAGGGCATCCTTGAGGGTCGGGTTGCGGTTGTTGTCTTCCTTGCGGAAGTTGTTGAACACATGCATGCCACCACCGGTGAAGAAGGCCTCGCCGGTGTTGGCCGAGTACTTGCGTTCGAGCGCCGCGTCGAGCATGGCGTCCAGGCTCTGGTTCTTGCTGTTCTGCATCAACCATTCCAGCGACCACTGGGTGAGGCGGTCGAGCTCGGCCACCGGGACCTTCTTCAGCTCGGCCGCCGGCTTGCCGGCGTACTTGTCGTGCAGCTCGGCGATGATTTCCAGGTAGGTGGTCAGCACCCGCAGCTTGGCGGTGGAGCCCAGTTCGAGCTTGCTGCCTTCGTTGATGTCGAAGGGCTGGTTGGTGCTGTCGGTCTGCACCCGCACCCGCGAGCCGTCGGCGGTGCGTTCGAACAGGGTGAAGCTGTAGCTCACCTGGTCGGTGGTCTTGGCGGTGAGCAGGCGTTCGCCGATCAGGCCGATCTGCGCGGCGAACTCCGGGTCGGCGAGGTTCTTCAGGTACTGGCTGACCTGCACCTGCAGGTCGGCCTGCAGGGTGCTGGTGGCCGACAGGTCGAGGCGGTCGAGGTCGTACAGCGGCCGGTTGAGCATGGCCGCCAGGCGATTGCGGGCCAGGCTGATGCCTTTGTTGGTGATGATCGGCACGATGGTCGGTTGGGCCACCCAGTCGCGGTACACCGCCTTGCTGGCCAGGGCGGCATCGGCCAGGGGCCGCTCGATGATGCCGTTGGCCGCCAGCACGCGAATGTGCGAATCGGTGAGCTCGGCCAGCTCGATGCGGCCCTTGGACAGGTAGTGCGAAGGGCGGCGCTGGGCAATCATCAACGACAGCACCTGGCGCAGGGCCAGGCCGCGCTCGGCCATGCTCTTTTCATCGCTGGCGGTGGAGGTGAGGGCCTGGTTGACCTGGTCGAAGTCGGCGCCGTACCACACCCGCAGGCCTTCGGCCATGCCGTGCACCTCGCCGTGACCGGGTACCGCCGACAGCGGCACACTGTTGAGATAGTCGCGCACGATGCGTTCACGGGCCTCGGTGGTGTCCGGGCCGCCCTGGTAGGCGCGCACGCTGGCGGAAATCATCTGGCGGATCTTCTCGGCGCCCGAGACGGTCAGCCCGTCGGGCGAATGCCGGTACTTCTCCAGCTGGGTGGCCAGGGTGCTGCCGCCGGCCGACTGCCCGGGCAGGGCCAGGTACTTGGCCACCTGGCTGTAGGCGGCCTTGGCGAAACGCGGCCAGTCCACCGCCGGGTTGTTCTGCGGGTCCTTCGGGTCGAGCAGGTCGCGGTTCTCGATGAACAGCAGGCTGTTGACCATTACCGGCGGGATCGCCGCGAAGTTCGGGTACAGGTGCTGCGGGTAGTTGTACTGGTAGAGCATGTCGCCGCGGCAGTCGGTGATCGACAGGCCGGCCTGGATCTTCTCCACGTAGGGCACGAACAGGCCGTGATTGACGTAGTTCATCAGCGCCGGGGAGAAGCGCACCTGCTGGTTGATCAGGTAGTCGCGCTTGAGCAGTCGCGGCAGGAACTCGCCCAGGGCGCTGTAGCCCAGGCGCCTGTCGAATGGGCCCTCGCCCGGGTAGACGACGGCGTCGCTCGGGCCGGGCTCCAGGGCGTAGGTGAGGGTGCCGGCCAGGCGGCTGAACTCGCGCGATTGCAGGCGTGAGGTCTGGAACTCGTCGTAGGCTGCCAGGCCCACCGCGACCAGGCCGATCAGCAGGATGAGCAGGATCAGGCGCCACCACAGGCGGCGCTGACGTGGGGTCTTGGGCAAGGGGGCTTCAGCCTGAGGTGCTTTGGGTGCTTCCGTTCCGGTTGGTTCCGATTGCCACAGTGCGCCCATAGTCTTAAGTCCGGCCAAGTGTTTTCGCGTTACTTGTCTGAAGCTTAGACGCTGGCCCAGTTTGGTGAAAAATTTGTAAGAAGCTTCGAGCAATCGCGTATGAACATGCGCCTTTGGTGCGACTTCCATTCTTCGGCAATGTTGTTAATGTAGCTGCCCCATTCCTGTGCATGGGCGGAGCGAGGCCAGAATGCCCCTCCGGTGAAGGGCTTTTTGCCGAGAATTCTCGCCAAATATCCCGCTGTATATAGTGAAAAGCCCTGCAAGTGGCTTCCTATACTGCTCGCCCCCTTCGACCCGCCGGCGCCCCGCGTCCGGTGGACAGGCCCGCCCACAAGGCGGCCTGGCGAGACGACGCCCCGCCTATCGGCGCGGCCGGTGCTGCACGAAGGTCAAATCCAATAACAAAATGAGGTTGTATTGCTATGCCAGTCGGCAACCATCCTGCCCCCGACGAGTCCGTCCAGGGCGGCCCGCTCAAGCGCGAGCTGGGCGAACGGCACATCCGTCTGATGGCCCTTGGCGCCTGTATCGGCGTCGGCCTGTTCCTGGGTTCGGCCAAGGCCATCGAAATGGCCGGCCCCGCCATCATGCTCTCCTACATCATCGGTGGCCTGGCCATCCTGGTGATCATGCGCGCCCTCGGCGAGATGGCCGTGCACAACCCGGTGGCAGGCTCCTTCAGCCGCTACGCGCAAGACTACCTCGGCCCCCTGGCGGGCTTCCTCACGGGCTGGAACTACTGGTTCCTGTGGCTGGTGACCTGTGTCGCCGAGATCACTGCGGTGGCCATCTATATGGGCATCTGGTTCCCCGACGTGCCGCGCTGGATCTGGGCGCTGATGGCCCTGGGCAGCATGGGCGCGATCAACCTGATCGCGGTCAAGGCGTTCGGTGAGTTCGAGTTCTGGTTCGCCCTGATCAAGATCGTCACCATCATTGCCATGGTGCTCGGCGGCATCGGCATCATCGCCTTCGGCTTCGGTAACGATGGCGTGGCCATGGGCATTTCCAACCTGTGGAGCAACGGCGGCTTCATGCCCAATGGCGTGACCGGCGTGCTGATGTCGCTGCAAATGGTGATGTTCGCCTACCTGGGCGTGGAAATGATCGGCCTGACCGCCGGCGAAGCGCGCAACCCACAGAAGACCATCCCCCAGGCCATCGGTTCGGTGTTCTGGCGCATCCTGCTGTTCTACGTGGGCGCGCTGTTCGTGATCCTGTCGATCTACCCGTGGAACGAGATCGGCAGCCAGGGCAGCCCGTTCGTGATGACCTTCGAGCGCCTCGGCATCAAGACCGCCGCCGGCATCATCAACTTCGTGGTGATCACCGCCGCGCTGTCGTCGTGCAATGGCGGTATCTTCAGCACCGGGCGCATGCTCTACAGCCTGGCGCAGAACGGCCAGGCCCCGGCCACCTTCGCCCGCACTTCGAAGAACGGCGTGCCGCGCAACGCGCTGCTGCTGTCGATCGCCGCGCTGCTGCTGGGCGTGCTGGCCAACTACCTGGTGCCGGAGAAGGTGTTCGTCTGGGTGACCTCGATCGCCACCTTCGGCGCGATCTGGACCTGGGTGATGATCCTGCTGGCGCAGCTCAAGTTCCGCGCCGGGCTGAGCACCGCCGAGCGCAACGCGCTGAAGTACCGCATGTGGCTGTGGCCGTTGAGCTCGTACCTGGCGCTGGCGTTCCTGGTGCTGGTGGTGGGGCTGATGGCGTACTTCCCGGATACCCGCGTGGCCTTGTACATCGGCCCGGCGTTCCTGGTGCTGCTGACGGCGCTGTACTACACCTTCCGCCTGGCGCCGAAAGAGGCCCAAGGCGTGGCGAGTACCGCCTCCTGATGAACAAAGCCCCGGCCAGTGCCGGGGCTTTGTTTTTATATGGCCCTCATCGCGGGGTTGGCGTGGGAGCGGGCTTGCCCCGCGATGAGGGTCGATCAGGCCGCCACCTCGCTATGCGGCTCGAAACTGTCGGCCCGGGCCAACTGCCACATCCGCGAATAGAACTGCCCATTGACCTCGCCGGTGAGCAGCTCACCCGGCTTGAGGAACACATGCATCTGCGAGAACAGCTTGATCTCGGTGGCCGAGATCCGCCGCACCAGGTGCTTGGCCTCCAGTTGCGCCGGATGCTCCAGGCCCGCCGCGGCGAGCATTTCGGCCAGGGCGCGCAGGGTGTTGTGGTGGAAGTTCTGCACCCGCTGGGCCTTGTCCGGCACCACCAGCGCACGCTGGCGCAGGGCGTCCTGGGTGGCCACGCCGGTCGGGCACTTGTTGGTGTGGCAGCTCTGCGACTGGATGCAGCCGATGGCGAACATGAAGCCGCGCGCCGAGTTGGCCCAGTCGGCGCCGATGGCCAGCACGCTGGCGATGTCGAAGGCGCTGACGATCTTGCCGCTGGCGCCGAGCTTGATCTTGTCGCGCAGGTTCAGGCCGACCAGGGTGTTGTGCACGAACAGCAGGCCCTCGCGCAGCGGCACGCCGATATGGTCGGTGAACTCCACCGGGGCGGCGCCGGTGCCGCCTTCCTTGCCGTCGACCACGATGAAGTCGGGCAGGATGCCGGTTTCCAGCATGGCCTTGGCGATGCCCATGAATTCCCACGGGTGGCCCAGGCAGAACTTGAAGCCCACCGGCTTGCCGCCGGACAGTTCACGCAGCTGGGCGATGAACTGCATCATCTCGAGCGGGGTCGAGAAGGCACTGTGGCGCGATGGCGAGATGCAGTCCTCGCCCATCATGACGCCACGGGTCTCGGCGATTTCCCGGGTCACCTTGTGCTTGGGCAGGATACCGCCATGGCCGGGCTTGGCACCCTGGCTCATCTTGATCTCGATCATTCGCACCTGCGGGTTCTGCGCCTGGGCGGCGAAGCGCTCGGGGTCGAAGCGGCCGTCCGCGGTGCGGCAGCCGAAGTAGCCGCTGCCCAGTTCCCAGACCAGGTCGCCGCCGTGTTCGCGGTGGTAGGGGCTGATGCTGCCTTCGCCGGTGTCGTGGTGGAAATTGCCCAGCTTGGCGCCCTGGTTGAGGGCCCGGATGGCGTTGGCGCTGAGCGAGCCGAAGCTCATGGCCGAGATGTTGAAGATCGATGCCGAGTACGGCTGGGTGCACTGCGGGCCGCCGACGCTGACGCGAAAGCTCGCCGGGTCGGCCAACGGTGCCGGGCGCATGGAGTGGCCGATGAACTCGAAGCCCGACTCGTAGACGTCGATCAAGGTGCCGAAGGGTTTGTCCGAGGCTTCGTTCTTGGCCCGGGCGTAGACCAGCGAGCGCTGGGCGCGGGAGAAGGGCAGGGCGTCGCTGTCGGACTCCAGCAGGTACTGGCGGATCTCCGGGCGGATGCCCTCGACCAGGTAGCGGATGTTGCCGAGGATCGGGTAGTTGCGGCGTACCGCGTGGCGTTGCTGCAGCAGGTCGAACACACCGATCAGGCTGAGCACCCCGGTGGTCAGGGTGAACGGCCACAACCAGTCGTGGACGAGGAACGGCAGGCTGGCGAGGGTGAACAGCACGCAGGCGGCGAAGAAGGCGTAACGGCTGAGGAGTGACAGGCTCATACGGTGTCCTTGCGAATGGCTCGGTCAGGCTCAGGGGCCTGGGGCAAAGCCCGACCATAGCCCGGTTGGGCGCCGCTATGCCAGCGTGGGGCGGACGAGAAAAATGAAAATTGGGGTATCGAAAATCATTCGCAATGAGATATGTTATAAAGTAACCACTACTCGAAGGAGATTGCCCCCATGAAAGCTGGTATCCACCCCGCCTATCGCCCCGTGCTGTTCCACGACACTGCCGCCGATGTGTTCTTCCTGATCGGCTCGACCGTCGAGACAGATCGCACCCAGGTGCACAGCGACGGCCAGACTTACCCCTATGTGGCGCTGGATGTTTCCAGTGCCTCGCATCCGGTGTACACCGGGCAGCAGCGCAAGACCACGGTCGAAGGGCGGGTGGCCGGGTTCAACAAGCGCTTCGCCGGTTTCCAGGCCAAGCGTTGATCGTGTAGGCGATCACCTGGCCTTTTGGGCTGCGCTGTCGCGCAGGGAGCAGCGTTAAGCATCACCATCGTGGGAGCGGGCTTGCCCCGCGATCACCGGCGAAGCCGGTGCCACACCCCCCATCGCGGGGCAAGCCCGCTCCCACGATGGTGATGCCTCCAGGTGTACCCTGTGTAGACCCCTTCTACAGCGCAGGTGTGTCGCGCAACAGATGCTGGCGCCATTGCGTCTGTTCGGTGGCGGTCGAGTCGACAAGAAACTGGTACTTGCCCGCCGCCCGAGTGGCCACCGCGACACCTTCCCGGTACAGCACGCGGTTACCCGCCACCGCCGGTACCTTGGCCCCCGGCAACAAGGTACCCACCAGGTTCAACGGATCGCAGCCGCTGACCACCACCAGCTCGCCCTGTGGCGTGCGTCTACGCACCTGGCGCAACAGCCCCACGGCTTCGGGTAAGGCGAACTGCTCACCCGCCAGCCCGGCGATAAAGCGCCCGCCCCGGATTTCGCCACGGGCCTCGAGGCGGTGGTAGCAGCGCAACAGCTCACGCCATGGCGGCAGCACATCGCTCTCGCGCTCCAGCAGGCGCCAGCAGACGACGCCATAGCGGCGCAGCAGGCTGCGGGCCACATGTTCCAGGCGCAGGTTGGCGTCCACTGCAATGCTCGAACGGCGCAACAGCGCCCAGCGTCCGGCGTGGACCATGCTGCTCGACAGCGCTGGATGGCCACGGCGGCTGTTGCGCGAAGTGCGCTTGGCCGCCGGGGTGATCAGACTGCGCAGGCCGCTGAAACCATCGGCGCTGGCCAGGCCCGAACCGACCAGCTCCTGCAGGGCTGTCTCCAGTTCGCTGGGTAGCAGATGAGCTTCGTGGACCAGCTCATCGAAGAACAAGGCGCCTTGTTCCTGCAGCGTCTGCAACACCCGTCGTGCGCGTGCACCCAGTTGTTCGAGGTCGGGTGTGGGCGCCAGGCTGCGCCACAGCCCCAGGTGTTCGCGTGGCAGCAGCACCAATGGCGTGCTGGTCAGGGTACTGGCTGATTGTGTGGAGGCCAGCCGGCTCCAGGCCCACTGGCCGCTGCGACAGGCATCGTCCAGCCAGTGCGGGCTGTAGTCCTTGATCCGTGCCGGCAGCAGGTCGCTTTCCCAGGCGCAGGCGGCAGCGGGGAAGCCTTGCAGCTGGGCGAGCACTTCGCTCAGCGCCTGCGGCCCGCGCAGGCGGGTTTCGCCGCCCAGGTGCTGCCAGTCGAACAGAAAGCGCAGGAAGTCCTGCAGGCTGACCGGCTCGATTTCCTGGCGCAGGCGCTTGACCGTGTAGCGGTGGATGCGTGCCAGCAGGTGTCGCTCGCACCACTGCAGACCAGTCTGGCCTGGGCTGAAGTGGCCGCGCATCACGTAGCCTTCGCCTTCCAGGCGGGCCAGGGCCTGTTCAGCATTACCCGCCGCCTGTGCAAGCGGGTCGATGATCTCGGCCAAGGTCAATGGACCGAAGCCACTGAGCCGTGCGCGCAGCAACTCGACCAGGGCCGAATCGAGGTCGGGCGGATCGGCGAAGCCCGGCAACACCGCAACGTCCGGGTGCGGGCATACGTCGGGATACAGGATCAGCATCGCCTGCAGGCGCTCGCGGGCGAACCACAGGCGTCGCTCCCCGGCATCCAGATGACAGGCGCGACCGGCCTTGGCCAGTTGCAGCAGCAGTTGCGGCCAGCCGGGATTGCCCTCGACTTCAGGTTGGGTAATGGCGCCCAGGCTCATCAGCGCCTCGTGCATTTCGTCGGTGTTGTCCGCCTGTGGCCAGGCCTCGGCCTGCACCGCGGCGATGGCGTCGCCGTCCAGCGCACCCAGGTCGTTGGCGCTGTGCACGTCGTTCCAGCGTCGGTTGAGCACGGCCTGGGTACGCCGCTCTTCAAGCGGCGCGTCGTCGAGGAAGGTGTAGGGCCGGGCGTTGAGGATGGCCGAAGCCAGCGGCGAAGGGGCCGGCAGATCGCGACTGAGCAGGCATACCTCGCCGTTTTCCATGCGCCGCAGCAACGCCAGCCAGCCTTCGCTGTCCATGGCCTCGTGCAGGCAGTCGTCGAGGGTCTGTCGCACCAGCGGGTGGTCAGGGATCTGCCGTTCGCCGACGATGTTCTCCAGGCAGGCGATCTGGTCGGGGAACACCGCGGCCACCAGGTCCTCGCTCTTCATCCGCTGGATCTGCGGCGCCACCTTGCGTCCGCCCACATAGCGCGGCAAGGCCAACGCTACCGCCGCGTTCCAGCGCCAGCGCACGCCGAACAGCGGCGCATCGAGCAGGGCCTGGACCAGAATTGGCTCTGCGCTGCGGCTGTGCAGGTAGCGCCATACTTCGTCCAGCGCGAAGCTATGGCTGGTGGACAACGACAGCACGATGGCATCCTCGCTGGCCGCCGCCTGCAGTTCGAAATTGAACGCACGGCAGAAGCGCTTGCGCAGGGCCAGGCCCCAGGCCCGGTTGATCCGGCTACCGTAGGGGGAGTGAATGATCAGCTGGGTGCCGCCGGACTCGTCGAAGAAACGTTCCATCACCAGCGTCTGCTGCGAGGGCAGGGCGCCCAGTACCTGCCAGGTGCGGCCCAGGTAGTCGAGCAGTTGCTCGCCGCAGCCTTCATCCAGGGCGTAGGTCGCTTGCAGCCAGGCGCGCACCTGCTGGCCATCGCCGGTCTGCAATTGCTGGTCGATCCGCTGCTGCAGGCGGGCCACTGCGGCGGACAGCTCGTCACTGCGCCCCGGCGCCTCGCCCAGCCAGAACGGAATGGTCGGCGGCAGGCCGTGGGCGTCCTCGACCCGCACCCGGCCAGGCTCGACCCGCAGGATGCGGTAGGAGGCGTTGCCCAACTGGAAGATATCGCCGGCGATGCTCTCCACCGCGAAGTCTTCGTTGACGCTGCCGATGTTCAGCGCCTGGGGTTCGAGCAGCACCGCGTAGTCGGCGGTCTCGGGGATGGTGCCGCCGCTGGTCAGGGCGGTCAGCTGGCTACCGCGGCGCCCGCGCAGGGTGTGGTTCACCGCATCACGGTGCAGGTAGGCGCTGCGAATACCCTGGCGGCCGTTGAAGCCTTCGGCGAGCATGCGTAGCAAGGCCTGGTAGTGGCTTTCGTCGAGCTGGCCATAGGGACTGGCGCGGCGCAGCAGGTCGAACAGCGCCCGTTCGTCCCAGGGCTGGTTGCTGACCTCGGCGACGATCTGCTGGGCCAGCACATCCAGTGGTGCCGCCGGGATATGCAGTTCGTCCAGCGCGCCCTGGCGCACGCAGTCGAGCAGGGCGACACATTCGATCAGATCGTCCCGCGAGGTAGGGAACAGGCGCCCCTTGGGCACGCCGTCGACCTGGTGGCCGGAGCGCCCGACCCGTTGCAGCAAGGCCGCGATCGAGCCCGGCGAGGCGATCTGGCAGACCAGGTCGACCTCACCGATATCGATGCCCAGCTCCAGCGAGGCGGTGGCCACCAGCACCTGCAGTTCGCCGCCCTTGAGACGCTGCTCGGCGGCCAGGCGATGCTCCTTGGCCAGGCTGCCGTGGTGCGCGGCCACGGCGTGGTTGCCCAGGCGCTCGCCGAGGTGGCGGGTCAGGCGCTCGGCCAGGCGCCGGGTGTTGACGAACACCAGGGTAGTGCGGTGCTCGCGGGCAAGGCTGGCGAGGCGGTCGTAGACCAGCTCCCAGACATCCGTGGCCATCACCGCGCCCAGCGGCACGGGCGGCACTTCCAGGGCGAGGTCGCGATGGCGGACATGGCCGATATCGACGATGGCGCACGGGCGATCCTGCCCGACCAGGAACCGCGCCACCCGCGCCACCGGGCGCTGGGTGGCGGACAGGCCGATGCGCCGCAGCGGCCGGCCTGCCAAGGCCTGCAGACGCTCCAGGGTCAGCGCCAGGTGGCAGCCGCGCTTGTTGCCGGCCAGCGCGTGGATCTCGTCGACGATCACCGTGTGCACGCTGGCCAGTCCCGCACGGCCCGAGGCCGAGCCCATCAGCACGTAGAGCGATTCCGGCGTGGTCACCAGGATATGCGGCGCCAGCTTGCGCATGGCGGCGCGTTCCTTCTGCGGGGTATCGCCGGTGCGCACGGCGGTGGTGATGCGCGGGGCCTTCAGGCCAAGCTGTTCGATCTGGTGGCCGATACCTTCGAGCGGCACGTCGAGGTTCAGGCGGATGTCGTTGGACAACGCCTTGAGGGGCGAAACGTAGACGATCTGGGTCTGCGCCGGCAGTTCGCCGTCGTGCGCCAGGCCCTGGCGGAACAGCTCGTCGAGCACGGCGAGAAAGGCGCTGAGGGTCTTGCCCGAGCCGGTCGGCGCGGCCAGCAGCATCGACTGGCCAGCGTGGATCAACGGCCAGGCGCCGGCCTGGGCATCGGTGACCGTGGCGAAACGCTGGCGGAACCAGGTGGCGACGGCGGGGTGGAACAGGCCGAGCACCGGGTGCTGGTGGGCTGGGAGGTTCATGGGTTGGTTATGAAGGGGCGAGGGCGGATTGGCAAGGGGCCGTTCGTCCGGGAAACCTATCGCGGGGCAAGCCCGCTCCCACGCGTATTCGGCATTGCTGTCGTGAGAGCGGGCTTGCCCCGCGATAGGCTCTGGTCAGGTATCCTGCGCCCCTTCATCCGCCCGTGAGTCCACCATGTCCAACACCATCCGCATCGCCGCCGCCCTGCTCATCGACGCGCAAGGCCGCACCCTGCTGGTACGCAAGCGCGGTACCCAGGCGTTCATGCAGCCCGGCGGCAAGATCGATGCGGGCGAGTCGCCGGCCCAGGCGCTGGTACGCGAGCTGCACGAGGAGCTGGGCCTGCGCATCGATCCGGCCCAGGCCATTCACCTGGGCCGTTTCAGCGCCCCGGCCGCCAACGAACCGGGCTTCGAGGTGCAGGCCGAGTTGTTTCGCGTCCAATGCACCGCGACGGTAAACCCGGCGGCGGAAATCGAAGAGGTGACCTGGCTGTCCGCCGACCAGGCGACGGACCTGGATCTGGCTCCCCTGACTCGCGACCTGATCCTGCCGCTGTGGCGCGAAGGCCTCAACGCACCGCGCTGACCCCGTCCAGGGTGGCGAACGAGGTGTCCTTGGCGGTCAGCAGGAAGTCGCGCATGTACGGCGCATCGAGCATGTCGGTGCGCACCGCGGCATAGAGCGTGGCGAACAGCCCTTTCTCGCCCAGGCGCTTGCCTTTCACGTAGCCCCGCGAGCTGTACTCGTGCAGCGCCCAGTGCGGCATGCCGCACACGCCGCGGCCGCTGGCCACCAGTTGCATCATCATCACCGTCAGCTCCGAGGTGCGTACCGCCGCCGGCTCGATGTCGGCCGGCTCCAGGAAGCGGGTGAAGATGTCCAGGCGGTCGCGTTCCACCGGGTAGGTGATCAGGGTCTGGTCGAGCAGGTCCTGGGGCACGATGTATGGCTTGCTGGCCAGCGGGTGCTGGTTGGCCACGGCGAGCATGGCCTCGTAGGTAAACAGCGGCACGTAGGTGATGCCGGCCAGATCCACCGGGTCGGAGGTCACCACCAGGTCCAGGTCGCCACGGGCCAGGGCCGGCAGCGGGGCGAAGGCGAAGCCCGAGGCCAGGTCCAGCTCCACCTCCGGCCAAGCGTCGCGGAACTGGTCGATGGTCGGCATCAGCCACTGGAAGCAGCTGTGGCACTCGATGGCCATGTGCAGGCGTCCGGCGGTGCCGCCGGCCAGGCGGGCGATGTCGCGCTCGGCGCCGCGCAGCAGCGGCAGGGTGGCGTCGGCCAGTTGCAACAGGCGCAGGCCGGCACTGGTGAAGCGGATGGGCTTGGTCTTGCGCACGAACAGCGGCAGGCCCAGGCGTTCCTCCAGCTCCTTGAACTGGTGCGACAGCGCCGACTGGGTCAGGTGCAGGCGCTCGGCGGCCTCCACCAGGCTGTCGGCTTCGCGTAGGGCATGAAGGGTTTTCAGGTGGCGGATTTCCAGCACGACGGCTCCGTGAGCATTCTTTGAGCTAAAACGAGGTTTCGTTGAGTTTCCCTCATGTTTCCCTGTGCTGTCGATAACAGGATGCACACGACCGCTCGGCAAGGTTCACGAAACTGTCACGGTTTTGTGGCAGCGCGCCCGAACGGATTTCATCAGACTCGCGCTCTACTGGGGATCTGCATTCTGGTGTTTCTTTCATGCGGGCTTTACTACTTTTCTTCTTGCTGCTGGTCAGCGTGCCGGCGAGCTTCGCCGAGGGTCGCTGCGACGTCCATGTGCCGGTGCAACGGGCCGAGCTCGGTGAACTGAGCCTGGTTTACCAGAGCGTCGGCGCGCCTCGCGATCCGGCGCTGTTGCTGGTCATGGGCCTGGGCGGGCAGCTCATCCACTGGCCGGACGACGTGGTCGAGGCGCTGTGCCGCCAAGGTTTTCGGGTGATTCGCTACGACAACCGCGATGTCGGCCTGTCGCGCTGGAACCAGCTGCCGGCCTCGGCCAACCTGACCGTCGAACTGCTGCGCTACAAGCTGGGCCTGCCGGTGTCGGCGCCCTATACCCTCACCGACATGGCCGGTGACGGCCTGGGCCTGATGGATGCCCTGGGGATCCGCCAGTTCCATGTGCTGGGGGTGAGCATGGGCGGCATGATCGCCCAGCACCTGGCGGCCATGGCCCCGGAGCGGGTGAGCAGCCTGACCCTGGTGATGTCCAGTTCAGGGGCCGCCGGCCTGCCGGCGCCGGATCCGGCGCTGGTGCAGTTGCTGGCGCGGCGCAGCGCGCCGAGCCGCGAGGTGGCCATCGAGCAGCAGGCTGACCTGTTGGCGGCGCTGGGCAGCCCGGAGGTGCGGGACGACCGTGCCGTGTTGCTGGCACAAGCCGCCGTGGCTTATGACCGGGCGTTCAATCCGGAAGGGGTCAAGCGCCAGATCATGGCGATCCTTGCCGAACCCAGTCGGGTCGAGTTGCTCAACCAGCTGCGGGTCCCGACGCTGGTGGTGCACGGCACCGCCGATCCGTTGCTGCCGGTGATGCACGGGGTGCATCTGGCGGCGCATATCCGGGGCAGTCAGTTGCGGCTGATTCCGGGGCTGGCGCATCGTTTCCAGGAGCCGTTCAAGGCGCCGTTGCTGGGGGCGGTCCTACCCTACCTACAGGCGCATCGGCAGGATGTCACGCATATCGCCCGGCTCTAGAACCCATCGCGGGGCAAGCCCGCTCCCACGATAGCCCCGCGGTACGCTCAGTGCATTCTTACCCAGAGGCTCACCAGCACCGTCGCCGCCGCCAGCCAGGCCACCGTGGCCAGGGCTAGCGACGCCTCCAGACGCAGGCGGTCGACCAGCACATACAAGGTCGCCAAGTACACGAAGTACGGAATGATCGACCACATCCCGAACAGGATGGTGGTCTTCAGGTCTTCCAGCGATCGCCCCTTGCCGACGATGTAGTGGGCGATCAGGGCAAAGGTGGGAAACAGCGGCACCAGGCCGGTAATGTAATAGTTGCGGGTCTTCGACAGGATCGCCAGGAGCACCACCACGCCGGCGCCCAGGGCCGCTTTGAATACCAGGTCCACGTTGAACTTCCAGGGTCAGGTTGCCGATCAGCCGAGGCCGTACTTTTTCACTTTGTCGAACAGCGTGGTCTTGGCCATGCCCAGCTCCTGGCTGGCCTGGCTCAGGTTGCCGCCGGTGCGCTGCAAAGCGTCGCTGAGCAGGTTGCGTTCGAACGCTTCGACCGCCTCGGCAAAGCCCAGGCCCTGGCTGGCGCCACCACTGGGGCCCTTCTTGAACGCGGGCAGACCCAGGGCATGGCGCTCGGCGACGTTGCGCAGCTCGCGCACGTTGCCCGGCCAGTCGTGGGCCATCAGCCGCGACAGGGTCTGGCTGTCCAGCTCCGGCGCCTCGCGGTCGAAGCGCAGCGCCGATTGCTGCAGGAAGTGCTCGAACAGTTGCAGGATGTCTTCGCGGCGCTCGCGCAGCGGCGGCAGCTCCAGGGTGACCACGTTGAGCCGGTAGTACAGGTCGCTGCGGAACTGGCCGCTCTGGCCCAGGGTGGCGAGGTCGGACTTGGTCGCGGCGATCACCCGGCAGTCCACCGGGATGCTCTGGTTCGAGCCCAGACGTTCCAGGGTGCGCTCCTGCAGCACGCGCAGCAGCTTGATCTGCAGGTTGATCGGCATGCTCTCGACCTCGTCGAGGAACAGCGTGCCGCCATTGGCGTGCTCGATCTTGCCGATGCGACGTTTGCCGGCACCGGTGAAGGCATTGGCCTCGTGGCCGAAGATCTCGCTTTCGAACAGGTTCTCCGGCAGGCCGCCGCAATTCAGCGCCACGAACGGCTGGCCCTGGCGCCGGCTGAAGTCGTGCAGGCAACGGGCGACCAGCTCCTTGCCGGTACCGGTCTCGCCTTCGATCAGCACGTTGGCCGAGGTGTCGGCGACGTTGGCGATCAGTTCGCGTAACTGCTCCATGGCCGGCGAACGGCCAATGATGCGCCCTTCCAGGCTGCTCTGCTCGGCCAGTTGGCGGCGCAGGGCGAATACCTCGCGAGACAGGCCGCGCTGTTCCAGGGCGCGGCGCACCACCTCGACCAGGCGCTCGGGCGAGAAGGGCTTCTCCATGAAGTCATAGGCGCCGTTGCGCATGGCGCCGACCGCCATGTCGATGTCGCCGTGGCCGGTGATCAGCACCACCGGCAGGCTGCGGTCGCGGGCCTTGAGGCGGTTGAGCAACTCCAGGCCATCGATGCCCGGCAGGCGGATATCGCTGACGACGATACCGGCGAAGTCGTCGCCGATGCGTTCCAGGGCCTGTTCGGCGCTGCCGACGCCTTCGCAGGCGATATCTTCCAGGGCCAGCGCCTGCTGGCAGCCGAGCAGCACGTGCGGGTCGTCTTCGACGATCAGGACGGTGAGAGGTGCTTGTTTCATAGAGGCTCAGCCATTTCGCTAGGGGGCGTGACCAGGGGCAGGGCAAGCACGAACGCGGTGCCGCCACCGGCGGGATGTTCGACGCTCAGTGTACCCTTGGCGGCGGTGGCCAGGCTCGCCGACAGGGTCAGGCCCAGGCCCAGGCCATGCTCGCCCGGTTTGGTGGTGAAGAAGGGTTCGAACAGGTGCTTGCGTGCCTCGGCATCGATGCCGTGGCCGTTGTCGAGCACCCGCAGACGGTACTTGTCGCCCTGGACTTCGCCTTCCAGCCACAGTTGCGGCAGGGGTTGGGTGGCCATGGCGTCGAGGGCGTTGCCGATCAGGTTGACCAGGATCTGTTCCAGGCGGGTCTGGTCGATGGCCAGCAGCTGGTCGTCGAACTGTCGGTGCAGTTGCAGATGACAGGCGCTGATGCGGTTGGCCAGCACCTGCAAGGTGGCCTCCACGGCCTTCTCCAACGAGGCCTGGCCACTGTCGTCGCCACGTCGGGCAAACGAGCGCAGGCTGGCGGTGATGCGGCCCATGCGGTCGATCAGGTCGTTCATGGTGCGCAGGTTGGCGCTGGCGGTTTCCAGCGCGCCGCGCTCGAGGAAGCGCACGGTGTTGCCGGACAGGGTGCGCAGGGCCGCCAGCGGCTGGTTCAGTTCGTGGGCGATGCTGGTGGACATCTGCCCGATGGCTGCCAGCTTGCCGGCCTGGACCAGCTCGTCCTGGGCGTGGCGCAGGGTCTGCTCGGCGTGGCGGCGCTCGCGGATCTGGCCCTTGAGCCGTTCGTTGCTGGCGCGCAGGTCGGCGGTGCGCTCGGTGATCTTGCGCTCCAGCTGGCTGTTGGCTTCTTCCAGTGCCTCGCGGGCGGCCAGGCGGGTGGCGATCACCTTGCGCCGCTCGTTCCAGGCGATGGCCAGGATCGCCAGCAGGGCGAAGGCCACGCCCACCAGGATGCCCTGCATCATCGATTCGCGGCGCAGGTCCTGCAACGGGGTGAGCAGGGTGAAATGCCAGGGGGTGTCGACCAGGCGGCGGGTCTGGGCCAGGTAGGACACCTCACGTTGCTTGCCCTGGTCGGTCTCGCTGTTGGCCGGGAAGGTGAGCTTCTCCACGCCGTCGGCCAGGGTTTCGCGGGCCAGCGGTTGCAGTTCGTTGAGCGGCCACCAGTAGTACTGCAGGCTGCGCGCCAGGCGTTCCTTGATCTGCGGCGTCAACGGGCGTACCGATTTCAGGCGCCGGGCCGGGTCGCTGGAGAGGATGATGATGCCGTTCTCGTCGCTGACGAAGGCTTCCAGGCGGGCACGCTGCCAGCGCTCCTCGAGGGTGTCCAGGCGCACCTTGATCACCGCCACGCCGATGATCTTGCCGTGTTCCTCCAGCCCGTGGGCCAGGTAGTAGCCGGCCTCGCCCGTGGTGCTGCCGATGCCGTAGAAGCGTCCCGGCTCGCCGCGCACGGCGACCTGGAAGTAGGCGCGAAACGCCAGGTCCTCGCCGAGGAAGGAGTCGGCGTCGCGCCAGTTGCTGGTGGCCTGGACCCGGCCATTGGTGTCGAGGACGAAGATCGCCCGGCTGCGGCTGCGCCGGTTCAGGCCTTCGAGGTATTCGTTGACGGCCTGGCGATCACCGGCCTCGGGGTCGGTGAGCAGGCGCGAGACGCTGTCTTCCAGCTCCAGCAGGCTGGGCAGGTAGGTGTACTTGCTGATTTCGCTTTCGACGGTGCGGGCGTGCAGCTCGAGCTGGCGTTCGCCATTCTCGCTGAGGGTGCGGATGCCGTTGTTCTCGCTGATCAGGAAGGCGGCGAAGCCCAGCCCGACCATCAGCAGGATGACCAGGGGCGGGACGAGCAGTTGGCGGATCAGACGGGATTTCACGGCGGGCTGGGCAGGGCGAAGGAGCGAGGGGTCGCATTTCATCACAGTGGCCTTGTCACCACCAGCATCCGCTGCCCGGCAGGGCCGGGCAGCGGTGCCTGCTTAGTGTTGCAGGATCTTGCTGAGGAAGTGTTGGGTGCGTTCGTGGCGGCCTTCGGGGTTGCCGAAGAAGTCTTCCTTCTGGCAGTCCTCGATGATGTTACCCTTGTCCATGAAGATCACCCGGTTGGCGACCTTGCGCGCGAAGCCCATCTCGTGGGTCACGCACATCATGGTCATGCCTTCGTGGGCCAGCTCGACCATCACGTCCAGTACTTCGTTGACCATTTCCGGGTCCAGCGCCGATGTCGGTTCGTCGAACAGCATGACGATCGGGTCCATCGACAGGGCGCGGGCGATCGCCACGCGCTGCTGCTGGCCACCGGACAGCTGGCCGGGGTGCTTCTTGGCGTGGGCGCCGAGGCCCACGCGGTCAAGCAGGGCCAGGCCCTTCTTGGTGGCTTCCGCCTCGCTGCGGCCGAGCACCTTGCGCTGGGCGATGGTCAGGTTCTCGGTGATCGACAGGTGCGGGAACAGCTCGAAGTGCTGGAACACCATGCCGACCCGCGAACGCAGCTTGGGCAGGTTGGTCTTCGGGTCGGCGATGGAGGTGCCGTCGACCACGATGTCGCCTTTCTGGAACGGCTCCAGCGCGTTGACGCACTTGATCAGGGTCGACTTGCCCGAGCCGGACGGACCGCAGACCACCACCACTTCACCCTTCTTGACCTCGGTGCTGCAGTCGGTCAGTACCTGGAAGTCCCCGTACCACTTGTTGACGTTCTTGATGGAAATCATACGGTGATCCTTTTTTGCAGGCGCTTGACCAGCCAGGAAGCGGAGAAGCTGATGAGGAAGTAGACGACACCGGCGAAGATCAGGAACTCATGGGAGCGTCCGATGATGTCGCCGTTGGAGCGGGCCGAGTTGAGGAAGTCGATCAGGCCGACGGTGTAGACCAGCGAGGTGTCCTGGAACAGGATGATGCTCTGTTGCAGCAGCAGCGGGGTCATCTTGCGAAACGCCTGGGGCAGGATGATCAGGCGCATGCATTGCCCGTAGCTCATGCCCAGCGCCTGCGCGGCGCCCATCTGGCCCTTGGAGATCGACTGCACGCCGGCGCGGACGATTTCGCAGAAGTAGGCCGCCTCGAACATCATGAAGGCCACGACGCAGGAGGTGAACGCACCCACCGGGGTGTCTTCGCCGGTGATCCAGCGCAGCACGAACGGCACCGCCAGGTAGAACCAGGTGATCACCAGCAGTAGCGGGATGGAGCGGAAGTAGTTGACGTAGGTGCCGGCGATATTGGCCAGCAGCTTGTTCGACGACAGGCGCATCAGGGCGAGGATGGTACCCAGGGCAATGCCGCCGACCACGCCCATGACCATCAGTTGCAGGGTCAGGACCATGCCGTCCCAGAGGGCGGGCAGGGCCGGGATGATTTCACTGAAATCCATGTCCATTTACTTGCCTCCCACGGAAATCAGGCCCGGTACCGCGACTTTCTTCTCGACCATGCGCATGAGCAGCATCAGGCCCATGTTCAGGGTGAAGTAGATCAGGGTGGCCAGGGTGAATGCTTCGAACAGGTTCGCGGAGAACTCGGCGGTCTGCTTGGTCTGCGCCAGCAGCTCCATCAGGCCGATCAGCGAGGCCACCGAGGAGTTCTTGAACACGTTCAAAAATTCCGAGGTGAGCGGCGGAATGATGATCCGGTAGGCCTGCGGCAGCAGCACGTTCATGTAGATCTGCGGCAGGCTGAAGCCCATCGCGCGCCCGGCCGACTCCTGGCCGCGGGGCAGCGCCTGGATGCCGGTACGCACCTGCTCGCAGACACGGGCGGCGGTGAACAGGCCGAGGCAGATGACCACGCTGATCAGCGCCGAGGTGGTCGGGTTGAGGTCTTGCTTGAACCATTCCTGCAGGCCTTCGGGCAGCAGGTCCGGTACCAGGAAGTACCAGATGAACAGCTGCACCAGCAGCGGCACGTTGCGGAACAGCTCGACGTAGGCGGTGGCAATCCCTGACACCAGACGATTGGGTACGGTACGCATCACGCCGAGCAGCGAGCCCAGCAGCAAGGCGATGATCCAGGCGGAGATGGCGATGGCGATGGTCCAGCCCAGGCCGGTGACGTACCAGTCCAGATAGGTTTCGCTGCCCACGCCGGTGGACTTGAAGAACACGCCCCAGTCCCAGTTGTAATTCATCGGGATTTCCCCTCAGACGGTTGTTTCACGGGCACCTCGATACATCCGGGGGCGTTCGACGCCCTCGGATGTAAAGGTTAGACACTAACTAAGTGGCCTGTTGGATGGATTCGCGCGGATGCGCTTCAGGCCACTATTTGCCGGAGGTCAGGACTTCTTCTCGTCCGCCGCCTTGTCGGTCGGCTCGGCGATCAGCTTCTTCAGCTCGTCGCTCATCGGGAACTGCAGGTTCAGGCCCTTTGGCGGAATCGGCTGCTGGAACCACTTGTCGTAGCTCTTGTTGACGTCACCCGACTTGAAGTAGGCGACGATGGCCTCGTCGACCGCTTTCTTGAAGGCCGGGTCGTCCTTGCGCACCATGCAGCCGTAGATTTCGTACGACTGTGGCGTGCCGGTGATGACCCAGTCGGCAGGCTTCTTGGCCTTGGCCATTTCACCGGCCAGCAGTGCGTCGTCCATCATGAAGGCCACGGCGCGGCCGCTTTCGAGCATGTTGAAGGCTTCACCGTGGTCCTTGGCGGAGATCACGTTCATCTTCATCTGCTTGTCGGCGTTCATCGCCTTGAGGATGCGCTCGGAGGTGGTGCCGGCGGTGGTCACCACGTTCTTGCCGGCCAGGTCGGCAAAGTCTTTATAGGAGGGCTGGCCATCCTTGACCTTGGTCAGCAGGCGGGTGCCGACTTCGAAGATGCCCACCGAGAAGCCGACCTGCTGCTGGCGCTCGACGTTGTTGGTGGTGGAACCGCACTCAAGGTCGACGGTGCCATTCTGCACCAGCGGGATACGGGTCTGCGAAGTGACCAGGTTGTACTTGACCTTGATGTCGGTGCCCAGTTGCTTCTTCAGGGCTTCGACGACGGCCAGCTGGATGTCATGGGAGTAGCCCACTGGTTCCGGTTTGCCGGCCAGGTAGGAGAACGGAATGGAGGAGTCGCGATGGCCCAGGGTGATGGTGCCGGAGTCCTTGATCTTCTTCAGGGTGCCGGTCAGTTCTTCGGCCATGACGGGCGACGAAATGACGGCTGCCGCGATGGCGGCGCCCAGCAATTGACGAACGATGCGCATCAAATTTTCCTCGACGTGTTTGTTTTTCTTATGGAGCCGTTGGCGGACTCTTTCGTTCAACGAATACAGCATGAAGCGTGGTGCATTCGGCGTTCAAGTGTAGAGCATGAGTCGTGCCAAGCCCCAACCTTGATCATAACGCCGCGAAAATACTGGGGATTACTCTTTGTTGAAGGTTTTTAGGTGTCATTTGATGTCCGTCAAACCGAACGCGTTGCGAGCTGGCGTTCGGAAATCCGAATGAGTGCTGGCGCGATCCGTAACTATCTACCGACACCGTAGGCATGGGCGCTGGCCAACTAGGGCTTTCCCCCCCTCAGATGAAGCCCCCATGAGTGTTCACGAGATACCCCCAGACTCCATTGATGCATTGATAGCCAAGCAACTTCCGGCTTGGATGCGAACTGCCGCGATAGATCGCCTGGCGGCACTGCAGCGCGCGTTCGAGGCGCAACAGAGTAGCGCGCAGAAGATACATGAGCTGCTGGCACCAGTGCCTGCGCTCGATGAGTTTGCAGAACCCTTGCTTAAGCAGGCGTTGCTCAAGCAATACAAGCTCGATGTCGATGTGCGTACCAACAGGGTGCGGATTGCACAGAAGGTGTATTTACCCAGCCTGATCAATTCGGCGGTCAAGCCGAGCTACCGGCATGTGTCCAGTCGAGAATTACTGACGGCGGCCCTTCACAACTATACGGAAAGGGAAACACATGCCGACCTGGGGACCGAAGCGAAGTTGCTCGATGCCAACCAAAAGCGCCTGGCGCTCCCTTTCACTCAATTCGCCCAGCTCTGTCGCAGCCTGGATATCGGAGGCCAGTACCAGGCCCTTTTGAAAAGCCGTTTGCAGCCAAGCGATTCGATATTGCTGTCGGCAGTGCATGCGCAGCTTGAAGAGGACTTGCGAGCACGTTTCGAGGTTGCCGTGCGTAGCGCGATGCTGGAGGCACACATCGATGAGCGCTCGTACCTGCAGGTGTTACCACTCTGTTCACCACAACCTATCGTTCCTGGCGATACGGCTGTTATGACGTGTCGACAACTGAGCGTGCTGGGCAAGCGTGTGGAAGGGGTGGTGACCCTTGAAGTGCGGGAGCAGGCCGGCGGCCCCGTCGCTGGTGTCATCAGCTGGATTCCGGGCGACCCGGTTCAGCCCGTCCAGCGTCATGTGTCCTGGGCAGCTTTGTACGAGACGTTGGCGGGGCGGCTTCGGCAGGTGCCCTTCGCCGAGTTCTTCATGCGCTTTATTCGCGAACGGGAAAGGCCATCATTCACCAGTGCCCTGAACAAGCAGCGGGTGGGCGCCGACAACGGCAAGTCGATCGAGCTCGATGGCCGTCATGCCGCTGTCGAAGGCACATTGTTCGTTTACTTGCGTCGCCTGCGTATCGAGAAGACTCTCGATGATGCACGCGTGCTTGCGGTGCCGACCGGCGATGAGGACAGTGCGCTGCGCAGGGAGCGTTTCGACCTGTACATTGAGACTGGGCTGAGTGTGTTGAATCTTGCAGGGTTGTTCGTGCCGGTGCTGGGGCAGGTGATGCTTGGGGTGGCGGCGGTGCAGGTTGCCAACGAGGTATACGAGGGGTATGAAGCCTGGAAGCTGGGTGATCGCCAGGCTGCTTTGCAGCACTTGTTCGGGGTTGCCGAGAACGTCGCCGTGGGCGCTCTCATTGCCGCAGGAGGGGTCGCCGTGGGCAAGGTGCTGGAGCGTGCGCCCTTTGTCGATGGACTGGCGCCGCTAGTGACTGATGCGGGGCACCTGAAATTGCACCATCAGACTCCGGCGCATGAGTGGAGTGGCGCAGGGTTGTTGATGCGCCAGTTGGGCGGCGAGTTGGGTAATGTCACCGACGAGCAGGCTGCCAGGCTGGTCGAGAGCACGGGGTTTGGAGAAGAGCATCTGCGCTTCTTGCATCTGGAGCAGGCACCGCCACCTGCGCGCCTGCTGGATGCCTGGGAACGTTATCAGGTTCACGAAGCCTTTCCCACGCTACGAGATGATGCCCTCGAGGCGCAAGTCCGCTCCAGGCAGGCATCCGACTCGCCGCATGCGCTGCTGCTGAAACGGGATTTCCCTGGCTTGAGCCAGCGCAGCGCGAAAGAAATCGTAGAGCAGGCCAGCTCGGCGCAACTCGCGGATATGCTCAACAAGCAGCGAGTGCCCTTGAATCTCGCCGAGCAAGCACATTGGTGCCTGCGCGACAGTCGGGTGGACAGGGCCATTGCCGGCCTTCATCAAGCCAACGCGGCCAATCAGGACACCGAGCGTCTGGCGCTGGGGTTGATCGACCAATTGGCGCCTTGGGCCGAGACGTTGCGTGTGGAAGTTCGGGAAGGCTCCATCCAGGGCAAGGCCCGCGTCGGGATCGGGAGGGAGGCTGCAGTCGCACAAAGCACGCTTTGCCTGGCTCGTGGCGAACAGGGTTATCTCGTCGAAAACGGCGAGGGTCTCCCATTGGCACAGGCATCGGTTCAGGACGGTCTGGTCCAGGCCCTGCTGCTGACACTCGAACCCTCGCAAAAGCTGCTGCTGGGGGGCGCGGCACTCGATGAGCAGGCATTGATCGAAAAGCTGGCGTCGTCCGCCAGCGCTCAGCGGACGCTGTCCGCCACCTTGATCGGGCAGGCGCCGGTTGGCGAGGGCATTCGCCCTCCCGTGCGCTTTGCCGACGGGCGAGTGGGGTATCCGTTGAATGTGCGCGTGACCAGCAGCCGGGAGGCGAGTCGGCGAGGCATTCAGCAGATCTACCCCACCCTCGGCAGGGAGCAACTGGAGCGCTACATGGAGGACCTGCTGGCCAAGCGCGTGGATCCGTGGTTGCACTACAACCGCTTGAGACGTCATCTGGCGCGTCTGCGGGAAGCCTTGCAAGCCTGGCAGGGAGCGGGGCGTGGAGTGCTGGACAGGCACCGACGCCAGCGCGTGGTCAATGCCTTGCGCCGCTGCTGGCGGCGCAAGAGCTCGACCCTTGGTGACGGTGGTCATTGGCTGTTGATCCGGGGCGAGCATGTCGGCAGTCTGCCAAGCCTGCCGACGGGCGTAATGTTCGACCATGTCACACGCCTGACCTTGCGAGACATGGACCTTACCTGGCTTGATGCGGATTTCCTCGCATGCTTCCCTGAATTGCAGGAGCTTGACCTTCGGTACAACCAGCTCACCGAAATTCCGGCGGGCATTGAGCAACTGGTTTCGCTCCGTTACTTGCGCTTGGGTCATAACCAGATTGTCATGAGCACTGCGGGCAACCGGCGCCTGCTGGCGTTACTCAACTTGCGAACGCTTGATCTGGGCCACAACCCGCTGGGCTATGCGCCTGATGTGGATGGGTTGCGCCACCTGCGTCATCTTTCGCTGAACTCGACTGAGCTGGACGCGCTGCCCGAGCGGGTCGAGCAACTGCCCTGGCAAGGTATCGCCGATTTGCGCAACAACAGCATCCAGCATGTGCGCCAGGATCTGCACAACCTGCAACTGCGCCTGCGGCGGATGGTGCTGCACGACAACCCGTTGGATGAAACCAGTCAGGCGTTGGTGAACCTGGCTGCGCATGAGCCCCACAATCTGCGTCCGGTTGATCATCAGTTGATCGACAGTGCTGCGCGGGAACGGTGGCTGGCGGGCAGTGCGGGCAAGCTGCGTAGCCGACGTGAAGCCCAGTGGCTGAGGTTGCGTGAAGAACCTGATTCGACGGATCTGTTCCAGTTCATTGCGGATTTTGCAGAAACTTCCGACTTTCGCGAGCATGCCGATTTCTATCGAAGACGAATCTGGCGGATGCTGGACGCCTGTGATCGAAACACCGAACTGCGTACGATCCTGTTCACCCAGGCCGGTGGGGAGCGCACCTGCGAAGATCGTCTGCTTCTGGTACTCAGCGAGCTGGAAACCACGCTCTACGTGGAACGCCTGGCGGCGGGGCAGAATCTTGCCGAGCGTGAAGCGGCCCTGATGAAAGCGGGCCAGGGGCTGTATCGCCTGGACGAGGTCAACACCATTGCCGCAAGAAAGGTCGAGGTGCTTGAGCGCAAGGGCGGTGAAGTTGATCCTGTCGAGGTCTACCTGGCCTATCGGACGCATCTCGCCGAAGCATTGGCGCTTCCAGGTCAGCCAGATGGCATGTACTACATGATGGATTCCAGGGTGACCTCGGGCGACCTGAACACGGCGATGCTTCAGATACTGCGGGAGGAGACGCCCGAAAGACTGAGTGCCGCCTTGGCGCAGCGATCGTTTTGGGACCGCTATGTACACGTTCGTTATCCCGAGCAGGTCGATGCCCTGGTTGCTGCGCTTGACGAGCAGCTCACCCATGCCGAGATGCTCTCCGAGCAGATGTATCTGATCCAGTCCGAGGCGTTGCGGGCGAAGTACGAAAAGTCCTTGCAGGCTCTGCGCCTGACGCTGGCGCAGGAAGCCTACACACGCTTCCTGCAGCCTGCCGTGGTTACCGAGGCCTGATCAGGCGGCTTGGCCCCGGGCCTGATTCAGTCGCGCCTGTTGCAGGTACTCCTCGAGTGCCTGCTGCTCGGCGGTCGAGGTAAACAGGCCGAGCTTGGTCCGGCGCCAGAGGATGTCGGCGGCATCGACCGCCCATTCCTGTTCGCGCAGGTAGTCCACTTCACGGCTGAACAGGCCACCGCCGATGGATTGCCCCAGGCCTTCTGGGCCTTCCACGCTTTCGAGCAGGCGCCATACGCGGCTACCGTAGGTGACGGCCCAGCGCTTGGCGATGTCCACCGGCAACCAGTCATGGCGTGCCAGCACGGCATCGACCAGCGCCTGGACGGTAGTCATGCTTTCGCCGCCCGGCAGCGGTGCGCCGGCAGTCCAGCTACCACGCATCTGGGTGAAGAATGGCTGCAACTCGGCCATGGCCGACTCGGCCAGCTTGCGGTAGGTGGTCAGTTTGCCGCCGAACACCGACAGCAATGGTGCCTCACCTTGGGCTGCAGACAGCGCCAGGGTGTAGTCGCGGGTCACGGCCGACGGGTTGTCCGACTCGTCGTTGCACAGCGGGCGCACGCCGGAATAGGTATGCAGGATGTCAGCACGGCTGAGCTGATGGTTGAAGTGCTCGTTGACCACCTTGAGCAGGTAGTCGGTTTCCTGATCGGTGATTGCCACTTTGGCCGGGTCGCCGCTGTATTCGCGGTCGGTGGTGCCGATCAGGGTGAAGCGGTCCAGGTAAGGGATGCAGAAGACGATGCGCTGGTCTTCGTTCTGCAGGATATAGGCGTGCTCGCCTTCGTACAGGCGCGGCACGATCAGGTGGCTGCCCTGGATCAGGCGGATGCCGTACGGCGCGTCGAGCTTGAGATCGTCCTTGATGAAACTGGCGACCCAGGGGCCGGCCGCGTTCACCAGTGCCTTGGCGCGGATGCTCTGCAGGCTGCCGTCGGCATGCTGCAGTTCTACCTGCCACAGGCCGTCGACGCGCTCGGCGCGCAGGCAGCGGGTGCGGGTGTGGATGTGCGCGCCCTTTTCCCGTGCGGCCATGGCGTTGACTACCACCAGGCGCGCATCGTCCACCGCGCAGTCGGCGTATTCGAAGCCGCGGGTGATGGCCGGCTTGAGCGGGTAGCCCGGGCCGAAGCGCAGGCCGCGCGAGGCGCCCAGGCGCTTGCGCTTGCCCAGGTGGTCATAGAGGAACAGGCCGGCGCGGATCATCCAGGCCGGGCGCAGGTGCGGGCGATGGGGCAGCACGAAGCGCATGGGTTTGACGATGTGCGGCGCCTTGGCCAGCAGGACTTCGCGCTCGGCCAGTGCTTCGCGCACCAGGCGGAACTCGTAGTGCTCCAGGTAGCGCAGGCCGCCGTGGATCAGCTTGCTGCTGGCCGAGGAGGTGTGTTGGGCCAGGTCGTCCTTTTCGCAAAGGAACACCTTCAGGCCGCGCCCGGCGGCATCGGCAGCGATACCGACGCCATTGATGCCACCGCCGATCACGGCGAGGTCGTAGCAGTCCTGGAGCGGTGGCTGGGACGAAACGGGCTGGGACACGGGCAAGGCCTCCTGGGGCTGTTCACATCGAATATGAACATTGATGTTCGTTTTCGAAAATACTAGCGCAATGAACAGGCGGCTGCCAGTCAGTCTTTATAGAAAAAACTGATCGGATGACAGGGAAATGAACATTTGTGAAAAAGAGAGAGGTGAACTGTTGGAAATTTTCAGGCGAGTGAGATCGAGCGCCGCGCGGGCGGCGCTCGATCACAAGGGATGAGCCATGCGCCCCACGGGCACTGTTTCAAACCACCTCAAGACGAATCTTGTACTGGTTTAGCAGTTGAGTCAGGGCAGGAGAGGGGGCCTGATCCGTCACCAGGCAGTCGATCAGGCTGATCGAACCGAGGCGGACCATGGCATTGCGACCGAACTTGCTCGAGTCCGCCGCCAGCAGCACCTGGCGGGCGTTGGCAATGATCGCCTGGGATACCCGCACCTCCTGGTAGTCGAAGTCCAGCAGGCTACCGTCCTCGTCGATACCGCTGATACCGACCACGGCGAAATCGACCTTGAACTGGTTGATGAAGTCGACGCTCGCCTGGCCGACCACGCCACCGTCGCGACGAACCGTGCCGCCGGCCACCAGCACCTCGAAATCGTCCTTGGCCGCCAGGATCGCCGCCACATGCAGGTTGTTGGTGATGACCTTCAGGTGGTTGTGGTTGAGCAGGGCGCGGGCGATGGATTCGGTGGTGGTGCCAATGTTGATGAACAGCGAGGCATGGTCGGGAATCTGCCGGGCCACGGCTTCGGCGATGCGCTGCTTTTCGTCGCGCATCTGGTCGGCGCGCATGGCGTAGGCGGTGTTCTCGATGCTCGAGTCGTAGGCCGCGCCACCGTGATAACGGCGCAGCAGGTTGACCTCGGCGAGCTGGTTGATATCGCGGCGGATGGTCTGCGGGGTGACGACGAACAGCTGCGCCATCTCCTCGATGCTGACGTAGCCGCGTTCGCGGACGAGCTCAAGGATTTGTTGTTGGCGTGGGGGCAGATTCATGGGCGGTCCTTTGGGGCAGCCGGACAAATTCTGCAATGATGCCGTAGGAAGGGGATGACGACCAGTAGGCCTTTGGTCAACTGGGGCTGCGCAGCAGCCCCGGCATTCCTCAATCAGGCGTCGTGATCTTCCCAGTCACGGGTGCGATCGACAGCCTTGCGCCAGCCCTTGTACAGCTTCTCTTTCGCCGCTTCATCCAGCTGCGGGCTGAACTCGCGCTCGATGATCGCCTTGTCGCGCAGCTCTTCCAGGCCGCTCCAGAAACCGCAGGCCAGGCCTGCCAGGTAGGCCGCGCCCAGCGCCGTGGTCTCGCGCATTTTCGGGCGCTCGACGCAGGTGCCGAGAATGTCGGCCTGGAACTGCATGAGGAAGTTGTTGGCCACCGCGCCACCGTCCACCCGCAGTTCGCTCAGGCGCTGGCCGCAGTCCTGCTGCATGGCGTCGAGCACGTCGCGGGTCTGGTAGGCGATCGATTCCAGGGCGGCGCGGATGATGTGATCGACCTTGACGCCACGGGTCAGGCCGAACAATGCGCCGCGGGCGTACGGATCCCAGTAGGGTGCGCCCAGGCCGGTGAAGGCTGGTACCAGGTAGACGCCGTTGCTGTCCTTGACCTTGCTGGCGAAGTATTCGGTGTCGTAGGCGTCGTTGACGATCTTCAGTTCGTCGCGCAGCCACTGCACGGTGGAGCCGCCATTGAACACTGCGCCTTCGAGGGCGTAGGCCACCTCGCCGCGTGGGCCGCAGGCGATGGTGGTGAGCAGGCCGTGGGACGACTGGACCGCCTTGTCGCCGGTGTTCATCAGCAGGAAGCAGCCGGTGCCGTAGGTGTTCTTGGCCTGGCCTGGCTCCACGCACATCTGGCCAAACAGCGCCGACTGTTGATCGCCAGCGATACCGGCGATGTCGATGCCGCTCTTGGTCTTGCCATAGACTTCGGACGATGGGCGTACCTCAGGCAGCATCTGACGCGGAATGCCGAGGATATCGAGCAGTTTCTCGTCCCACTGCAGCGTATGGATGTTGAACATCAGCGTACGCGAGGCGTTGGTGTAGTCGGTGACATGCACCTTGCCGCCGGAGAATTTCCAGATCAGCCAGGTATCGATGGTGCCGAACAGCAGCTCGCCACGTTCGGCGCGTTCGCGGGCGCCTTCGACATTGTCGAGGATCCACTTGAGCTTGGTGCCGGAGAAGTACGGGTCGGTGACCAGGCCGGTGGCCTCGCGGATGTACTGCTCATGGCCGTCGCGCTTGAGCTGGGCGCAGATGTCAGTGCTGCGGCGGCATTGCCAGACGATGGCGTTGTACACCGGGCGGCCGGTTTCCTTGTCCCAGACGACGGTGGTCTCACGCTGGTTGGTGATGCCGATGGCGGCGACCTGGGCGTGGCTGATGCCGGCCTGGGCCAGGGCCTCGACCATGGTCGCGCTCTGGGTGGCGAAGATTTCCATCGGGTCGTGTTCGACCCAGCCCGCCTGCGGGTAGTGCTGGGCGAATTCACGCTGCGAGGTGCCCACCACGTTGGCGTCGCGATCGAAGATGATGGCGCGCGAACTGGTGGTGCCCTGGTCCAGGGCGATGATGTAGTTCTTGTCCAGGGTATCGGTCATGTTGGTGGCCTTGCACGAATATGGGAGTAGGTCAGGGCGTGGCGGGCGCCGGCCTTGTGGTCCGGGCCCGGCGCGGGCATCAGGAAACCTGGGTATCGCCCTGAGGATTATCGTCTGTCTGTTGGGCCGCGGCCTGGGTGGTCGGCAAGTTGCGGGCGATCAGCCCCCGGTACAGGGCCGCGCCCAGGCAGGCACCGAGGATCGGCGCGAACACTGGCACCAGGAAATACGGAATATCGCGCCCGCCGGTGAAGGCGACTTCGCCCCAGCCGGCCAGGAAGGTCATCAGTTTAGGCCCGAAATCCCGCGCCGGGTTCATCGCGAAGCCGGTCAGCGGGCCCATGGCGCTGCCGATCACGGCGATCAGCAGGCCGATCAGCAGGGGGGCGGTGGCGCCGCGTGGCAGACCGTTGTTGTCGTCGGTGAGCGCCATGATCACGGCCATCAGGATGGCGGTGATGATCACTTCGACCAGGAAGGCCTGGCCGGTGGACAGCGCCGGGTGCGGGTAGGTGGAAAACACCGAGGCCAACTCCAGGCTGGCCTGGCTGCCACGGACCATGGCGTGGCTTTGTTCGAAATCGAAGAACAGGTTGCTGTACAGGAAGTACACCAGGGCGGCGCCGCAGAACGCGCCGCACACCTGGGCCAGCATGTAGAACGGCAGCTTGCGCTTGTCGAAACCGGCGAACACGGCCAGGGCGATGCTGACCGCCGGGTTCAGGTGCGCGCCGGAGACACCGGCGGTCAGGTAGATCGCCATGCTCACGCCGACCCCCCAGATGATGCTGATCTCCCACAGGCCGAAGCTGGCGCCGGCGACCTTGAGCGCGGCGACACAACCGGTGCCGAAGAAGATGAGCAGGGCGGTGCCGAGAAACTCGGCCAGGCATTGGGCGGATAACGTGGGTTCGCGTAGAGCAGTTGTCATGTGTGACCTCGGTTCTTGTTGTTGTGAGGCGCTGGGCGCTCGACAGCAAAAAAGCCCGGAGTCGATCCCCATTGACGCCGGGCGGGTACAGGAAGCGCACCTTATAGGTGCACCATTTATTCATAAACGAAAAAATATAGACAAGAAACGCTGATGTCAAAGGTCGAAAATGAACGCCTGGCCACAATCTGACTGGCGCACCGGGCCGTGAATCCATGGCCGCTGCTCTAGCCTGGGACCTGCGCTGGCTGCACCGGTGGAATTGCCCTAAAGTACCGGGCGACTTGTGATCGACTGGAGCCGTTGATGACCCCCGCCCTGGACCTCTTGAAGAAGGCGCGCGCCGAGCACCGCGTGCACAGTTATGAACATGATCCGAAAACCGCCTCGTATGGCCTGGAGGCGGCGGAAAAGCTGGGTCTTGACCCGCTGCGGGTGTTCAAGACCCTGCTCGCCAGCAGCGAAAAGGGCGAGCTGCTGGTGGCCGTGGTGCCGGTGGTCGGTACCCTCGACCTCAAGGCGCTGGCCCACGCGGCGGGGGTGAAGAAGTGCGAAATGGCCGATCCGCAGGCCGCCCAGCGCGCCACGGGCTACCTGGTCGGAGGGATCAGCCCGCTGGGGCAGAAGAAGCGCCTGCGCACCTTTATCGATCAATCCGCGCAACAACATGAAACGATTCATGTGAGCGCTGGCCGTCGTGGTCTTGAAGTGGAGCTGGCCGCCGTGGTGCTGGCCACCCATACCCAGGGACAGTTCGCCGAGATTGGTCGCGGCTGATCATCTGTACTGATAGAAATTCCACGACTCTGTCACTGTCGGGCCCTGGCGGCATGCCGCATGCTCGGGACCTTTCCCGCCAGATACAGGAGTCGTGGCATGCAGTTGCATTTTCATCAGGTGGACGCCTTCAGCGACCGTCCCTTCGCTGGCAACCCGGCCATGGTCTACCACCTGGAACAGTGGCTCGACGATGGCTTGATGCAGCAGGTGGCCGCCGAGCACAACCTCGCCGAAACCGCCTTCGTGGTGGCCGAGGGTGATGGCTATCGGATCCGCTGGTTCACCCCGAGCACCGAAGTCCCCCTGTGCGGTCACGCCACCCTGGCCAGCGCCCATGTCCTGTTCGACGTCTACGGTGAGCAGGCGCCGCGCCTGGACTTCCAAAGCCGTTCGGGCCTGCTCAGCGTCAGTCGTGAGAATGATCGCCTGTGGTTGGACTTCCCGCGCATCGACCCGCAGCCGCTGGCCGAGCCAGTGGCGGTAGCCGAGGCGCTGGGGTGCGAGGTGCGCGAGGTCTACCAGACCCGCGAGCTGTTCGTGGTGCTCGACTCGGAGCGGGCGGTACGCGATTGCGCGCCGGACATGGCGGCGCTGGCTCGCCTGCCGGGCTTGGGGGTGATCGTGACGGCTGCGGGTGAGCGACATGATTTCGTATCGCGCTATTTCGCTCCGGGCATCGGCATCCCGGAGGACCCGGTCACCGGTTCCACCCATTGCTCGCTGATCCCTTACTGGGCGGCGCGGCTGGGCAAGCACGAATTGCAGGCCTTCCAGTGTTCGGCCAGGGGTGGTGAGCTGTTCTGTCGTCTGGAAGGGGAGCGGGTGAAGATCGGCGGGATGGCTCGGCGCGTCGCCAGCGGCATATTGATGCTGTGAGGCTCTTGCTGGAGCGGGCTTGCCCGCTCCGCCAAGATCGTTGTCAGACCCAGCGCGTCAATGCGCGGAACTGACGCGCCGCACGCCCTGCTCATGACTGGCCAGCTGCGCGGCGACGCTGCCGGGCACCGCGAACAGCACCAGGTGGTCCGCCGCTACCGCGATACCGACATCCTGGCCGACCTGATGGTCGTTGTGGCTGGGGAAAATCGCCTCGAGATGGCTGCCGGTGGGCAGTTGCAGGCGATACAGCGTCGAGGCGCCGAGGAAGCTCTTGCCGATGATCCGCGCCCGCAACGGGCTGTCAGGGGCATGGATGATGTCATCCGGACGCAGCAGCACGTCCACCGAACTGCCAGGAGCCATGGTGTAGGCACGGTTGCCGCGCAGCTCGCCGAGTTCGGTGGTTACCGCCTCGTGGCTGCTCATCTGGCCGCGAATGAAGTAACCCTGGCCAATGAAGCTGGCGACAAACGGGGTCTGCGGTTCGTGGTAAAGGTTGTAGGGCGTGTCCCACTGTTCCAGGCGACCCTCCTTGAACACGCCGACATGGTCGCTGACGGCAAAGGCTTCCTCCTGGTCGTGGGTGACCAGGATGGCGCTGGTGCCGCGGCTCTTGAGAATGTCGCGCACCTCATGGCTCAGGCGCCGACGCAGCTCCACATCGAGGTTGGAGAACGGCTCGTCGAGCAGCAGCAGCTGCGGCTCGGGCGCGAGTGCCCGGGCCAGGGCCACGCGCTGTTGCTGGCCGCCGGACAGCTCGTGCGGGTAGCGCCCGCCCAGGCCGCCGAGCTTGACCAGCTCGAGCATCTCGTCGACCACCGCCGCCTGGCGCGGGTGCTTGCCGATGCCGAAGGCGATGTTCTGCGCCACGGTGAGGTGGGGGAACAGGGCGTAGTCCTGGAACACCATGCCGATCCGGCGCTTTTCCGGGGCCAGGGTGAACCCGGCGCGGGAAATGACTTCCCCGGCCAGCTGGATCTCGCCGTCGTGCACCGGCTCGAAGCCGGCGATGGCGCGCAGCGTGGTGGTCTTTCCGCAACCGGAGGACCCCAGCAGGCAACCGATGTCGCCTGCGTTCAGGTGCAGGTTGAGGTTCTGGACGATGCGCTGCTCGCCATAGCCGCAGGCGAGGTTGCGCAGGTTGAGCAGTAGCTGTTGACTCATGCGTGGTGGTAAGCCGGTTCTACAAGGAATTCCAGAAGGGCCTTCTGCGCATGCAAGCGGTTTTCAGCTTCGTCCCAGGCGACCGAACGGGGGTCGTCGAGCAGGTCCTGGCTGATTTCCTCGCCACGGTGGGCGGGCAGGCAATGCATGAACAGGGCATCGGGTGCCGCCAGGTCGAGCAGTTCGCGGGTGACCTGGTAAGGCGCGAAATGCGCCAGGCGCCGTGCAGTTTCCTCTTCCTGGCCCATGGAAGTCCAGACATCCGTGGTCACCAGATGAGCGCCGCGCACGGCTTCTTTCGGATCACGGATGATCTGCACACGGTCACCGCCCAGCGCCAGGAAGCGTTGATCAGGCTCGTAGCCTTCAGGGCAGGTGATGCGCAGTTGGAAATCGAACTGCACGGCAGCTTCGATATAGGAGTTGCACATGTTGAAGCCGTCGCCGACCCAGGCCACGGTCTTGCCCTGGATCGCGCCACGGTGCTCGAAGAAGGTCTGCATGTCGGCCAGCAGCTGGCAGGGGTGCGACTCGTCGGAAAGGCCGTTGATGACCGGCACTTTCGAGTTGGCGGCGAATTCGGTCAGGGTGCTGTGGGCGTGGGTGCGGATCATCACCGCGTCGACCATGCTCGACAGCACGATGGCGCTGTCGGCGATCGGCTCGCCGCGGCCCAGCTGGGTGTCGCGCGGCGACAGGAAGATGGCCTGGCCGCCGAGCTGGATCATGCCGGCTTCGAAGGACACCCGGGTGCGGGTCGAGGATTTCTCGAAGATCATGCCCAGCACGCGGTTCTTCAGTGGCTCGAACAGCACGCCTCGTTTGCGCAGGTCCTTCAGCTCGATGCCTCGACGGATCACGCCGAGCAATTCGTCAGCGGTGAAATCCATCAGGGAGAGAAAGTGCCTTGCGCTCATGATTGACTACCTTATCTGCAACGTTCTGCAGGTCGACCGTATGGGTTTTGTTGACAACGGAGGTGACCTGCGGCGTAAGCCGCACGGGGCGGACGGAATAGGGGAAGGCGCAATACTATAATTAAATGTCGCCTAAAACCAAGAGGGGAAACAGCGCCACTGTGTCAAAGGGTGTCGTAAGCCCTTGCCGGCTGGCTGTTTTTTATTTGCTACAGCGGTTGTACACGGCTCGGAGCGTATTTGGCAAACCCGTTGTCGCGAATCGCCCTCCTGATGTCGTCCGATTCACGACGCGAACCTCGCTGGCGAGCCCCGGTCGGCAGGCGCATAGTCGAATCTCGACAATAACAAGGCAGAGGCGGCCATGACCAAGACCCTGCATCACCGAGCCTGTCACCTGTGCGAGGCCATCTGCGGCCTTAACATCGAAGTCACCCACGAAGCCGAGGGCCCGGCGCGGATCAGCTCGATCAAGGGCGACCCGCAGGATCCGTTCAGCCGCGGCCATGTCTGCCCCAAGGCGGTCGCCCTGCAGGACATCCAGGAGGACCCCGACCGCCTGCGCCAGCCCCACCGGCGCATCGGTGACCGGTGGCAGCCGATCGGCTGGGACCAAGCCTTCGCCCTGGCCGCCGAGCGGCTGTGGGCGATCCAGCAGGCCCACGGACGCAACGCGTTCGCCGTGTACCAGGGCAATCCCAGCGTGCACAACTATGGGCTGATGACCCACAGCAACTACTTCCTCGGTTTGCTCAAGACCCGTAATCGCTTCTCGGCGACTTCGGTGGACCAGTTGCCGCAGCACCTGACCAGCCACCTGATGTACGGCCATGGCCTGCTGCTGCCGATTCCGGACATCGACCAGACGCAGTTCATGTTGATCCTGGGGGGCAATCCATTGGCCTCCAATGGCAGCATCATGACCGTGCCGGACGTGGAGAAGCGCCTCAAGGCGCTCAAGGCCAGGGGCGGGCAACTGGTGGTGGTGGATCCGCGACGCAGCGAGACGGCGGCGATGGCCGACCAGCACCTGTTCATTCGCCCCGGTGGCGACGCGGCGTTGCTGTGTGGCTTGCTGCATACGCTGTTCAGCGAGGACCTGGCCCGGGGCTCGCATCTGCCGGTTGCGGGGCTGGAGCAGGTGCGTGAGGCCATCCAGCCGTTCGATGCGTCTGCCATGAGCGCGTTGTGCGGTATTCCGGCCGAGGCGATCCGCCAGCTGGCGCGGGATTTCGCCGCTGCCGACAAGGCGGTGTGCTATGGCCGGATGGGCGTATCGACCCAGGCCTTCGGTTCGTTGTGCCACTGGCTGGTGCAGTTGATCAACCTGGTCACCGGCAATCTTGATCGGGAGGGCGGTGCCCTGTGCACCGCACCTGCGGTCGACCTGGTCGCCAGCACTTCCGGCGGGCATTTCGACCAGTGGCGCAGCCGGGTATCCGGCTTGCCCGAGTATGGCGGCGAGTTGCCGGTCTCGGCCCTGGCCGAAGAGATCCTCGAACCCGGGGAGGGGCAGGTGCGGGCGCTGGTGACCGTGGCGGGTAACCCGGTGTTGTCCACGCCCAACGGGCGACGCCTGGACGACGCCCTGGCCGGCCTCGACTTCATGCTCAGCATCGACTTGTACATCAACGAGACCACGCGCCATGCCGACCTGATCCTGCCGTCGACCTCGGCCCTGGAGAACGATCACTACGATTCCACCTTCAACCTGCTGGCGGTGCGCAACGTTACCCGCTTCAACCGGGCGATCTTGCCCAAGCCCGATGGCGCGCTGCACGACTGGGAGATCTTCGTGGGCCTGGCCAGGGCCTTCGCCGAGCGTGCGCAGGTCGAGCTCAAGGCCACCTTGCCACCGGCACAGATGATCGACTTCGCCCTGCGCAAGGGGCCTTATGGTGATGGGACGCCCTGGAAGCTCTCGTTAGGCGTGTTAGATGCGCATCCCCATGGCCTCGACCTCGGGCCGCTGCGCGCCAACCTTACGACGCGCCTGCGCACGGTCAGCGGCAAGGTCGAGGCGGCCCCAGGAGTACTGCTCGAGGACCTGCGGCGCCTCGCCCGTATGGCCGCGCCTGCGGATGACCAGTTGCTGCTGATCGGCCGTCGACACGTGCGCAGCAACAATTCGTGGATGCACAACTACCATCGGCTGGTCAAAGGCAAGCCGCGCCATCAGTTGCTGATGCATCCGGACGACCTGCGCCGGCGTCAGTTGCAGGACGGCCAGATGGTGCGGGTTCGCTCGCGTACCGGGATGATCGAGGTGACGGTGCAGGCCAGTGAGGAAATGATGCCAGGCGTAGTCAGCCTGCCCCATGGCTACGGTCATGGGCGCCAGGGCGCGCGCTTGAAGGTGGCCGCTGCGCAGCCGGGGGCGAGTGCCAATGACCTGACCGACGAACACCTGCGTGATGGCGTTTCCGGCAATGCAGCCCTCAATGGCGTACCGGTGCAGGTCGAGGCCGCATGAAGCACGGCAAGGCCGAGCATGCTGCTCGGCTTTCCGATACAATGCGTCACCGTGCCGACGACCCTGTCGGAAAGTTCAGCCGAGGTGCTTCATGGATATCATCGATACAATCAAAGAGCAGATTGCCAACAACACCATTCTGCTTTACATGAAAGGTTCGCCGAATGCGCCGCAGTGTGGCTTCTCGGCCAAGGCTTCGCAGGCAGTGATGGGTTGCGGCGAGAAGTTCGCCTACGTCGACATCCTGCAGAACCCGGAAATCCGCGCCAACCTGCCCAAGTACGCCAACTGGCCGACCTTCCCGCAACTGTGGGTGGCCGGTGAACTGGTCGGCGGCAGCGATATCATGCTGGAAATGTTCGAAAAGGGTGAGCTGCAGACCCTGATCAAGGAAGCGGCCGCCAAGGCCAAGGCTTCCGAGGCCTGATCCGGCGCTTGCCGCAGGTAGCAAAAAGCCCCGCCTAGGCGGGGCTTTTTCGTTGCTGGCGAAACTTATTCTTCGCCCATCTGCGACTGCAGGTAGTTCTCGATTGTGATCTTGTCGATCAGGCCCAGCTGGGTTTCCAGCCAATCGATGTGTTCTTCCTGGTCTTCGAGGATGTCTTCGAGTACATCACGCGAGCCGAAGTCGCCGGCGGTTTCGCAGTGGGCGATGGCAGCCTTGAGGTCGGCATGGGCCTTTTTCTCAAGCTTCAGGTCGCAGTCGAGCATCTCCTTGGTGTGCTCGCCGATCATCAGCTTGCCCAGGTCCTGGACGTTGGGGATGCCTTCGAGGAAGAGGATGCGCTTGATCAGTTTGTCAGCGTCCTTCATCGCCTGGATGGACTCTTTGTACTCGAGCTTGCCGATTCTGTTCAGGCCCCAATCTTCATACATGCGCGCGTGCAGGAAGTACTGGTTGATTGCGACCAGCTCGTTTCCGAGGATCTTGTTGAGATGCTGGATGACGCTCACGTCGCCTTTCATGATGGGGTCCTGCCCTGTAGAAGTTGAGCCAATACAGAGAAGTTTGAGCCCGACCTATCCCTATGTCAAACCTAAGTTATTGAATAATAAGTGAAAATTAATCGGAATAAGAATGTTTGTGAACCGCGTTCGAGCGCTAACTTATTGAATTACAGGCATAAAAAAACCGGACACTGGGTCCGGTTCTTCGAATTTGGGGAAATTACGCCGCGTTGAATTCAACGGGGTAGGGCAGGGCGGCCTGCTGGCTCAGTTGCAGTTCGGTGAGGGTTTCGCGCACCACCTGCTTGGCGAGGCAGGCGCACTTGCCGCACTGGCTGGCCACATTGGTGGCGGCTCGCACTTCCTTGTAGCTGCAGCATCCTTCGTAGATCGCATCGCGGATCTGTCCATCGGTGACACCGACACAGAGACACACATACATAAAGGCTGACCGTCGCGGGTTGAGTCGATGCGTTGGAGATTAATGGTAATGAGAATGCTTGTCAAAACACTTTGTGTAAGGTGCGTGCCAGAGCGACCGGCGGTCGAGATTCGGCCTGTCACGCAAAGCTGTGTATGATGGTCGGCCTTTGCTGGATCCGGGGGAACGTGTTCCGCCCGGGCAAGGTTTATCACCCCTCATCAGGAGAGATCGAATGAGCGTACTCGTTGGCAAACAAGCCCCGGACTTCACCGTTCCAGCCGTGCTGGGCAACGGCGAGATCGTCGACAGCTTCAACCTGGCCTCGGCCATCAAGGGCAAGTACGGCCTGGTATTCTTCTACCCGCTGGACTTCACCTTCGTCTGCCCGTCCGAGCTGATCGCACTGGACAACCGCATCCCTGACTTCCAGGCGCGCAACGTGGAAGTGATCGGCGTGTCGATCGACTCGCACTTCACCCACAACGCCTGGCGCAACACCCCGGTCAACAACGGCGGTATCGGTCAGGTCAAGTACACCCTGGCGGCCGACATGACCCACGAAATCTGCAAGGCCTACGACGTCGAGTCCGAAGGCGGCGTGGCCTTCCGTGGCGCCTTCCTGATCGACACCAACGGTGTCGTTCGTTCGCAGATCGTCAACGACCTGCCACTGGGCCGTAACATGGATGAGCTGCTGCGCCTGGTCGACGCCCTGCAATTCCACGAAGAGCACGGCGAAGTCTGCCCGGCCAACTGGAAGAAAGGCGACAAGGGCATGAACGCTTCGCCGGAAGGCGTCGCTGCCTACCTGAGCGAGAACGCTGGCAAGCTGTAATTTGCCACGCGCATAAAAAAACCGGCCCTGGTGGCCGGTTTTTTTATGCCTCAAGTTTCAAGCTGCAAGCTACAAGTGAAAAGCACAGCGAATGCAGGCAGCTCTTTCTTGTCGCTTGAAGCTTGTGGCTTGCAGCTTAGTCGTTGAAATCGCGCCAGCCGCCCATCTCTTTCCAGCGATTGACGATGCCGCAGAACAGCTCGGCGGTCTTCTCGGTGTCGTAGCGCGCCGAATGCGCCTCGCGACCGTCGAAGTCGATGTCCGCACTCTGGCAGGCCCGCGCCAGTACCGTCTGGCCGTAGGCGAGGCCGGCGAGGGTGGCGGTATCGAAGCTGGAGAACGGGTGGAACGGGTTGCGCTTGATGTCATTGCGCGCCACCGCGGCATTGAGGAAGCCCAGGTCGAAGCTGCTGTTATGCCCGACCAGGATCGCCCGCTTGCAGCCATTGGCCTTCAGCGCCTTGCGCACGCCGCGGAAGATATCGGTCAGCGCGCTTTCCTCGCTCACCGCCATGCGCAGCGGGTGGTCCAGCTTGATGCCGGTGAACTCCAGCGCGGCGGCCTCGATATTGGCCCCTTCGAACGGTTCGACCCGGTGGAAGTAGGTGTGCTCGGGGAACAGGAAGCCCTTTTCATCCATGCCGATGGTGACGGCGGCGATCTCCAGCAGTGCGTCGGTGGCGCTGTTGAAACCGCCGGTCTCGACATCCACCACCACCGGCAGGTAGCCACGGAAACGCTCGGCCATCGGATGGCGCGAGCCGCTGCTGACCTGGCTGTCCTGGTCGTCTTCGTAAAGATCTTCGCTCACGCGTTGTCCTCCAGCAGGCGCCAGCGCAACTTCTCACCAGCGCGCAGGGGGATCACGGTATTGTCGCCGAACGGCAGGCTGTCCGGTGCGGTCCATTCTTCGCGCACCAGGGTGATGGTGTCGGTGTTGCGCGCCAGGCCGTAAAAGTCCGGGCCGTGCTTGCTGGCGAAGCCCTCGAGCTTGTCCAGCGCGTTGCGCTGTTCGAATGCCTCGGCGTACATCTCGATGGCGGCGTAGGCGGTGTAGCAGCCGGCACAGCCGCAGGCGGCTTCCTTGGCATGCTTGGCGTGGGGCGCCGAGTCGGTGCCGAGGAAGAACTTCGGGTTGCCGCTGGTGGCGGCATCCAGCAGCGCCACCTGGTGGGTGTTGCGCTTGAGGATCGGCAGGCAGTAGAAGTGCGGGCGGATACCGCCGACCAGCATGTGGTTGCGGTTGTACAGCAGGTGCTGGGCGGTGATGGTCGCACCGACGTTGGCCGGCGCTTCGCTGACGAACTGCGCGGCGTCGCTGGTGGTGATGTGTTCGAACACCACCTTCAGGGTCGGGAAGCGCTCGACCAGGCGGCGCATGTGCTCGTCGATGAAGCGTTTCTCGCGGTCGAACACGTCGATCTCGCTGCGCGTGACTTCACCGTGCACCAGCAAGGGCATGCCGGTTTCGGCCAGGGCCTCGATCGCCGGGAAGATATTGTCGATGCTGGTCACGCCCGAATCGGAGTTGGTGGTGGCGCCGGCCGGGTAGAGCTTGGCGGCGTACACGATCCCGCTGGCCTTGGCGGCACGCACATCGTCGGCGCTGGTGCGGTCGGTGAGGTAGAGCACCATCAGCGGCTCGAAGCGGCTGCCGGCAGGGCGTGCGGAAAGGATGCGCTCGCGGTAGGCAGTGGCCTCGACGGCGTTGCGCACCGGCGGAACCAGGTTGGGCATGATGATGGCGCGGGCGAAGGTGCGCGCCACGTCACCGACGGTGTGGGGCAGGACGGCACCATCGCGCAGATGGATGTGCCAGTCGTCGGGGCGCAGGAGGGTCAGGCGATCGGACATTGGAGATTCCAGGCGGGTCGAACTCAGAAGCCAATGCTACCGGAAAACCCCTGTTGGAGCACGGCTATCAAGTTTTCCGACGGGCGACCGATAGCGTTCAGGTAAGCCGTCGAAATTTGTGGAGCCGCCCGTGCGCCAGCGTTACCTAGCCCTGTTCACCCTCGTTGCCAGCCTGCCGGCCGGGGCAATGACCTTCCAGACCCGCGTGGAGAACGTCGCCTGGAAAGTCGAGGGTGACCAGTTCGAATGTCGCCTGATCCAGCCGATCGACGGTTTCGGCAGCGGCGAGTTCGTGCGTCGCGCCGGCGAGCAGCCGACCTTCCAGCTGCGTTCGGACAGCAATGTCCTGGGCGCCGGCTCCGCCACCCTGCTGGCCGCCGCCGCGCCCTGGCAGCCCGGGCGCGGCGACATCAACCTCGGTGCGGTGCACATGGCCCGTACCGGTGTGCTGTTCACCTCCAGTCAGGGCCAGGCCAGCCGCCTGATCAACGGCCTGCTTGATGGTCGCAGCACCGTGGTGCGCAACTACCGGGGCGAAGGTGGTCGGCCGATGGAAGTGCATGTGATGCCGGTCAGTTTCGCCAAGGCCTACAGCGACTACCAACTGTGCGCCGCCAAGTTGCTTCCGATGAACTACGACCAGATCCGCCAGACCCAGGTTGGCTTCCCCGGAGGCGGGATCGAGCTGGACAGCTCGGCGCGCGCCCGTCTGGATGTGCTGCTCGACTACCTGAAGGCCGATCCGACGGTCAACCGCATCGAACTCAACGGCCACTCCGACAACAGCGGCAACCGCCTGACCAACCGCGACACCTCGCGCCGACGGGCGCTGGCGGTGGCCGATTACCTCAAGGCCCATGGCGTGCCGGAAGAGCAGATCAGCGTACGCTTCCACGGCGAGCGCTATCCGCTGGCCAAGAACAACAGTGCCGCCAACCGCGCGCGCAACCGCCGGGTGAACATCCAGCTCGAGCGCGTGACACCGGTCGAGAAACCGGTGGAGAAACCGGCAGCGCAGGTGCCGCCGTCGGCCCCGGCACCCGCCGCCACGCCTGCGCCAACGACGCCTGCAGCCGCTGCCACGCCGTCCGCTCCAGTGAAATCCTGAGTGCGGCAGCGGGTCGCGCCCTCGACAATTCCTGTCGCTTTGTCGTCACAAGCTGTCGCCCCATTGTAAATTTTTCGGCAACGCCGGTAGAATCATCCGCTTTCCGTACAACCCCGTGGAGTGATGGCATGGCGGACGTAAAAAAGGTCGTATTGGCGTATTCCGGCGGCCTTGATACTTCGGTGATTCTCAAGTGGCTGCAGGACACCTACAACTGTGAAGTGGTGACCTTCACCGCTGACCTCGGCCAGGGCGAGGAGGTCGAGCCGGCCCGCGCCAAGGCCCAGGCGATGGGCGTGAAAGAAATCTACATCGACGACCTGCGCGAAGAGTTCGTGCGTGATTTCGTCTTCCCGATGTTCCGCGCCAACACCGTCTACGAAGGCGAGTACCTGCTGGGTACTTCCATCGCCCGCCCGCTGATCGCCAAGCGCCTGATCGAGATCGCCAACGAAACCGGCGCCGACGCCATTTCCCACGGCGCCACCGGCAAGGGCAACGACCAGGTGCGTTTCGAGCTGGGCGCCTATGCGCTGAAGCCCGGCGTCAAGGTCATCGCCCCGTGGCGCGAGTGGGACCTGCTGTCCCGCGAGAAGCTGATGGACTACGCCGAGAAGCATGGCATCCCGATCGAGCGCCACGGCAAGAAGAAGTCGCCGTACTCGATGGACGCCAACCTGCTGCACATCTCCTACGAAGGCGGTGTCCTGGAAGATACCTGGACCGAGCACGAAGAAGACATGTGGAAATGGAGCGTCTCCCCTGAGAACGCCCCCGACCAGGCTACCTACCTCGAGCTGACCTACCGCAACGGTGACATCGTCGCCATCGACGGCGTCGAGAAGAGCCCGGCCACCGTGCTGGCCGACCTCAACCGCATCGGCGGCGCCAACGGCATCGGTCGCCTGGACATCGTCGAGAACCGCTACGTCGGCATGAAGTCGCGCGGCTGCTACGAGACCCCGGGCGGCACCATCATGCTCAAGGCCCACCGTGCCATCGAGTCGATCACCCTGGACCGTGAAGTCGCTCACCTGAAGGATGAGCTGATGCCCAAGTACGCCAGCCTGATCTACACCGGCTACTGGTGGAGCCCGGAGCGTCTGATGCTGCAGCAGATGATCGACGCTTCGCAGGTCAACGTGAACGGTGTTGTGCGCCTGAAGCTGTACAAGGGCAACGTCACGGTCGTTGGCCGCAAGTCGGACGACTCGCTGTTCGATGCCAATATCGCGACCTTCGAGGAAGACGGCGGCGCCTACAACCAGGCCGACGCCGCAGGCTTCATCAAGCTCAACGCACTGCGCATGCGCATCGCGGCCAACAAGGGCCGTTCGCTGCTGTAAGCCTTTGGCGTACCCGAAAAACCCGGCCTCGGCCGGGTTTTTTCATGCCCGGGATTCAGGGGGAGGCGGGGCCTCGCCTTCCTGCATCGGCGACACCGACAGGTGGATGCAGGTTCGCGTATCGAGGTTGTACAGGATCCAGCGCCGCTGTTGGCCGTGGGGACGCTCGATCATCCGCAGCACATGGTTTTCGATGAGCTTTCGACTGTCGGTGCCGGAGATGGCGATGATCATCGCCCCTTTGTCCCGTGCGGCAGGTGGGGACGGCGGCCTGTCCTTCCCCGTGGCGCGTCTGTCCGGGGCAAACAGCGACCCGTTGTTGAAGTTGAGCGTAAGGAAGAACAGCACGGTAAGGAAGAACGGAAACCCTACCAGGAACCAGGTGTAGACAATCTGGCTGTCGTCGCTGAGAAACGGCAGCGAGGCCAGGGCGGACGCCTCGATCACACCGGCAAATACAGCGATAAGGGTCAACGGACTGATAGGGTCGCGATTCATGATGAGTGCCTGGCCATGCTTTGCCCATCAGTAGCTCGTTTTCCCGATTGCGATAAGCGTGGATCATTTCCCTGCCGGGTGATGCCACAGGCTACGGCAGCGCTTTTTATCCAGTCTGTACAGTCGAAATTTCCTGCATGAAGTGTCACCTGGCGGCACTTGGATCCAATTCTGCCGACTGTTACTTTTTGGGGGCGACGAACATGCATCTATTACATTTTGTTAATTAGCTGCTTGTAGGAAGAATCTCTATTAACAGTAGTCCACTTCTTTCGGTGAATTTGCCAGGGAAACCGCTGCATAAATAATCGTTATGCTCGGGTGTGGTGGTCTATCGAACTAAAAATAACGTATCAATGGGAATCGCATGAATAAAGTGCTGATCGTGGATGATCACCCGGTCATTCGCCTGGCCGTACGCATGCTGATGGAGCGGCATGGCTACGAGGTGGTGGCGGAGAGCGACAATGGTGTGGATGCCTTGCAACTGACGCGGGAGTATTTGCCGGACATTGTCATTCTGGATATCGGGATCCCCAAACTGGATGGGCTTGAAGTGATTGCCCGGATGACCCTGGCAAGTCCCGGGACCAAGGTGCTGGTGCTGACCTCTCAGGCGCCGGGGCACTTCTCGATGCGCTGCATGCAGGCAGGGGCGGCGGGTTATGTGTGCAAGCAGCAGGAGCTGACCGAACTGCTCAGCGCGATCAAGGCGGTGCTGTCCGGCTACAGCTATTTCCCCAACCAGGCGCTGCACAAGGGGCGCTCGGGCGTGAGCGGCGCCACGGAGATGGAGATGGTCGAGCGGCTTTCCGGGCGGGAGATGATGGTGTTGCAGCAGCTTGCCCGGGGCAAGAGCAACAAGGAGATCGCCGACAGCATGTTCCTCAGCAACAAGACGGTCAGTACCTACAAGACGCGCCTGCTGCTCAAGCTGAATGCCCGTTCGCTGGTGGACCTGATCGAGCTCGCCCAGCGTCATGGGCTGGCCTGACAGCATCATTGAAAAAGCCTCCACTGGGGAGGCTTTTGCGTGCTTGTTCTACAAGTCGTAGTCGAAGTCGGCCAGTTGCTTCTGCAGGCGTCGTTCCTCGAGCATGTTGTCGATGGTGCGGCGTTTGCTCAGGTTGGTCTTGGCCGGTTCGGCCTGCGGCTCCACATCGTCGTCCGCACTCTGGAAATCGTCGTCGATTGCCAGCTCTTCTTTATCGGTGCTCATGCGTCACTCCAAGCCAAAGGGCCATTGGCCGTCCTTATAACGGGAATCGCAGAGCGGGTAAAAAAGATTTTTTCAATTGCCTCGAGCAGGTTTCAGCTATTGCCTCAATCGTCGGAGGTCTTGTGCTTGTATTCGCACAGGTCTTCGATCCGGCAACTGCCACAGCGCGGTTTGCGGGCCTGGCAGACGTAACGGCCATGCAGGATCAGCCAGTGGTGGGAGTCGAGCAGATAGTCCCTGGGCACGAACTTGAGCAGCTTCTTTTCCACCTCCAGCACGGTCTTGCCCGGTGCGATACCCGTGCGGTTGCTGACCCGGAAGATATGCGTGTCGACGGCCATGGTGAGCTGGCGAAAGGCGGTGTTGAGCACCACGTTGGCGGTCTTGCGGCCGACGCCGGGCAGGGCTTCGAGGGCTTCGCGGGTCTGCGGGACTTCGCCGGCATGTTGTTCGACCAGCAGACGGCAGGTCTCGATGACGTTCTTGGCCTTGCTGTTGTACAGGCCGATGGTCTTGATGTACTCGCTCAGGCCATCGACGCCCAGGGCGTGGATGGCCTGCGGGGTGTTGGCGACCGGGAACAGGCGGGCGGTGGCCTTGTTGACGCCGACATCCGTCGACTGGGCCGAGAGGATCACGGCGATCAGCAGTTCGAAAGGGCTGGAGTAGGCCAGTTCGGTCTTGGGCTCGGGATTGTCTTCATGCAGCCTGCGAAAGATCTCCAGGCGTTTGGCGGCATTCATGGGGTCAACGGTTTCCTTGACGACGTGAGGCGGTATTCGATGGGCGCAGGTGATTGTACAGGCCCAGCAGCAGGCCGAGCAGTATCAGCGCGCCGGGCGCCAGCGCGGCGAGGTGCAGGCCGAGACCGTCGGCCAGCAGTTGGCGGCAGATGCCCTGGGCCAGGCCGGCCGCCAGCAAACCAAGCAGTCCGAGCCCCAGTAGGCGATATCGGCCAGGCTGTGCTGGCAGTTGCTCGCTGGCCAGGCAGGGCAGGGCCAGCAGCAGTGGGTAGAGGCCAAGCTGTTTGGCCAGGGGCATTGCCCAGGCTTGCAGGCCGAGGTGCAGGCAGGTCGCCAAGGCGGCGGCAAGTACAGTGCTCGTCCACAGGCGGGGGGCTTGTTCCAGGTGACGGCGCAGAGGAGTTATCAACGCCTGGTGCAGGCCCACCAGCAATATTGTGCAAAGGCTGATCGCAAGCGCCTGGACGATGCTGCTGGTCGCGCCGAGTAATGGTGCCAGGCTGATTGGCAGAAGCCAGAAACGGTTCATGGAGGCGTCTCACCGAGCAATGCGGGGCGATGCTGGTCAAAATAGCGCAGTGCATCCTGGATCGCCTCGATGACTGCCCGCGAGGTTACCGTCGCCCCGGCCAGCTGGTCGAACGCACCCTGGTCACGTTTGATCGCCCAGGCCAGCTCGGGCGTATCGCGCAGTGTCCGGCCGATGAACTGGTCCAGCCAATGGCGCGCCGGGTCGATCAGTTGATCGCCAAGGCCGGGGCTTTCCTGCTGTTCGAGCACGCGCACGCCCACCAGGCGGCCCTGGGGGGCGATGGCGATCACCAGTTCGATGGCACCGCCATAGCCTTGGACGCTGCTGTGCAGCAGAACGGCGCTGGTAACGCCCGCCTGGCTGGCGCGGTAACCGGCCAGCAGATGGCTATGGCTCAGCTTGGCGTCGGTCAGGGGCACGGGTGTTTGCAGTGGCCGGTTGTCGTAGCTGCCCGGCGGCAGCACCTTGAGCCACTGCTGTTCCTGCCATTGGCGCGAGGCCTCGGCAATCGGCCCGGCGGTGAAGCGCTGCCAGGTCAGCGTCGCGGCAATCGCCAGCCCTGCCACCAGTAGCGGCACTGCGGCACTGCGCCAGAGGGCGATCATGGGCAGGCCTGCTGGCGGCGTTCCGCCCAGCGATCCAGGGTTGGGGCGGCGAGGTTCATCAGCAGGACGGCGAACGCCGTGCCATCGGCGAAGCTGCCCCAGGTGCGGATCAGGTAGATCAGCAGGCCGGTGCCGATACCGAACAGCAGGCGGGCCAGCGGCTGCTTGCAGCCAGATACCGGTTCGGTGGCGATGAAGAAGGCGGCCAGCATGGTCGAGCCGGACAACAGGTGCAGCAGTGGCGAGCCGTTGGAATCGGAGCCTGAGCCATTCCAGCCCAGCAGGCTGGACAGGAACAAGGCGCCGAGCAGGCCGGCGGGGGCTTGCCAACCGAAGACCTTGCGCTGCAGCAGGAACACCCCACCGAGCAGGAAGGCGAGGTTGACCCACTCGCTACCACGCCCACCCAGGTGGCCGAACGCCGGGTGGCTGGCGAACAGTTCGTCGATGGTCAGGCTGCGGTTGTGGCGCAGGACATCGAGCACCGTGGGGCTGGCCCAGGCGTCGATCCGTTCGCTGGCGCCGAAAGCAAGGTTCAGACTTTCGACGAGCCCGGGGGCCTGGCCGGGCCAGTGGTTCATCTGCAAAGGGAAGCTCAGCAGGACGAACGCATAGCCGACCATGGCGGGGTTGAACAGGTTGCGCCCGACCCCGCCGAAGGCCTGTTTGCCCAAGCCGATGGCGACGCAGGCCGCCATCACGGGTAGCCACCAGGGCGCCTGGCTGGGCAGGGCTGCGGCCAGCAGCGCGGCGGTGACCAGTGCACTGCCGTCGCCAAGGGCGCAGGCGACCGGCATTCTCCGCCAGCGCAATAGCACAGCCTCGGTGGCCAGCGCCGCGCAACCGCTCAACAGCAGGTTGATCAGCACGCCCCAGCCATGCAGCCAGAACAGCACCAGCAGGCCAGGGGCGCAGGCCAGCAGAACCAGCTGCATGGTGCTGCGCAGGCGCGGATCAGTGGTCGGCATGGGTTTGCAGGTCCTCGAGGTGTTGCACGGCAATGGCTTCCGTTGCCGGGGGCAGGGCGATGCGTGGACCCAGGTTCATTGGGTGAAGAGTCCGTTGAGTCCCGAAAACGCCATGGCCATCACCCCAGCGCCGATCAACTGGACGGGCAGGCCGCGCAGGGCTGCGGGCATCTCGGCATGGCGGCAGCGGGCGTCAAGATCGGCATACAGCACCAGGGCCAGCCAGAATCCCAGCGCGCCGACAATGGCCCACGCCAGAATCCCCCACCCGTCCACGCTGTCGCTGCCAAGCAGTAACAGCAAGCCTAGCACCACGGCGTTTGCGCTTAGCAAGGGTTGCAGGTCGTGCAGGGGCCAGTCTGGCCGAAAGCGTCGGAGCAGGTTTGGCAGTGTCCAGGCCAATGCCGCCAGCAAGGGCAGGAAGATGAATAATTGCAGGTCCTGCAACCCCAAGGGCAGGAGAAATTGCCGGTGCAGCCAGACGCCTGCAGGTAGTGCAACGAGGATCAACAGGGCCGAACACAGGCCCAATGCATGCAGGCGCGCACGCTCGACCGGCTCGGCCTGCAGGACCAGGTGATTGACCAGCGCGGCGCTGACCAGGATCAGGACGTAGTCACTCATGGCGATGCCGAAAATCGGAGGGTGCCATCATTATCGGGCAGCGGGTGGCAGATGCAACTGCCCCGGCCAATTGGCCGGGGCAGGAGGGCTTACTTGATACGCTGGCCTGGCTTGGCGCCGCTGTCGGGGCTGAGCAGGTAGATCTCTTCACCGCCAGGGCCGGCGGCCATGACCATGCCTTCGGAGACGCCGAAACGCATCTTCCGCGGCTTGAGGTTGGCCACCATCATGGTCAGGCGGCCTTCCAGCTGGGAAGGGTCCGGGTAGGCCGACTTGATGCCCGAGAACACGTTGCGGCGTTCGTCACCGATGTCCAGGGTCAGCTGCAGCAGCTTGTCGGCACCGGGCACGGCTTCGGCCTTGACGATCAGCGCCACGCGCAGGTCGACCGCAGCGAAGGTGTCGAACTCGATCTCGGCCGACAGCGGGTCCTTGGCCAGCTCGCCATTGCCCGCCGGAGCGGCCTTGGCTTCGGCGGCCAGCAGGTCTTCCTTGCTGGCGGCGATCATGGCTTCGACCTTGGCCGGTTCGATACGGCTCATCAGGGCCTTGAACGGGTTGAGCTGATGGTTTTCCAGGCGTGACAGGTGGTCGTTCCAGGTCAGTGGAGCGACGTTGAGGAACGCCTCGGCGTCTGCTGCCAGCAGCGGCAGCACCGGCTTGAGGAAGATCACCAGCTGGCGGAACAGGTTGACGCCCTGGGCGCAGATGGCCTGCACCTCGTCCTGCTTGCCTTCCTGCTTGGCCAGCGACCAGGGCGCCTTGTCGGCGATCCAGGCGTTGGCGCGGTCGGCCAGGGCCATGATCTCGCGCATGGCGCGGCCGAAGTCGCGGGCCTCATAGGCCTCGGCGATCGACGGCGCGGCGGCGAGGAAGGCTTCGGTCAGCTCGGGCGCGGCATCGCCGGCAACCATCACGCCGTCGTTGCCCTTGTGGATGAAGCCGGCGCAGCGGCTGGCGATGTTGACCACCTTGCCGACCAGGTCGGAGTTGACCTTCTGCACGAAGTCCTCGAGGTTCAGGTCGAGGTCGTCGACGCCGCGACCGAGCTTGGCGGCGTAGTAGTAGCGCAGGTATTCCGGCTGCAGGTGGTCGAGGTAGGTGCGCGCCTTGATGAAGGTGCCGCGCGATTTCGACATCTTCGCGCCGTTGACGGTCAGGTAGCCGTGCACGTTGACCGCGGTCGGCTTGCGCAGGCCCGCGCCTTCGAGCATGGCCGGCCAGAACAGGGCGTGGAAGTTGACGATGTCCTTGCCGATGAAGTGGTACAGCTCGGCCTTGGAGCCTTCGTTCCAGAACGCGTCGAAGTCCAGCTCCGGACGGCGGTCGCAGAGGTTCTTGAAGCTGGCCATGTAGCCGATCGGCGCGTCCAGCCAGACGTAGAAGTACTTGCCCGGCTCGCCCGGGATCTCGAAGCCGAAGTACGGCGCGTCACGGGAGATGTCCCACTCCTGCAGGCCCGAGTCCAGCCATTCGGCGAGCTTGTTGGCCACCGCGTCCTGCAGGGTGCCGCTGCGGGTCCACTGCTGCAGCATGGCCTGGAAGTCCGGCAGTTTGAAGAAGAAGTGCTGCGAGTCGCGCAGTACCGGGGTGGCGCCGGAGATCGCCGACTTGGGGTTCTTCAGTTCGGTCGGGGCATAGGTGGCGCCGCATTTCTCGCAGTTGTCGCCATACTGGTCCTCGGCCGCGCATTTGGGGCAGGTGCCCTTGATGAAACGGTCGGCGAGGAACATGCCCTTCTCAGGGTCGAAGTACTGGGTGACCGAACGGGTGGCAATGTGTCCGGCGTCGCGCAGGCGGGTGTAGATCAGGCTCGACAGTGCGCGGTTCTCCTCGCTGTGCGTGGAGTGGTAGTTGTCGAAGTCGACCAGGAAGTCGGCGAAGTCGGCGCTGTGCTCGGCCTGGACGTTGGCGATCAGCTGCTCCGGGGTGATGCCTTCCTTTTCCGCGCGCAGCATGATGGCCGAACCGTGGGCGTCGTCGGCGCAGACATAGATGCACTGGTTGCCGCGCAGCTTCTGGAAGCGCACCCACATGTCCGTCTGGATGTACTCCAGCATATGGCCAAGGTGGATCGATCCATTGGCATAGGGCAGGGCGCTGGTGACGAGAATCTGACGTGGCTCGGACATGGTGGCTCGGCTACTTATCTGGCTACGGGGTAAAAATGAGGGTGATCGGCCACTATAAAGGGCTGGCGAATTTATTTCACCCCAAGGACGCATCTGCTGACGATTGACGGGTTAGCATAGGCGCCTGTTCCGTATCCAGTTTGCCAATGGGAGCCTCCATGAGTGCCGTCACCCGTGCCGCCGTCGAAGGCGTGCTTCGCCAGTACACCGACCCCTACCTGAACCAGGACCCGGTCAGCGCCGGTTGCGTGCGCGCCATCGACATCCAGGGCGGCCAGGTCAGCGTGCAGTTGCAGCTGGGGTATGCCGCCGGTCTGTTCAAGGGCGGTTGGGCGCAGGTGCTGCAGACCGCCATCGGCAACCTCGATGGCGTTGCCTCGGCCAGCGTGAGCATCGACTGCGTGATCGCCACCCACAAGGCCCAGGCACAGGTGCCAGCCATGGCCAACGTGAAGAACATCATCGCCGTGGCCTCGGGCAAGGGCGGGGTCGGCAAGTCGACCACCGCCGCCAACTTGGCCCTGGCCCTGGCCCGCGAAGGCGCCCGGGTGGGCATTCTCGATGCCGATATCTATGGCCCTAGTCAGGGGGTGATGTTCGGCATCGCCGAAGGCACCCGCCCGCAGGTGCGCGATCAGAAGTGGTTCGTGCCGATCAAGGCCCATGGCGTCGAGGTCATGTCCATGGCGTTTCTCACCGACGACAACACGCCGATGGTCTGGCGTGGTCCGATGGTCTCGGGGGCGTTGCTGCAACTGGTGACCCAGACCGCCTGGGACGACCTCGACTACCTGGTGATCGACATGCCGCCGGGCACCGGCGACATCCAGCTGACCCTGGCGCAGAAGGTGCCGGTGGCAGGCTCGGTGATCGTCACCACGCCCCAGGACCTGGCGTTGCTGGATGCGAAGAAAGGCGTGGAGATGTTCCGCAAGGTCAACATCCCGGTGTTGGGCGTGGTCGAGAACATGGCCGTGCATATCTGCTCCAACTGCGGCCATGCCGAGCACCTGTTCGGCGAAGGCGGTGGCGAGAAGCTGGCGGCGCAGTACGGCGTCGAGCTGCTGGCTTCGCTGCCGCTGTCGATGTTGATTCGCGAACAGGCCGACAGCGGCAAACCGACCGCCATCGCCGAACCGGAAAGCCAGATCGCCATGGTCTACCAGGAGCTGGCGCGGCAGGTGGGGGCGGGGATCGTGCTGCAGGAAGCGGCGGCCCCGGCGATGCCGAGCATTACCATCAGCGAGGATTGATTCGGGCTGGGTAGCTCAGGACCTGAGGGGCGTGGGAGCGGGCTTGCCCCGCGATGATGGTTGCCTGGGCTGGCGCCATCGCGGGGCAAGCCCGCTCCCACGAATAGATATGCTTACAAAGCCATCAATCTTCAGGCACAAAAAACCCGCCAATGGCGGGTTTTTTTTGAAAGCGAGGAAGCGAGATCGACTTAGGCGATCTGAACTTCTTCAGCCTGCATGCCTTTCTGGCCGCGGGTAGCGACGAAAGTAACAGCCTGGCCTTCTTTCAGGGTTTTGAAGCCGTCAGCTTGGATGGCTTTGAAGTGCACGAACAGGTCGTCGCCCGACTGAGGGGTGATGAAGCCGTAGCCCTTCTCATCGTTGAACCACTTGACAACACCGGATTGACGGTTGGACATTTTTCTGTCTCCTTGGACAAAGTTGATAACGGTCAGGAAACACCCTGACCGGGACTGAGCGCAAAGAGAGCAGAAAATTCAGCGATGGGCCGATCAGGATCGTGCATCAAACTAGAGATTCTCGGTGTCACGTGCAGCACAGTGGCGCCACCTTAACCCACTTTCCACAACCTGCCAATGGCCAACAAGCGCTTTGATGAAATTCGGATCGGCGGCCTGTACAGGCCCCGTCCGGCGCGGGATAGGGCGAGGAAACTTTAACCCGGGCGTCGGGACCGGTAAGATGCACCTCTCGTTTTTTACCCCGCACTCTTCAGGACACCCCGCCATGAGCATCAAATCGGACAAGTGGATTCGCCGCATGGCGCAGGAACACGGCATGATCGAACCGTTCGTCGAGCGCCAGGTGCGCGGCGAGCAGGACAGCCGGGTCATTTCCTTCGGTGTCTCCAGCTACGGCTACGACGTGCGCTGTGCCGACGAATTCAAGGTCTTCACCAACATCAACTCGGCCACCGTCGATCCGAAGAACTTCGATGCCGGCAGCTTCGTCGACATCAAGAGCGACGTGTGCATCATCCCGCCGAATTCCTTCGCCCTGGCCCGTACCGTCGAGTACTTCCGCATCCCGCGCGACGTGCTGACCATCTGCCTGGGCAAGAGCACCTACGCCCGTTGCGGCATCATCGTCAACGTCACGCCGCTCGAGCCCGAGTGGGAAGGCCATGTGACCCTGGAGTTCTCCAACACCACCACGCTGCCGGCAAAGATCTACGCCAACGAAGGCGTGGCGCAGATGCTGTTCCTGCAGTCCGACGAGGAATGTGAAGTCTCGTACAAGGACCGTGGCGGCAAGTACCAGGGCCAGCGCGGCGTCACCCTGCCACGCACCTGAGCCGACAAAGCGCGGGAATTGTTTCCGCGCCCGGCACTCCAATGAGAAGTCCCGGCGCGCATGCCGTGCGCCGGGCCTCGTCAGGAGCCGCCGATGAAACTCGACCCCGCAATCAGTGCCAAGCTGGCCGTCCTGCAGCCGAACCAGATCGGATTGCTGGCCTGGTCGCTGATGGCCCATCCGCCGATCCACACACCGCTGCCGATGCAGGCCGGTGGTGTGCCGCACCAGCCCGATCCCGACACGCCGCAGCCGCCGGAACCTGGCGAGCACCCGCCGATGGAGCCGGGCGAGCCGACCCTGCCCGACGAGCCGCCTCCAGCCCCAGTGGCTTGATTTTTCTCAGTTGCCCAGCAGGTAGCCGCTGCGGCAAACCTGTTCCCCGGCCACATGGGCAACCACCATGCCTGCCGTGGCCATGCGCCGGATGCTGCGCGCATAGAGCAGCCCGGCTTGGGTATTGCGCAGGGGCGTGACCCGGTCGTTGAGCGGGTCGATGACCTCGGCAATCAGTTCACCGGCTTGCAGGTACTGGCCGGGCGCGGCGTGGAACACCAGCAGCCCGCCGAGTGGCGTCATGACCGGCTCCACAGCCGCCAGCGGCGTCGCCGGGTGCACCAATGCGGGCATCGGGGCCGGCTGGCCCTCGATGACCCCGGCATGGGTAAGGAAGTCGAGGATCGCCTGGCAGTCCCGGGTCGCCAGGGGGTGGCTGACATCGGCCTGGCCGCGCAGCTCGATGGTCACCGAGAAACTGCCCTGGGGGATAGGGAAGCGTTTGCCGAAGCGCTGCTGCAACTGCCACCACACCAGGCTGAAACACTCATCGAACGACTGTCCGCCCGAGTCGGTGGCCAGCAGGCTGGCCTGCACGCCCAGATAGCGGGCCAGCGGCTCGACCTGGGGCCATGCCTCCGGCGTGGTGTACAGGTGCTCGACGGCCTCGAAGTCGCAATGCAGGTCGAGCACCATATCGGCGTCGCAGGCCAGGCGTTGCAGGGTCAGGCGCTGCGACTGCAGCGGCGTGTGCGCGGGGTGGGCATCCAACCCCCGGCGCAGGTATTCGCGTATCAGCGCCAGGTTGTGCGACGGATCCTGGGTGAGATGGCCTTCGATCTGGTCGCCGATGCTGTCGGACAGGTCGACGAACCTGCGGTTGAAGTTCTCGCCGCTCTGCAGTTCGAAACGGCCCAGCGGCGCGTCCAGCAGCACCTGCTCCAGGCCCACCGGGTTGGCCACCGGCACCAGGATGATCTCCTTGTGCAAGCGGCCCTGCTGCTCCATTTCCCCGAGTCGCTGCTTCAGGTGCCAGGCTACCAGCATGCCCGGCAGTTCGTCGGCGTGCAGCGAGGCCTGGATGTACACCTTGCCGGCGCCACGCGGGCCGAAGTGGAAACTGTGCAACTGGCGGGCGATACCCGGAACAGGGGAGAGCAGGTCGTGGGTCGAGTGGTGCATGGTGGTCCTGATGTCAGCGTTTTAGGGCGAAGGCTGGGATCAAGGATAGAAGCATAACTTCGGGAGTGGCGCACTATTCAGATCGCGGGGCGCAAGCGGAGGCGGGCGATGAGTCTGTATCGACCATGAGATCGAGCGCCGCCAGCGCGACGCTTGATCTCGGACTGCCAAATGACCTACTTGCCAGGCACCAGGGTCAACCGCTGGCTGCCATAGGCCCGGGCAAAGTTCTGTGGTTGCAGCGGCAGGCTGCTGAAGCGGCCCTTGAACCAGGCATCGAGTCCGTCGCTGTAGTTGCGGCTGGCCGGGTTGCCGGACTGGCCGTTGCTGGTCAGTACCTGCAGCGGTTCGGCCTGGCCGAAGTCGACGATCATCCGCGCCGAGGCCGAAAGCTGGGTGTCGAAGCCGCTCCCCCAGGCATAAGGGGTCAGGGCCAGGGTGCTGAAGTCGCCACCCGCCGCCAGGGGCGCGCGGTCGAGCTTGTCGCCCAGGCCGTGGTAGGCCGGTGCCGGCCAGCGGTACTGGTGCAGCTTGCCCCATTGCCAGGCGCGGCGATCGGTGCCGAGCTGGGCGGTGCCGGTATCCACCGCGGCGGCCAGGCTGCGGGCAAGGATGGTCGGCTTGTCTTCCTTCTGCGGCGTGCCGCGATCATCCCAGAACGGGCTGTCCTCGCGCCCCAGCAGGTGATCGACCTGGGCGGAGTAGGACAGCTGGGCATTGCCGACGAAGGCCTGCCAGGCCGGGCTGGATTCCGGGCCCAGTTCGTCGAGGAAGGTCTGCCGGGTGACCGCCTGCATGAACAGTTCATACAGCGCGGCATCGGCCGAGACCGGGCTCAGCCGGCCATCGAAGGCCTTGAGTCGGGCCAGGGCATCGCGGGCCTTGTCGCGCTGCGCAGCGGGCAGGGCATCGATGGCCTGCTTGAGCGGCTGGGCCATGCCGGGTGCGTCGAACATCTGCTTGAGCTTGTCGGCCAGCAGCGTCACCTGGTCGTTCTGCAGCGCCATCAGGCTGCGGCTGTCGTGACGACCGTTGCCGGCCAGCAGGGCCATGCGCTCGGCGCGCTCGGGGTAGTACCAGCTGCTCGACAGCTGCATGCCATAGCCCTTGGGCAGGCTGCGCTGGTTGGCGTGGCCGATGAAACCGGCGGGCGGATCCTGGTCGTAGGGGTGCAGCATCGCATCGGCGTAGCCGTCCCAGTCATAGCGCCCGTCCCAGCCCGGCGAGGGCAGCAGGCCCTGGCCTTCGCGGCGGTTGGGGTAGCGGCCGCTGACCTGCCAGCCGATGTGCTGGGGCTCGGCGAACACGAAGTTCAACGCCGCCGCAGCGACCTCGCGGGTGCTGTCGAAGGCACGCTCGATGTTCTGCGCGCGGGTCAGGTCGAACAGCGCGTCGAGGCTGCGATCCTCCTTGAGCTGCGGCAGGTGCAGGGCCAGGGCCAGGCTGCCATGGCCCGGCAGCAGGGTGCCGTGGCGGGTGTCGTACATCACCTCGCGCTGCGGGCGCTGGCCGCGGACGAAGAAGGTTTCGTTGCGTGCGCGGGCCTGCTGCCACTTGCCGTCGGCAAGGTAGCTCAGCTGGTTGCCCTGGCGCCGTACCTGCTCGAGGAACAGGTCCTGGTTGTCGGCCATTACCGCGCTGCTGCTCCAGGCCAGCTTGCCGTTGTAGCCGGCCAGCACGATCGGCAGGCCTGGCAGCGACAGGCCTGCGACCCGGTACTTGGTGGTATGGATCTGTATCGGGCTCAGTGCCCAGGTGGCGCGGCTGTCACTGGCCAGCAGGCTCTTGCCGCTGCGGCTGCGCTGGGGTGTCAGGGCCAGGTTGGCCGAGCCTGGGGCGCCCAGCAGGCCGAGGTCGGCCAGTTGCTGACCGGCGGCGGTGAGTGCACCGAGCCCTGGTAGCTGGCTGGCCAGGTTCACCCCCTTGAGTTTGTCGACCTCGCCCTCGGCCAGTGGCTCGTCGGGGGCGCCGGGCAGCAGCCAGGCGAGTTTGTCGGCACCGACCTTCTGCGCCAGGGTCAGGGCCGACAGTTCCTCCTGCAGGTTCACCGACTGGCTGAAGGCGTAGAGACTGAAGATCAGCGCCGAGTCCTCGGCCTTCCAGTATTCCGGGCGGTAGCCGCTGCGGGCGAGCTCGCCCGGCAGCTTGTCGCGGTAGCGGAACAGGTAGGCGTTGACCCCGCGGGCGTAAACCTCGAAGAAGCGCTTCAGGCGCGGCGAGGCATCGGCGTAAAGCTGGCCGGCGCTCTGCTTGAGGTTGGCGGCGCGCATCAGGCGGTCCATCTCCAGGGCATCGGCCCCGGCCAGCTCGGCCAGGCGCCCCTGGGCCAGCAGGCGCATGGCGACCATCTGCTCGATGCGATCCCCGGCGTGCAGGTAGCCCAGGCTGAACAGCGCGTCGTGGAAGCTGCTGCTTTCGATCAGCGGCGCGCCCATCGCGTTGCGCCGAACCGAGACGTTCTGCGCCAGGCCCTTGAGCGGTTGTACGCCGGTCGTCGGCAGCACACTGTCCTGGTGACCACCCATCTGGCAGCCGCCGAGCGCGAGCAGGCCAAGCAACGCGGCAGCACTGCCGAGGCGGAGAGGGAAGGGCGGAAGGACGGGGGCGGCCATGACTAGGCTCCTGCAGGGCGTGGCGGGGTTCTGAAAGGCGCTAAGGTAGTGAGCGCGCAGTCGCCGTGCAAGGTGCCGGGGAGCTTTATTTACCAGTGGTAGTGCTGGTGCGTGCAGATCGCGGGTCAAGCCCGCTCCCGCGACGATTTGCCGGGGAGCGGGCTTGACCCGCGATGGCCTGCTTCGACGTCGATCAGGCGCCGTGGCACTTCTTGAATTTCTTCTCGCTGCCGCACGGGCAAGGGTCGTTGCGGCCGACGTCCTTCAGGGCGTTGCGCACCGGCTCCTGGTGGCCGTGGTTGCAGTGCGGGCCGTGCACATGGCCATGGTCGTGGCCATGGTCGTGACCGTGGTTGCAGTCGGGGCCATGGACATGGGGTTGCTGGGTCATTGCGGGGTTACTCCGGTTGTAGATCGCCGGGGATTATCTCACCCCTTTGCGACAAGTGCAGGTCCCGATGGACGATCAGCCCGGTGGCCAGCTCGCCGCGCAGTTGGTATTGCAGGGGTTGCCCACTCTTGAGCAGCTTCGCCAGGGGCTTGAGGTGCTGCCAGAGGTTGGTGCGCACGGTGATCTTGAAGGTGCGCCGGGCCTGGCCGCCAACGCTGCGCCACAGGCTGGCCTCGTCCTCGGCCAGGAGCAGGTCGCCCAGACGCACCGAATAGGTCAGGTGGCGGATGAACAGGCGGCTGTCGTTGGGGTTGTCGACCCGCAGGTGCAGGACGAACTCCTGCTGGTGCAGACGCATCTTCACCGGCTGCACCTCGAGCAGGTGCAGCTGTGGCTCGCGCCAGGTGTCGTCGCCCCAACTGGCGCAGCCCGCCAGCCAGCCCAGCAGCAGGCCGAGTGTGAGCAGGCGGGCCAGGGGGCGCATGTTCAACTACCGAGGTAACTGGCGCAGCATTTCTTGAACTTCTGCCCGCTGGCGCAAGGACAGGGATCGTTGCGACCGGCCTTGAGCGCCACGGTCGGGTCGATGAAGTACCAGCGTCCGGCATGCTGGACGAATGCCGAGCGCTCGCGGTGCTGGTGGTCGCCTTCCAGGTCGTGCCAGCGCGCGGTGAAAGTGACGAAGGCGTGCTCGGGTTGCCCGCCCAGCACCTCGGCGCTTTCCACCTCCAGCCCCAGCCAGGTGCTCTGCGCGCTCCAGGCTGCCATGGCGGCGCGATCCAGCTCGGACTGCTGGGCCGGCAGGGTGGTGTCGACCAGGTAGTCCACCAGGCCCAGCACGTAGGCGCTGTAGCGCGAGCGCATAAGGGTCTGGGCGTCCGGCGCCGGGGTGCCGCTGTGATAATGCCCGCAGCAGGCGTCGAGCAGGTTGCCGCTGCCGCAGGGGCAGATCGAGACACTCATCCGGTCACCACCAGTACTTGCCGAAGTTTTCAGGGTTGGCCCAGAACTTCGCATTGAGCCAGTCCGGGACCTGCTTGTAGTCATGCAGATCATAGGTGAACAGGCTCAACACCTGTTCGTCACGCTGGAATTTCTCGCTGGCCGAGAGTGCCAGCGAATAGAAGTCGGTGTCCTGCCAGCCGCAGGCGTTCAGATCCGCCAGCACCGCGATGCTGCTGGCATTGAGGTTGCGGATACCGCCCAGCAGCTCCAGGCCGGTGCGCTTGGGCAGGTGCTCCAGGCAGTCGACCAGTACCGCCAGGTCGAAGCGTCGGGCCGCCTGTTCGGCGGGGAGCGGACCGGGCGCGGCGACCTCGATCCGGGTCTCGGGATGGGCGGCGGCGAAGGCCTCCAGGGCCGGGAAGCGGCTGCCCACCAGCAACAGCTGGCGCGGGGTGAAGCGATCGAGCAGGGCGGCCAGGGCCTGCTGCGGCGTGCGTTGTGAGAAAACCTCGGTCATTGCCATTCCTCATTCAGGTCGCTCAAGACTAGCGGTCCTGGGCGATCGGGCAAAGAGGCGCGTCGCCACGTCGTGGCTTATTGCTGGCAGAGCGGTAATCGCCGGTCTTTACTCCCAGAGCATCGGTAATGCACCGATTCCCCCTAGGAGAAGCAACAAGATGAGCATAGTACGCACAGCGATACCCCTGGTTCTGCTCACCAGTGTGTTGACTGGTTGTGCAGGTTTGCAGAAAACCGACTGGCCGAAGTGTGCTGCCGTCGGGGGCGTGGGTGGCGCGGCCCTGGGCGCGATCGAAAGCTCCAGCTGGGCCGGCTGGGGCGCGTTGCTCGGTGGCGGCCTGGCGGCCGGCTATTGCTGGGCCCACGGCGATGGCGACGAAGACGGCGATGGCGTGCCGGACAGTCGCGACAAGTGCCCCGGCACCCCGCGTGGCGTGCAGGTCGATGCCAACGGCTGCCCGCCAGAGCCGGCACCGGTGGTCGAGGAAGTGGTGGTGCAGAAGGAAGAGGTCATCGTCATCCGTGATGTGCGTTTCGAGTTCGACTCGGCGCGCCTGACCGCCACTGACAAGGAGCGCCTCAACACCATCGCGACGCGCCTCAAGCAAGAAGCCCCGGGCGCCCGCCTGAGCGTTTCCGGCCACACCGACAGCGTCGGTTCCGACAGCTACAACCAGAAGCTGTCCGAGCGTCGTGCCCAGTCTGTGACCAACTACCTGGTCGAAAGCGGCGTACCGCGTGCCAGCTTCGTCTCGGTGGTGGGCGCTGGTGAAACCCAGCCGGTGGCCGACAACGCCACTGCCGATGGCCGCGCCATGAACCGCCGCACCGAGATCAAGATCCAGCGTTGACCGCCGTGCGCCCGCGCCTTGAGAAGTGGCGCGGGCGCGTCTTTACTCCTGTGTGACCGGTAGCGGCCGGTGACACAGGAGCAATCACCATGCGTGTTTTGTCGAAAGCGGCACTGCCGTTGGTGGTGGCGACGAGCCTGCTTACAGGCTGCGCCACCCACAGCGATGGCAGCGCGCCCCTCAATCAAAGGACCTGGCCCATCTGCAGCCTGCTTGGCGGACTGGTCGGCGGCGGCCTGGGCGCCATCGAGAGTTCCGCCTGGGCGGCCGGCGCCGGTGCTGCCGGAGCCATTGCCGGCGGCCTGATCTGCTATGCCCAGGATGGCGACGAGGATGGCGATGGCGTATTCGACCGCCGCGACCGCTGCCCGGACACCCCGGCAGGCACCCAGGTCAATCACATGGGCTGCCCGTTGCCGCAGTATCCGGCGTCGGCACCTCAACCGGAGCCGGCGGCAACCCCGGAGGTGATCACGCTCGATGACCAGGGCCAGGTGCTGTTCGCCTTCGACTCCGCCGAGCTGACCCAGGGCGCTCAGCAGCGCCTGCAAGGTTTGCTGCCCAAGCTCAACGACCCCAGCGTGGCCAGTGTCAAGGTCATCGGTTTCACCGACAGCGTGGGCTCGGACAGCTACAACCAGCGCTTGTCCGAGCGCCGCGCCAGCGGTGTTGCCGAGTACCTGATCAGCCAAGGGCTGGCGCCGAACAAGGTGACCAGCCAGGGCCGTGGCGAGAGCGAGCCGGTGGCTGACAACGACACCGATGAGGGCCGCTCGCGCAACCGACGGGTGGAACTGCACCTGAACTGAAGCCCTCTGGCGCATGCCCTGGCAGTAGGGTTACTGTTGCCGGCGCGGCCTGCTCGAACGGGCCGCGCCGACATAACAACAATCCATGGGGGCCGGACATGAAGTTCATCCTGGGCCTGGGCAAGGCTCTGACGGTGGCGTTCTGGGGCGTGGTGCTGTTCAACCTGTTCATGCCACAGCCGTTGCCGCTCAATCTGCTGATCAATGCCGCAGGTATCGTCCTGCTGTCGCTGCATGCGCTGGAGGTGCTGTGTTTCAATGGCAGCCTGCGTGGGCGCAGCCATCGCTGGTTCGACCGCCTGCAGATCCTGCTGACCGGTATCTTCCACGTCATGTCCATCCCCCGTCCGCAGGAGGCGTCGAGCCATGCGTAAATTGATGTTGCTGGCCGCACTGGCCAGCCCCCTGGTCCAGGCCGAAAGCCTGGAGGTCGCCGCCCATTCGATGCTGCGTCTGCCCAACAAGGCGGCCAGCGTGCACCTGGAGCAGTTGCGGGTGGCCGATTCGGCGACGTTGCTGCTGCCGGCCACGCTTACCGAACTGAAGATCGACCGGCTCGAACTGGGGCGCGATGCGCGGATCGCCATTGCGCCGGCCGAGCGGGACCTGAGTATCGAGGCTTTGAGTGCCTACCTGGGTGAGGGCAGCGAGTTCAGCGCGCCCGGGGCGCCTGGGACCTATGAGCGCGCGGCACGGCCGGGGCGTAACCTGGATCTGCGGTTGCAGGCGCTGGAGGCGGATCGGCTGTCGATCGATGCCCGCGGCGGGGCTGGGGCGCCTGGGTATGTTGGGCTTGATGGGGCCAATGGCAAGCCTGGGGGTTGTACCTGGGGGCAGGCCAGCCGTGGGGCCAATGGTGATGATGGTGGCAACGGGCATGATGGGGCTTCCGGTGGGCGGGTTCGTCTGGCGGTGCCTGAGGGGTTTGCGCAGGAGCGGATTGTGGTGAGGCTTGATGGTGGTGCGCCGGGCAAGGCGGGGGCTGCTGGGAAGGCTGGTTTGGGTGGGGCTAGTAAGGGGTGTTTGGTTTATCGGACTGATGCTGGGGGCAATGGGCGGCCTGGGCAGGCCGGGCAGCCTGGGTTGGCTGGGGGCTCGGGGGAGTTGATTCTTCAGCGGCTTTGAGTTTCTTTGGTTTGGTTGTTTGGTTGTTTGGTTGTTTGGTTGTTTCAGTTGGTGTTGAGAGTTGTATGTGCATTCATTTGCGATGTTGACGCTTATTCACCTTTCCGCCCTTACGGCGGGTAACTTTTTGAAGGATCAAAAAGTCACCAAAAAATCCTCGCTCC
>NZ_JABWRI010000059.1:0-8030 GCF_014268865.1 Pseudomonas sp. BW16M2 | reverse complement strand
AGAACTGCGGTATTACCCTTGTCGAGCCAGTAACTGAAGATCTGATCAAAAGCATGCGTCATGACAACGCTACCTTTACAGGTGGAACGGACTGTGGGCTGGTTCGCGACTCGTGATCAATCACCTCAGGCCACTTGACCTCTGGCGCCAGACGCATGGCGAATTGGCACCAGAGGAGATCGTTGTGATCTCGATTGAGAGGGGCTGGTGGAACAGCGGAGACGCCATGTTGCATGTAAGTACATATATAGGCCCAGATCGACGCTTCACCGTATAAGTTGTTCAAAGGGAACCGGTCGATGACGTTGTTGGTGCCTGGTTCCACGATGGACAGCATGATCCCTGTTTTTACGAGGTGCGAGCCTTGATGGGTTACGGCTTGTTTTCTCCAGCGTTCTGCGCGTACATCCTTCCAGTCGTAGCTGACGATTTTTATTGGCCATGGAATGAAGGGGTTCCACCAACAGAAATTGAAATTGTAGGCGTAAATTTTTTGGCGGGCACGGTTGAAACGTATTGGTTCATCGCGCGGGGGCATGCTGGCTGCGCGAAGGAATAAAGTTGTCTGCCATATGCCTGCAAGTAGTGTAAGGATTCCGGCCAGCATAAGATTGTACAGACTATATATTGCGCTATCGACTACTGCGTAAGTGATCAGGATAAGAACTGGAATAGTGGCTAGTGCTAGCACAAACAGTATCTCTCGAGCACTTATTGAATGTCGTGATACTTCCAGGTAGGTGTCGTCTTGGTAGTTTGCACTTAATAGTGTGGGGGATGGTGCGACATTGGAAGAGGTGAATGGAGGATGGAAGTCCTCTTTCCAGCCTGAGCATGGAGGAACCAGGATAGGTTTTTTCATTTTTATCCCCTTACGTCCAGTTTGTCTTGTTTTTTTACTAATTTCGCGAAATTTGTGGTGTCGTCCTTGTCGGGCCAATAGCTGACTGTTAACTCAAAGGCGTCGATAGTTTTGAAATCTGCGGTTGGTGTACTCCCTTCTATTCTTAGAGTCTTTCCTTGGCGAGAACTGTCCTCTGAACTACCGGTGCTCTCATGCAGCTCGGTTTTTGCCTTGTCGCTGTCTCCCGAGTACACGGTCGGTACTGTGTTTCTACCCGGTGAATAAACTACCACCGTCCATTCGTATCTTGCCTGTCCGTGAACAAAGTTAGGAATGGTTATTGTGTAGTTCAGACGTGTTTCGAGTGGAGCCGAGAAGCTGTCCCTCAGCGTGACGAACGGCTCTATCGTTTTTGGTGGGTGTGTTTCTTTGAATGTTATGTCTATTGAAACGTGCGCAGTAATACCCAATAGGGCTGCATTGAGAGCACCTATGGAGTTGTCACTTTCATCGGCGGTCTGCCACTCGCGATTCGAATCGGGTAGCCCCCATCTGGACTGGCGTGCCCAGATTTCCAGTGGGGACGATTCATCTTTTTTAGCTATCGAAGCAAACGTGTAGGCCGAAAGTGCAAGTATTAGTGCAAACCCTACAGGCCCTAGGAAAGCAGTGCCAAAGTAAAGTGTGCTTACACCTGCACCTGCTGAGAGAAATGCAAGTCCTCCGGCAATATAATAGGATATTGTGGATGGGTTATCTCCCTGGGAGGCTGTTCTTTGAGCCGCTAATACATAGTTGGCACTATCGGCAAATCCGGCCACGGCCGCGATTGCACCACCGTACCTCACAAGTTGCGTCCCCTGCATCAATGTCGAGCCCGCCGTCACGGCGACCCGGGCAGGCCGCAATATCTCGATCGCTTTCCCTGTCGCCTCAATACTCAACCCCAAAACCCCAATGGACGACGACCAGACCGCTGCCAACGCTTCGGCCTCTGCATTGCCTGGGATCGCGGTCAGCGCGTCATGATTCCTGCGCAGGCTGTCCTGCTGAAACCACAACCCACCCAGGCTCAACATCAAGTCCGCACGGCCCGGCCCCAGGCCAGACAAGCCACTGCGCAGGTTGTCCATGGCCTCACGGGCCAGGGCGCGGGTCTGCTCCGCGCTCAGGCTGAGCAGGCGCAGGCTGTGGGCGGCCTGGTATTGCAGGCTGTCTGCCCCTATGCGCACGCTGCGCAACGCCTCGCCAGCGCCGGTACCCGCGCTGGCCTGCAGGTGCTGCAACCGGGCCTGCAGATCCTCGGCGCTCTCCATAGTCCAGAGCACCAGTTCCACGACCTTGCCGTGCTTGCCGGACACCGCCGCGGTGATGGCGCCGCTGAGCAGCATGGCGTTGACCTTGTGCGCGGCGGGTTTGCGAAAGGCCTGGTCCAGCTGGCCCCGCAGCGCATCGGTGCGCGCCTGCAGGCCTTCGTTGAGCAGCTTCAGGTATTCGCCCGCCCTGAGCGGCACGACGAGCTGCGTCATGTGCTGCCCGGCAAAACGCAGCAGCGCCGCGCTGTGCACGTAGCCGATCATCTGCCGGGCGCCGATGGAAGCCGTTACTGGGCGAGTGATCGTCCCCTGGATGCTACATCCTCCATGCCGACTGGGATCAGCCTGATCTCTACGGCTGATCGATACTGTCGACCTCATGGGGCGCATCCTTCTCGATATCAGGAATTTGACTTGGGCTCTTGGGCCGACGTTTAGAGGCACGGGGTTTCCTCTCCGGCCGTTTGCCTGGGCGTATGGCCCAGAGGTAGGCGTTTTCCCGCAGCCTCTCCTGGATATGGGGTGGGTAATCGTCAACGGTGGTCACTGCCGGGACGGGTTTTCCCGGCAGGCCGGCTTCACGGATGATCTTGGGCCAGCGAGGCTTCCAGCACAGCAGGAGACTCAGCCAGTGGCCTGTTCCGATGATCAGGAAGGCAGGAGAGAGCAGCACCAGACCGCACTTGAGGACGCGTGAGGAACTGCGGAAGTAGTGGGTCAGGCCTTCGAACTGAGGTGTGAAGGCTTGCCAGGGCCAAGGGAAATGCGAGGTGATGTGGGGGGGCGGTAGTCCCTCTGGGCCTTCATCCATGAAGCGACGGATAAACTCCCATTCGGCTTGAAGCTCCGTGAAATTGTTGGCCGATTTGCCTACCCAGATCAGTTCGGGACGTAGCGTGCCAGTGAACACGGGCGACCATGTGAGTTCCAGCGGCATGCCCATACCACCCGGTGGAGCATACTTTTTATCAGAGCCGCTGGACGATACGCCGTTCCACGGCAGCGTGACGATCCCACCGCAGTAGACAGGACGATGAAGGTAGACCTGTTGAGTGGTACGGTTGAAGCGTATCAACAAGTGGCGTGACGTGAACATTTCAAAACGTGTGAAACGAAAACCATACTTTAGGTAAAGCCATAAGAGCCATGGGTCCAAGCAGAGAAAGAAAATTGTGGTGACTAGGAGTTCCCCATACGGTTCACCTTGATAGTTGTAGGTCAATGCGATTAATTTCTTAATGGAATCAGTGGTGAAATAGAACTCGAATGTGATTACCGCTATGACTGTAAGGGAAAGGATGGTGATCAAGCCACGTTTGTCTTCCCACATGCCGCAGCGCATTTCGAGCACATGCTCGTTGTACACGTAGACTGGGCCACGGCTCTTTGGGGTTTCGCATACTGATTTTTTTGCGGCTGCAACGTATTCTTCGTCTTCGCTCTCATACACCCCTCTATTCCTGATTGTTTTGTTCTGCCTTTTAAAGGCTTCGCGTTTCTCTTTAGGGTGTATGGCTGCCAGCCATGCGAACCACTCAATAAAATACATTAGATCACCTCGCTCATGGCATTAAACAACGCTTTGAGTTCTTCGGTGTCCTTTATGTATCCTTTGTCTGATGGTTTAAGGCGGAAACAGCATTTGCTACACCACTTCTCTAATGCGTCGTCATCGATAATGAGTAAGGTTATAGTGGTGGCCAACACAATGGCGCCGCCTATCCAGCTCAAGCGACTCAGAAACATCATGGCGGCACGGTTGGCTGCCAATTCTGCGGAGAGTGTGGAAAAAGTGGAGAATAAGCTGCTTTTCCATGTTTGATTGGCACTCATTGATAGCCAATGGAAAAACGCACTCGCTTGTGAAAACGCAATTCCTCCCTGCCCCAGAATTAGGGCGATCGTAGATACTGCTCTTGTCCTGTATGCTGCGGCAAGCATTGATTTGGATCTGATTTTTGCTTCTTCGGCATCTGAAACGTCCCACGCAATACTGACAACGCCACCCACCGTCGCCAATCCCGCCCCCCATAGCCGATAACGCCCCAGGCTGATGTCCGCTCCCCGCGCAATCGCGCTGTTCCGCCCGACGCCCAGCAGGGTCTGTTCCGTGCCCACCGCCAGTAGCTCGAACCCCGCCGCCGCACTGGCCAATCCAGCGGCCACCACCTCGCTCCAGAAACGCCGGTCCTTGTCATCCCGCTGCCCCTGCAACAGGAGCAGCCCCGCCTCCAGCAGGAGCAGCCCACTGGCCAGCCGAAGCCGATAGAACGAATGAGCATGAGCGCCCTGCAACGTCTCCACATAGGCGCGATCAAGGCGTCGGACCATGGGGGCGGCCACCCGTCCTCGCGAGGGGGTGTCACCCTCGAGTGCGTGTTCGCTCAGGCGCAGGTTGAGGGCTTGCTCGCCCAGCGAGGCGATGAGGTAGGTGCCCAGGCGCCGGTACAGCAGGCGATCCATGTTGCCGGGGGCGCCGGCCTGCAGGCTCTGGCGCCCCAGTTGACCCAGCCAGGCCAAGGCGCCGGCGGTGTTGAGGGCGCTGTGCTGGGCCAGCTGGTCGAGGTGGCCGTCCACCCGGCTGAACTGCGAGGCGAGTTCCTTGGCGTACTTGAGCGAGGTGTCTACCTGCTGCCAGTGATCGTATTCCGGCGGCAGTGCTTGCAGTGTCTGACGTGTCTGCTCCAGCACCTCGGCAATGGCGCGCTGGTTGAAGACGAAGGAACGCAGGGCCAGGTTGTCGGGCGTCAGCGTGTCGGCATGCCACCACTGGGCGAGCAGCCGTGCCCCGGCCGACACGCCCTCCATGCCGACCACGCTGAGCCCGGTCTGGTGAGCGAAGCACAGGCCGCTGCGCAGGTCGTTCTCGTCGTAGTAGGCCAGGGCCGCGAGCAGTTGCTCAGATTGCAGCCAGACGAGATGGTCGTCGGCCCTCACGTCGGCCAGGCGCTGCGCCTCGAGGCCGTGGGATTCGAACCAGGCAAGCTGGTCGTGCATGGCCTTGAGGTCGACGTGTGGCAGGTAGCGCGTTTCGAACTGCCGGGCAAACTCGCCGTTGTTCGCCCGGGCCTCAAGGTCCTGGCGCCTGAGTGCGCCTGCGGTATCGAGAATGCCTTCCTTGGCCTGCGCCCACCAGGCGGCCATCTGCGGGTTGGCGCCCTGATCGGCACCGGCGAGGTGGGCGCGCATGGCCTCTTTGTGACGGTCGACCAGCGCGGCGACCTTGCGCTCACTGAATTGCTGATGCAGTTCGGTGAAGGCCTGGGCGACCAGCACCTTGCGCTCGTTGCTGGGGCCGGGTTTTCCCGCGACCGACTCCGTGGCTTCCAGCCAATCCTTCAGGTGCTCCATGCCCGCGTTGCGCCAGGCATTGAGTTGCTGGGTGATGCCGATGGCATCCTCCACCACCACCGCGATACCACGAGCTTCGGGTTTGCCGGCAACCGGGCCCAGCATGTACCGGGCCGCCGTCAGCGAGTGGACGCTGGTTTCACTGAACAGCTGGTTGTCCAGCAGCTTGCGCAATGAGCTGTCGGTTTCCGCAGCGAAATCGGCGACCAGATCCAGTTGGTCATGGCGCAGCACATAAGGCCTGGGTGTCGGACAGCCAAGGCCGGTGAAGGCGGCGACATCCACGGCCGGCAGCCTGTCGCGTCGACGCAGCAGTTGCTGCTGGGCCGCTTCGGTCAACGGGTCGGGGCTGTAGAACAGGCGCAGCTCAGCCAGGTCTTCGAGGTCATGGACGTTGAACGCCAAGGCCGTGTTGCGAATCATATCGCGCAGGGTGTGGGCGTCTGTGGCGTCCGGCTCGGACTGCCCGGGGGCAACCAGCGACAATGAACCGTTCGCCGCAATGCGATAGGGCGGGTGCAGGCTGTGCTGCCCGCTGCGCTTGCGTTTCTCCATGACGTACAGGAAGCCTTGGCGCAGTGGCCGGATGGCATAGTCGGCATGCTGGAGCGTGGCAACGCTGTAGGGGTGGCGCAGGTGATCGGGCAGGCTGGGCAAGCGCAGGCGTTGGCCAGTAGTGCCGCCAACGGCCGCATAGCGCAGGGGCAGGATGGTGAAGGTGCGCGTGCAATGGACGGCGGGCCCGCTGGCGAAGGGGGCTTCCAGGGCCTCGCAGTTCTGCCGAGTGATTTCGAGCAATTTGTTGAAGTCGAACATCCGATGTCCTCAGCGAAGCTGTTCATGCAGGTGGGTTTTTACCGACTCGACAAGCGACGTTTGCTTGTCGAGGGCGTCATTTATGGCGGCTTGCCAGACGGGATCGCTCGTCAGGCCCTCACCCAGCAGCGCCATGAAGGTCACATAGGTGATCTGGTCTTCCTGCCGTATGAGGCCTGATTCACGTGCAAAGGCCAGGAGCCTCTGCGCGAGGCCCAGGCGAACAACATGACATTGTTCAGGTTTGCCGCTCGCGCGCAGGTTGTGCTTGAGTCGGTCAGCAAGCTGATACGCCAGTGCATCTCCTGCCAGCGACTGCCAACAGGCCTGATCAAGCCTGAGGCCATCGAGCGCTCTGACCTCAGGCTGGTCGCCGCCGGAAAAGTCGTACCAGAGTTGCCGGGCGGCATCGGGGTAGGGCACCCACCAGGTATGGATAGGGGCTAGCCAGTCGAGGATGTCGGGTAGATCCTGACGAGCGTGCAGCACACGCAGGCCCTGCTCGGTGTGATAGCGCAACAGGTAGCGATGGCCGTCTGGGGCCAGAAGGGTGTTGGCCTGTGCCAGATGTGCGGCCAGGTCCTTGGCCGGCAGCGCGCTGACGATCCAGCCACAGATGGCATCCTTGCACAGGTCGGTGAGCTGCCAGAAAAAGTCGGACTGGCCCTGCAAACGAGCGCTGGCGTCTGGAGCGCACAGGACAGTACCGACCTGCTGCAAATGGCTGAGCGCCTTCTGCGGCATCAGTGAGTGCAACACCTCTTTTCGCTGCCCGAGCTTTTCCAGCTGTTCGTCGTCAAGCCGTGACAGTTCGAGGAGGGTGGATAGCCGATAGCGCTCCGATTGATACAAGGGAGCCAATAGCCGGTCGTAGAAGGTACCTTTCATTCGCCTTCCCCTTCCATGCGAACGACATTCCGACCCTCTGCGATGGCCTTGAGCAAACAGCTGACGCAGATGGCTTCCCCAGGCTCCGGGGTCGCGTTGATCGCCAGTTGGCGTGAACCGCCCACCCCTGTCTGGGTTACCGGGCCTTTGATGTTTATCGCGATGGCGTCGAGCGTCATGCCGCTTGCGTCGAGACGTAGCGTCGCTCCTGGTGCCTTGATGACAAGGCTTTGCGATACGTTGAGTTCAATGACCTGGGTTTCATGGCGAATGGCTTGTCCGGCCCTCAGCGCGACATGACCGGCCACCTGTTGCTCCAGATTGCCGCCAACCTCTACCGAGTGATTTGCGGTGGTCTTGTCATAGCGATGATTGCCGACCTGTTCGGTGCGATCCTGGCCGGTAATGATGGTGCGGTGGCGACCGACCTCCAGCGTGTCATCCTGGCCAATTTGCTCATGACGATCTCTGCCGATTACCAGATGCTCGTCATTACCCACTTCCTCGCTACGGTTGCGGCCGAGAGTGATCTGTTCATCTCGCCCGACTCGTTCAGAGCGATCATTGCCAACCTGCGTGGTCTCATCATGCTTGACCACATTGTTCTGATCCCGCTGCGCATGGATGAACACCTCTTCCTGCCCCAGCTCATCCTCGAAGCGCAGCTCGTTGAAGCCTTGCCCCTTGTGGGTCTTGCTCTTGATGGTCATGCGCGTGCGGTGCTTGGGCAGTTCGTAGGGCGGCCGCTGGTTGCCGCAGTAGGTGCGCCCGGTGATCATCGGCTGGTCGGGATCGGCGTTGACGTACTGGATGAC
>NZ_JABWRI010000058.1:0-8368 GCF_014268865.1 Pseudomonas sp. BW16M2 | reverse complement strand
CTGGGCCCCAGCGCTTGACGGGCATCCATGCCCGTCACCTCCCTCCGCAAGGCCTGCGTTCGGCCTCCTGAAGTCGCAATTTGTGTCGCCTGGAATATCGCGCGCTTAGAAGCCAAAGCAAAAGCACAACGGCTTCGCCGCGTAGACGCCTGGCTTGCACGGGAGCCGGATTGGGGGGCGCAAGGCGTGATGGCTACTTGAACTTCGGCCCCGAACGGGTGTTCAAGCCCTTGGCCATGCGGTCGTACAGCACCACATTCACCGTCGCCGCCAGGTTCATGCAGCCCTCTGTCGGGATGTAGATCGTCTCTTCGCACCAGCCCCGCACGTCTTCGCTCAACGAGCCATCCTCAGGCCCGAAGATGTAGATCGCCCGGTCCGGGTGGGTGTACTCAGGCAATGGCCGTGCGCCTTCCACCAGCTCCACGGCCACCGGGGTGCAGCCCAGGGGAATGATGCGCTGCAGGTCGTCGATGCCGATCAGCGGGATGTCGTAGTGCACGCGCTTGGTGTCGGTGACGAAGTCGCGGGCGCGCTCATAGCGCTTGCCGGTGTAGAACACCGAGTTGACGCCATAGCAGCCCGCGGCGCGCATCACCGAGCCTACGTTTTCCGCGGATTTGGGGTTGAACAGGCCGATGCAGCTGTACCGTTTGTTCGCCACGTGTCGGGGCCCTTCGCAAAAAAAGAGCGCGATTATACGGGCTTGCCGGCACGCCGGGGGCGTGAATCGACGTTCAGTCCTTCTTCATCAGCGCGGCCAGGTTGGCGAACGGGTTGTGGGTGGCCACGGCGACTTTCGGCGTGCTCAGCGAACCTTCGCTGAAATACTGCTGGTCGGTGTAGCGGGCGTGCTCGTTGTCGTGGCAGTACAGGCACAGCAACTCCCAGTTGGAGCCGTCCTGGGGGTTGTTGTCGTGGTTGTGGTCGCGGTGGTGCACGGTCAGTTCCGACAGGCGCTTGCCGGAGAATTCGCGGGTGCAACGGCCGCAGACGTGGGGGTACATCTTCAGCGCCTTGTCGCGGTAGCCCATTTCCTTGTCGCGCTTGGCGTCGGCGAGGATGCGGTCGAGGCGGGCGGTGGCGTCGGAGGTGGAACTCATGGTGTTACCTTTTTTCTGATCAGGGCAATGACGGTTATGCCTTTGAGTCTAGCGCGCCTGTGGGGCGGGCGGACAGGCAAAATCGCGCCGTTGGGCGTAGCATGTAGGAAGGTTTCTGACAGGAGGCTGCACATGCTGCATGCGATCCTCGCCGCGCTGTTGCTTGGCGCAGTATCCACGGCCGACGCCGCGGGCCAGCAGCGGCCGCTCACGACGGTTCCCGGGGCGCCCGGTACCGCGACGCCGACACCTTACCCGCAGATCACCCCGAGTACGCCGCCCAAGGCCGGCGCCAACCGGCCGGGCGCGCCGCTGTTGCCGCCGATGCCGCTGCCGGGGCCACCCAAGGACCAGCCGTTGCCTGGGCTGAGCCAGGACCCGCCGAAACCGCCTGACAAGGGCCGTTAGACCTGTTGCGCCAGGCGCTGGCCATCCTGCATGCGCAGGCGTTTTGACAAAGCCACGGCGAGGGCGCGGATGATCCGGGCGGCGATGCGCGGCGCTTCGTTGAGCATCTTTTCCAGCGCGTCCTTGCCCAGGGTCAGCAGTTGGCAGTCGCTGGCGGCCACGCAGGTGGCCGAGCGGCGTTCGCCGTCGAGCACGGCCATCTCGCCGAAGGCCCGGCCCTTGCGCAGGGTGGCGATCTCCACCTGGGCGCCGTTGCCGTCGGTCTTGCGCACCGAGACCACGCCACGGTGGAGGATGCACATGAAGGTGCCGGCATCGCCTTCGCTGAACAGAGTCTGGCCCTGGGCGACGGCGGTGAGGCTGAAGTAGCCGGCGGCGGCGAGGAAGTCACCGGGCTGCAGGGTGTCGAACAGGCCGCAGTCCATGAGCATGTCGCGGATCTCGGCGTTCAGGTGCTGGGTGTCGGGCATGTGTTGTTGTTCTCACCGGGTGCTGTCCTGGGATTGTCGGGGGCCGCTGCGCAGCCCTTTCGCGACACGAGGCCGCTCCCACACGGATAGCGCGGAGCCTGTGGGAGCGGCCTTGTGTCGCGAAACGAGGGCAAAGCCCTCGCCGTTGCGAACCCTATGACAACGAAAATCGCGTTTTACGCCACGCCCAGCTCATTGAAGACGAACGCATACTCCAGCGCCACGTCGCGCAGCCCCTGGTAGCGCCCGCTCATGCCGCCGTGACCCGCGCCCATCTCGGTCTTGAGCAGCAGCAGGTTGTCGTCGGTCTTGCGCGTGCGCAGGCGCGCCACCCACTTGGCTGCCTCCCAGTACTGCACGCGGCTGTCGTTGTAGCCGGCGACCACCAGCAGCGCCGGGTAGGCCTGCGCCTTGACGTTCTCGTAGGGGGCGTAGGCCTTGATCCGCTCATACACCTCGGGCTCCTCGGGGTTGCCCCATTCGTCGTACTCGGTGACGGTCAGCGGCAGCTCGGGGTCGAGCATGGTGTTGAGCACATCGACGAACGGCACTTCGGCGATGGCGCAGCGGAACAGCTCGGGGCGCAGGTTGAGCACCGCGCCCATCAGCAGGCCACCGGCGCTGCCGCCGCTGATGGCCAGGCGTTCGCGGGTGGTCACGCCTTCGGTGATCAGGTGTTCGGCGCAAGCGATGAAGTCGTCGAAGCTGTTGTGCTTGTGCTCCTGCTTGCCGGCCCGGTACCAGGCCTCGCCCAGCTCGCCGCCGCCGCGCACATGGGCGATGGCAAAGGCCACGCCGCGCTCCAGCAGGCTCAGGCGGGCGTGGGAGAACCACGGGTCTAGGCTCTCGCCGTAGGCGCCATAGCCGTAGAGGTGGAGCGGCACGCACTTGCCCTCGTCGACGCGGCGGCGCACCAGGCTGATAGGCACCCGCGTGCCATCCTTGGCCACCGCCCACAGGCGCTGGCTGACGTAGTCGTCGGCGTCGAACACGCCGAGCACCGGGGTCTGCTTGAGCACCTGCTGGTCACCCGTGGCCAGCTCCAGCTGGCGCACCTGTGCTGGGCGGTTGAGCGCTTCGTAGCGCAGGCGGATGCGTGTGCTGGCGAATTCCAGGCTGTCCTGCACGTAGAGGCTGTAGGCGGCGTCCGGCAGCTCGACGCGGTAGGCCGGCAGGCCTTGCGGGTGTACTTCGATGATCGGCAGGCCGCCTTCGCGCAGGCTCAGGGACAGCGCCGTGGCATTGAGGCTGAGCCCTTCGAGCATGACGTCGTCGCGGTGCGGCACCAGCACCTGCCACTGATCGCGGGTCGGCACGCTGTCGGCCGGTGCGTGGAACAGGGCGAAGTTGATGCCGTCCTGGTTGCTGCGCACGAACCAGCGCCACTGACCGTCGAGCTGGCCGTGGTCGGGGAAGTATTCATGGCCTTCGACCCGCGGCGCCAGGCAGGTGAAATCAGCCTGTGGCGTGGTGGCATCGAGCACCCAGGCCTCGCTGGTGGTCTTGCTGTTGAGCAGCAGCACCAGCTGGCGCTCGGAGCTGGCGCGGTAGCAGTGCAGGAAGAAGCGTCCGTCGGGCTCCTCGAACACCGTGATGGCGCCAGCCTCGCCCAAGGTGTGGCGGCGCAGGCGCCAGGGGCGGTGGGTGTCGTCCAGTTCGGCGAAGAACAGTGTCTGGCTGTCGTTGGCCCAGGTCATGCTGCCGTCGCAGTCGTCGAAGGGCAGGGCGCTCAGCGCGCCGCTGGCCAGGTCCTTGACGTACAGGGTGTAGATCTCGTCGCCGCTGGTGTCCAGGCTGTAGGCCAGCAGGCGGTGGTCGGGGCTGACGCTGAAGGCGCCGAGGGAAAGAAAGCCGCCATTGGCCAGGGCGTTGGGATCGAGCAGCAGCTCCTCGCGGCTTTCATCGACGGTGTTGCTGTCGTCGGCCGGGCGTGGGCAGCGGTAATGGCGCGGGTATTCGTCGCCCGCGGTGGTGCGGGTGTAGTACAGGTACGGGCCCCAGGGCGAGGGCAGCGACAGGTCGGTCTCGAGGATGCGGCCCTTGATCTCTTCGAACAGCTGTTCACGCAGCGGCGCCTGGTCGGCGAGGACGGCTTGCTGGTAGGCGTTTTCCGCTTCCAGGTAGGCCAGGACCTCGGGGGTGTCGCGCTGCTGCAGCCAGGCGTAGGGGTCGTGGCCTTCGGCTTGATGGGCGATCGGGGCGGGAAGGGGTAGGGGCATGGGTGATCTCATCGATTGTGGACCCCATCGCGGGGCAAGCCCGCTCCCACGCCTGATCGAGGTCTGGAGGTGGGAGCGGGCTTGCCCCGCGAAGGGCCGCTGCAGGTCCCTTGCGGGGCGGGGGGCAGCCTGCGCCGGGAAAAGTGTTTATCATAGGCATCTCTTTGCCTGGCTTGCACCCACACCATGACCGAACACGACTATACCCTCGCCTGGGGCCTGTACGCCGTTGCCGCCCTGGGCTGCCTGCTGGTGGGCTTCAAGCTGACCGGCTGGATGTGGCGCTGGTTGCGCGAGCCGCTGCGGGTGATCATCGCCGTATTGCTGTTTTCGCCGACCATCGTCGACCCGGTCAAGGAAAGCTTCGCCCCGGCCATCGCCATCACCGCGCTGGACGTCGCCTTCAAGGTCGGCAACAACGCCTGGCGCGCCGCCTCCGACCTGGCCATGTACGGCATGCTCGCATTTGCCCTGTACATCGTCTTCGTGCTGATCCGTTGGCCGCTGGAAAAGCGTGCCCGCGAGCGCCGCGCCCAGCGTGAGGCCGTCGCCCAGCGCCAGGCCAAGGAAGAGGAGGAGGTTGTGGCCGAAGCGTCCCTGGCCGCCAACCGTCAAGACCGCTACCGCGACGATCCGCCCCCCGCCCCCGTGCGCCGCTCCGGCCCCGGGCCGGGCCGCGTCGAACCCCGTCTTTAAGCCAGGAGCCGCAACATGTGCGAACTGCTGGGCATGAGCGCCAACGTCCCCACCGACATCGTCTTCAGCTTCACCGGCCTGATGCAGCGCGGCGGGCGCACCGGCCCGCACCGCGATGGCTGGGGCATCGGTTTCTACGAGGGGCGCGGCCTGCGCTTGTTCCAGGACCCGGCGGCGAGCAGCGAGTCGGAAGTGGCCAACCTGGTACAGCGTTACCCGATCAAGAGCGAAGTGGTCATCGGCCATATCCGCCAGGCCAACGTCGGCAAGGTCTGCCTGTCCAACACCCACCCGTTCGTGCGTGAGCTGTGGGGCCGCAACTGGTGCTTCGCGCACAACGGCCAGCTGGGTAATTTCACTGGCCAGCGCACGTTCTACCGGCCGATCGGCGACACCGACAGCGAAGCGGCCTTCTGCGACCTGCTCAACCGCGTGCGCGAAGCCTTCCCCGAACCGGTCGAGGTCGAGCAACTGCTGCCGGTGCTGGTCGAAGCCTGCGCCGGGTACCGTGGCCAAGGCGTGTTCAACTGCCTGCTCAGCGACGGCGACTGGCTGTTCTGCTTCTGCTCGACCAAACTGGTGCACATCACCCGCCGCGCACCGTTCGGCGCGGCACGGCTGAAGGATGTCGACCTGATCGTCGACTTCCACACGCAAACCACTCCCAACGACGTGGTCACGGTGATCGCCACCGAGCCTCTGACCGAGAATGAGACCTGGAACCGCTACGAGCCGGGTCAGTGGGGCTTGTGGCGGCATGGCGAGTGCATTGCCCACGGCCAAAGCTAAGGAAGCTGCATGTTCAGAAGTTACCTGCGTTTGCTGTTGTTCACCTTCGGCCTGCTGGCCGGTCTCCAGGTGCCGGGGTTGGTCAAGGACTACAGCCAGCGCGTCGAGGCGCACCTGCTCGAATCGCGCCAGGCGCTCGACGGCTTCCGCCAGACCGCGCAGCGCTTCTTCAGCGGTGACCTGCAAGCGCTGGTGCGGCATTACCGGGGCAGCGACGATCCGGTGTTCACCAGCGATGCCAACAGCATCGAGAGCCTGCTGATCCGCAACCAGTTGCTCGAGCATGAATGGCAGGCCCTGCAAGGCTCGTGGGTGAGCCGCACCTGGCATGTGCTGGTACAGCCGGAGCCGGCACTGCGCGAGGAGACGCTCAAGGGCTACAGCTATCAGATCCTGCTGGTGCCCGAGGCGATCGGCTGGGGGATCGGCAGCGGGTTCGTGCTGGCGTTTGTGGTCGAGAGCCTGTTGTTGGTGATGGGTTGGGTGATTCTTGGCGGGCGGCGCAAGGTGGTGAAGGAAAGCTGGCGCTAGCCTTCAGTGCCTGCTTACTCAAGAGTCCAGTTGTTGGGTGGCACGACCAGGTTTCACTTCACACTCGGGCAATCACACGAATAGGCATACGCGTGGCATTGCTCTCGCTGATCCCGTCGCTAATTCCCTATGGATAGGGCCGGTGACGACTTCCGCGGCCTCATGGCAACTCAACCTTTTTAAGTGGAGCTGTGTGTGGGGTCGTGCGGGATTCGTGGTCTATCGCTTCTGGCCATTTGACCTCTGGTGCCAAGCGTTTGGCGAACTGATACCAGAGGAGAAGGTTGTGATCTTCATTGTGTGGGGCAGGTGAAACAGCATCAAGACCATGTTGCATGTAAGTGCAGATGTAGGCCCAGATGGACTCTTCCCCGTACGTATTACTCAAAGAGAACCGGTCGATTACCTTGTTGGTACCCGGTTCGACGACGGACAACATAATCCCTGTCTTCACGAGGTGCGAGCCTTGGTGGGTGACTGCCTGTTTTCTCCAGCGTTCGGCGCGTACATCCTTCCAGTCGTAGCTGACGATTTTTATTGGCCATGGGATGAAAGGGTTCCACCAACAGAACGTAAAGTTGTAAGCGTAGACTTTTTGACGGGCACGGTTGAAACGTATTGGCTCGTCGCGCGGGGCGGTGCGGACTAGGCGAAAATATATTGCTACCTGCCAAGTTATAATGGATATTAGTATTGATATGGTTAATAGTGACTCGTAGTCATTGTGCTGAATGCTGGTTGCTATTATTCTTGCGCCAAGAATGATTGTTGTAATGCTTAATGGAATGCACAGGGTTAATAGTCCTCCAGTGTTGACTGAGTTGCGAGGTATCTCTAGGTAGATGTCGTCTTGATGGTTTGAATTTAGCAGTATGGGAGAAGGGTCGACTTTAGTCGGGGCGTTTGGGAGGTTGAAGTCCTCTTTCCAGCCTGGGCACGGAGGAATCAGGATAGGTCTTTTCATTTTTATCCCCTTACGTCCAGTTTGTCCTGTTTTTTTACTAATTTCGCGAAATTTGTGGTGTCGTCCTTGTTGGGCCAATAGCTGACTGTTAACTCAAAGGCGTCGATAGTTTTGAAATCTGCGGTTGGTGTGCTTCCTTCTATTCTTAGAGTCTTTCCTTGGTGAGAACTATTCTCTGGACTGCCGATGCTCTCATGTAACTCGGTTTTTACCTTGTCGCTGTCTCCTGAGTACACGGTCGGCACAGTGTTTCTACCCGGTGAATAAACTACCAGTGTCCATTCGTATCTTGCCTGTTCGTGAGCAAAGTTAGGAATGGTGATTGTGTAGTTCAGACGTGTTTCGAGTGGAACCGAGAAGCTGTCCCTCAGCGTGACGAACGGCTCTATCGTTTTCGGAGGGTGTGTTTCTTTGAATGTTATATCTATTGAGGCATGCGCAGTGATGCCCAATAGGGCAGCATTGAGAGCACCTATAGCGTTGTCATTGTCTTCTGCGACCTGCCATTCACGATGTGACGCTGGCAGCCCCCATCTGGACTGGCGAGCCCAGATTTCCAGTGGGGACGATTCGTTTTTCTTTGCGATCGTAGCAAGCGTGTAGGCCGAAAGTGCAAGTAGTAGTGCTATACCTACAGGGCCTAGGAATGCGGTCCCAAAGTAAAGTGTGCTTACTCCTACGAATGCTGAACCAATCGCAGATAGGCCTGCAATATTATATTTTTGGTTGGATGCTAGATCGCCTTGTGCACCTGTTCGTTGGGCCGCTAGTAAATAATTGGTTCCATCTGCTATACCGGCCACGGCAGCAATGGCACCACCGTACCTGACAAGTTGCGTTCCCTGCATCAATGTCGATCCCGCCGTTACGGCGGCCCGAGCAGGTCGCAATATCTCGATCGCTTTCCCTGTCGCTTCAATACTCAACCCCAAAACCCCAATGGACGACGACCACACCGCTGCTAGCGCTTCGGCCTCCGCATTGCCGGGGGTCGCAGTCAGCGCGTCATGATTCCTGCGCAGGCTGTCCTGCTGGAACCACAACCCACCCAGGCTCAACATCAAGTCGGCGCGGCCCGGCCCCAGGCCAGACAAGCCACTGCGCAGGTTGCCCATGGCCTCACGGGCCAGGGCGCGGGTCTGCTCCGCGCTCAGGCTGAGCAGGCGCAGGCTGTGGGCGGCCTGGTAT
>NZ_JABWRI010000057.1:0-9689 GCF_014268865.1 Pseudomonas sp. BW16M2 | reverse complement strand
GATGAATGGAGCGAGGATTTTTTGGTGACTTTTTGATCCTTCAAAAAGTTACCCGCCGTAAGGGCGGAAAGGTGACTAAGCGTCGACATCACAAATGAATGCGCATAAAACTTTCAACACAACCAAACAACCAAAATCAAGAGAAACAAAGTAGTAGTTAGCCGGTTGGCAATGAATTGACTGATTGAGTCCTATCGCGCTCAAACCCGCTTCTACAAGTTATGTATAACTTCTTGTAGGAACGGGCTTGCTCGAAATCAAAACAGAACTCAACGCGCTGGCGCGAGTTTGCCCTTGTCATCGGAGAAGACGATCTCGACCCGACGATTCTGCGCCCTGCCCCGCTCCGAGGCGTTGGCCTCCACCGGATACTGGTCGCCATAACCCTCGACCTGGATACGCTTCTCGTCTACCCCCAGATCGACCAGCATGTCGGCGACCGACTGGGCGCGATCACGGGACAGCTTGAGGTTCTCTTCCGCAGCGCCAGTGCTATCGGTGTAACCCTCGATCCGCACCACCCGCCGTGGATTGAGCTGAAGGAACTGCACCAGCTTAAGTACAGTACGGCTGGCCGAATTCTTCAGGTCGGCCTGGCCGGTATCGAACAGCACGTCACCCAGGGTCATCACCAGGCCACGATCGGTCTGCTCCGACGCCAGCGCGACAATCTGCGCCTCGACGAACTTGCCCTGCTGCTGGACGCTGGCCAACTTGGCCTCGCGCAGCGCCAACTGCAGGCGCTGGCGCTCCAGATCAAGCTTGGCCAGACGCTCCTGGTTCAACGCCAGCTTGGCATGCTCGCTGGCAATCTCGCTGTAGCGCTGGCTCAGGTAGGCATAATGACGGACATCACTGCCAGTGCCGACATAACCTGCCAGACGCTCCGCACGGGCCAACGACTCGCCGGCGCGGATCACATCGCGAGGAGCGCTGCGCAGCACATCGGAATCGTCCTTGACCTTCTGGAACGCGGCACTGGCATCGTCCAGCGCCGACTCGCTGCGCTGGCTGGCGCAACCCTGCAAACCGACCAGGGCCAGCAAGGCCAAGGCCGCCATGGGCTTGAGGCGCTTCATGGCTGCACCTCCAGTTGCTTGCGCAGGCGCTTGATCCGCGACTGCATCGCCTGCAGCTGCTCCTCGCTCTTCTGGTTCAGCACCCGCGCCTCGGCCAGGCGGGCATCGAGCTCGGCCTGCTCGGCGCGCATGCGCGCATCGCGGTGGCTTTCGCCGAGCATGTTGCTCTTGGCCCGGACCAGCTTGTCTTCGGCCAGCTTGAACTCCGGCACCTGCTCATTGGCACCGACCGCCTTGGCCTGCTCCAGCGCCTGTTCCGACAGGCGCAGCTGTTCATTGGGTGCCGGGTCGTTGGCACAGCCGGCCAGGCCAAGCACGGCCAGGGCGAGCATCAAGGGTTGGATTCTCACTCACGCTTCCTACTGTTTGGGGGCACCCTGCGACGCCTGCATCTGCGCCTTCCAACGCTCGACATTGCGCTGCAGCACAGCTTCGCTCGCCCCGGAGATCGGCAATTCTGTCAGTTTTTTCGCCAGTTGTCCGCGCAACCAGCTGTCGTTGCACGCCGAGTTGTGCGAGACCGCCAGGTACAGCCCCGGACGGTCCACCGGCAAGCCCCGGGCGATGAGGTCGCTGCCCACGCCCAGGCTCTGTGCCATGGCCATGCCCGAGTAGCGCCCGGCCAATACATAGTCGACCTGGCCGAGCACCAGCTTCTGGAAGGCCTGCGTCAGGTTCTGCGCAGGCTCCAGCTTAAGCTGCGTCTTGGCGAAGGCGTCGAAAGCCGGGGTCAGGCGGGCCTTTTCGGAAAGGGCACCCTGATACTGGGCGAGGTCGGCCGGGCCATCGAACACCAGAGTCGCGTCGTGGCGGGTCCAGACCAGGTATTCGTTGAGCTGCAGGGCCGGATGGATGTAATCCAGGCTGGTCAGCTGGGTGACCTGCATCGGCGTGTCGAGCAGCAGGTCCATGCGCCCGCTGCGCACCTCTTCCAGGGCCTGCTCGCGCTTGCCTGCGTGCAGCACCTCGACCTTCACCCCAAGCTCGGCCGCCACCTGGCGCAGCAGGTCGACATTGGCGCCGATCAGGTGTTTCGGGTCCTGCGGGTCCTGCCAGGAGTACGGCGGCGCATCCGGGCTGCCGGTAGCCACCAGACGCTCGCACTTGCCCAGCGCCAAGGCCTGCGTCGACAACAGCACCAGCGCGCAGGCCAGCCCTCCCTTGCTCCAGCGAAACGCCATGCACCTCTCCCCGCCCCTGAAAAAACCATGAAAAAACCCGGACCGCCAAGGGCGGGCCGGGTTCTTTATAAGTGAAGCAGGCGGATCAGACCAGCTTTTCCAGCTCCGGAACCGCTTCGAACAGGTCGGCGACCAGGCCGTAGTCGGCGACCTGGAAGATCGGCGCCTCTTCGTCCTTGTTGATCGCGACGATCACTTTCGAGTCCTTCATGCCGGCCAGGTGCTGGATCGCGCCGGAGATACCAACGGCGATATACAGCTGTGGCGCGACGATCTTGCCGGTCTGGCCGACCTGCATGTCGTTCGGCACGAAGCCTGCGTCGACCGCGGCGCGCGAGGCGCCGACGGCGGCGCCGAGCTTGTCGGCCAGGGCGTACAGGTGCTTGAAGTTGTCACCGTTGCCCATGCCGCGGCCGCCGGAAACGACGATCTTGGCGGCGGTCAGTTCAGGACGGTCGGACTTGGCCAGCTCTTCGCCAACGAAGGCCGACTTGCCGGCGTCGTGGGCGGCAGCGACGGCTTCGACAGCAGCCGAACCACCTTCGGCGGCCACGGCGTCGAAGCCGGTGGTACGCACGGTGATGACCTTGACCGCAGCGCTCGATTGCACGGTGGCAATGGCGTTACCGGCGTAGATAGGACGCTTGAAGGTGTCGGCGGATTCGACCGCGATGATCTCGGAGATCTGGTCGACGTCCAGCAGCGCGGCAACGCGCGGCAGGATGTTCTTGCCATTGGTGGTGGCCGGAGCCAGCACGTGGCTGTAACCCTTGGCCAGCTCGACCAGCAGCGGCGCGACGTTTTCCGGCAGGGCGTGGGCATAGGCGGCGTTATCGGCAACCAGCACCTTGGCTACGCCAGCGATCTTGGCGGCGGACTCGGCGACGCCACCGACGTTCTGGCCTGCGACCAGCACGTGGATATCACCACCGATCTTGGCGGCAGCGGCGACAGTGTTCAGGGTGGCCGGGGCTACGGCACCGTTCTCGTGTTCAGCGACAACCAGGATAGTCATTTAGATTACCTTCGCTTCGTTCTTCAGCTTCTCGACCAGTTCGGCCACCGACTTGACCTTGATACCGGCGCTGCGGGCAGCAGGCGCTTCGACCTTGAGGGTCTTGTTGGTGGAGGCGATGGACACGCCCAGCGCGTCTGGAGTGATGGTCTCCAGCGGCTTCTTCTTGGCCTTCATGATGTTCGGCAGCGACGCGTAGCGCGGCTCGTTCAGGCGCAGGTCGGTGGTAACGATGGCTGGCAGGTTCAGCGCGACGGTCTGCAGGCCGCCATCGATTTCACGGGTGACGTTGACCTTGTCGCCGGCAACTTCGACCTTGGAGGCGAAGGTACCCTGGGCGAAGCCGGTCAGCGCGGCGAGCATCTGGCCGGTCTGGTTGTTGTCGCTGTCGATGGCCTGTTTGCCGAGGATCACCAGCTGCGGCTGCTCCTTGTCGACAACGGCTTTCAGCGCCTTGGCCACGGCCAGGGAGTTCAGTTCGTCAGCGGCCTCGACCAGGATGGCGCGGTCGGCGCCCAGGGCCAGGGCGGTACGCAGTTGCTCCTGGGCGGCGGTCGGGCCGATGGAGACGACGACGATTTCGCTTGCCACGCCCTTCTCTTTCAGGCGGACGGCTTCTTCCACGGCGATTTCGCAGAAGGGGTTCATGGACATCTTGACGTTTGCAAGGTCGACGCCGGAGTTATCCGCCTTGACGCGAACCTTGACGTTGTAGTCGACCACTCGTTTGACAGCTACAAGAACCTTCATGGATTCCTCGTTACTCTCCGGTGAAAAGAAGATCGCCTGGGGACTGCCCGGCGAATGCGCGTGGGTACAAGGGCACCTCTAAAAACGTTCCGACGCCGACAAAGTTCAATTGACCGATCAGTCCTGTTTCGACCCTTGCGGGCAAAACCCACGGGTCATTTCCTGTCGTGGCGTGTAGACTCCACTACAAAACCTGATTCGGCCCGTAAACCCTGCTCCACACCTGGTCTTTAGGGGTGCACCTGCGCCCGACGGTCAGCCTACGGCGAACGCGAAAGCGCTCGTATCTTGACCGTAACACCCAATCCGGTCAATACGGCAAATTGGCCAGCCTCCAGCCGCCTACCTGCGATTCTACGGGCCTCCGGCAAATTCAAACAAACGTTTGTATTGGACCCGCCAAGTGGTGTAGATATAATGCGCGGCCAAGACAAAACGGTGTAGTCCATCACCTGCGAAGCTACAGCCTCTGCACGCCGCACGTGACCGTGAACACCCATAAAAGACAAGCAACGCGATGAGCCTTGAGTAGGAGAGAACCTGTGGAACGCGAATACATGGAATTCGACGTGGTCATCGTCGGCGCAGGCCCGGCGGGCCTGTCCGCCGCCTGCCGCCTGAAGCAGAAGGCCGCCGAAGCCGGTAGCGAGATCAGCGTCTGCGTGGTCGAGAAAGGCTCCGAAGTCGGCGCCCACATCCTCTCCGGCGCGGTGTTCGAACCCCGTGCCCTGAACGAACTGTTCCCCGACTGGAAAGACCTCGGCGCACCGCTGAACACCGAAGTGAAGCGCGACGACATCTATGTGCTGAAAAGTGCCGACAGCTCGACCAAGGTCCCCGACCTGTTCGTGCCCAAGACCATGCACAACCAGGGCAACTACATCATCTCCCTGGGCAACCTGTGCCGCTGGCTGGCCCAGCAGGCCGAAAACCTGGGCGTCGAGATCTACCCGGGCTTCGCCGCCCAGGAAGCGTTGTTCGATGAAAACGGCGTGGTCCGTGGCATCGTCACCGGCGACCTCGGTGTCGACCGCGAAGGCCATCCGAAGGACGGCCTGTACACCCCGGGCATGGAGCTGCGCGCCAAGTACACCCTGTTCGCCGAAGGCTGCCGTGGCCATATCGGCAAGCAGCTGATCAAGCGCTTCGATCTGGACAACGAGTCCGACGTCCAGCACTACGGCATCGGTCTCAAGGAAATCTGGGAAATCGACCCGGCCAAACATGAGCAGGGCCTGGTGGTGCACACCGCCGGCTGGCCGCTGGACGTGGTGAGCGCCGAGAACACCGGCGGCTCCTTCCTTTATCACCTGGAAAACAACCAGGTGGTGGTCGGCCTGATCGTCGACCTGTCCTACTCCAACGCTTACCTGTCGCCGTTCGACGAGTTCCAGCGCCTCAAGCACCACCCGGTGATGGCCCAGTACCTCGAAGGCGGCAAGCGCATCAGCTACGGCGCCCGCGCCATCTGCAAAGGCGGCCTGAACTCGCTGCCGAAGATGGTCTTCAATGGCGGCGCACTGATCGGTTGCGACCTGGGCACCCTGAACTTCTCCAAGATCAAGGGCAGCCATACCGCGATGAAATCCGGCATGCTCGCCGCCGAGGCGGTGGCTGACGCATTGATCGCCGGCAGCGAAGGCGGCGACCAGCTCAACGGCTATGTCAGCGCCTTCAAGGCCAGCTGGCTGCATGAAGAGCTGTTCGCCAGCCGCAACTTCGGCCCGGCGCTGCACAAGTTCGGCCCGTTGCTCGGTGGCGCGTTCAACTACATCGACCAGAACTGGTTCGGCGGCAAGCTGCCGTTCACCCTGCACGACACCAAGCCGGACTACGCCTGCCTCAAGCTCGCCGCCGACTCGCAGAAGATCGACTACCCGAAACCGGACGGCAAGCTCAGCTTCGACAAGCTCAGCTCGGTATTCCTCTCCAGCACCAACCATGAAGAGGAACAACCCTGCCACCTGAAGCTGACCGATCCGAACATCCCGATCGCCAGCAACCTGCCACTGTACGACGAGCCGGCACAGCGCTACTGCCCGGCCGGCGTGTACGAAGTGGTCACCCAGGAAGACGGCAACAAGCGCTTCCAGATCAACGCGCAGAACTGCGTGCACTGCAAGACCTGCGACATCAAGGATCCGGCCCAGAACATCACCTGGGTCACCCCTGAAGGCGCCGGCGGGCCGAACTACCCGAACATGTAAGCCCTGCCATTGCGGCAAGCAAAAGCCCCCTGGCCGTGAGGCCCGGGGGCTTTTTTCATGGTCGTATGTCCTTCCCCTGTAGGAGCGGTCTTGCCGAGACGTCGGACCGGCAAGGCCGCTCCTACACAGGGAACACGCCAGCTTTTAGTTCTTCTCGGCGCGCTCTTTCAACCCCTTAAGGGTATTGAACGGCGCATCAACCACAAACTTGTTGGCCACCATCGCCGGCACGCTACCGCCCGGCTCGGTGTGCACCTGGTAGATCACCTCGGTGCTGTCGCCCTTGGGCACCAGCTTCCAGTAACCCTGCACCTGGGCCACACGCACGAAGCCATCGGCCTCAGGCAGGTACTTGGGTTGCCCCTCGAGCTTGCGGGTCAGGCTGCCATCAGCCTCCTGGACCGTAGTCACATGCAGGATCGAATCCCGCGGGGTCACCGGCCAGGGCGTGTTGAACTGGGTGTAGGTCCAGCTCTGGTCACCTTCGCTCTTGAGCAGCTTCTGCGACTTGCACTCGTGGATCCAGGCACAGGCCCCCGCCACGTCTTCCTGCAGCGCCTTGACCTTGGCCAGCGGCGCCTTGATCACGGTCACGCCGCGATAGGCCTTGTACTTCGAGCCGGCCACTTCGCTGAGGGAAACCTTGATCCCCTCCTCGTCCTTGGCCACCTGCCAGTTCTCGGCCCAGGCCGTCGGTGCCAGCAGGACGCCCATGCCACACAGCAGTGCAATACCTTTGATCGATCTCATCATCTTGTTCCTTGTTGTCGAAGATCCAACCTGTCACGCCGCCGTCATCTGCTCCAGCCACCCGATGATGCGGATGGCCTCGTCACGATCGTTGCCACAGATGTCCGCTTCCGCCTTGAAGCCGCCACACACCTGCGGCCGCTCGGGCTTGCCGAACAGCGCACAGAGGTTTTCGACATTCAGGTGCAGGCAGCGTTCGCCGGCCGGCTTGCCCTGCGGCATACCGGGGATCGGTGAACTGATGGACGGGGCGATGCAGCAGGCACCACAGCCCTCGCGGCATTTCATGACAACAGGACTCCCAGGAGCAAAACGGGACGAACGTCCCTGGATACTAACCGCTCAAACATATGTTTGAAATTGCCGGACAGATGAAATCAGCCGTGACCCGGCAGTCAGTTGCGGAATTCGAATTCGATGGCCGCGCCTTCCACATCCCGCCGACTGTCGTTGCGCAACTGCAACTGCATTTCGTTGCTGATCAGCCGGCCGTTGAGCTGGAACGGGCTGCTGTCGGATTCGGGCTTGGTGGGGAACATCGAGGGCAGCAGCGGCTTGCGCACCACCGGCCCGTCGCCAAGATCCGGCTCGAGATGCTTGACCATGTCCTTGGGCAGGCTCAGGTCGATCTTCGGCTGGGGCAGCGGCTTGGCGACGGCCTTGCTGACAGCCCTGGCCTTCGGTTTGGGTTTGGGCTTCGCCTTGGTTACCGGCTTGGCCTGCGGTTTGGCAGGGGCCTTGGTGGGCGCCTTGTTCACTGGCTTGTATACACCCTGCGCCTTGGCCGCCGGTTCGGCAGCCTGCACCGCACCGACCGACAGCCAGGGCAAGGCGAAACACAGGGCGATGGCGAGAGGACGAAGCAGGTTCATGGGTACCAGGAGCGCAAGCTGTAAAACGCGTATGCTCCCTGTTCCCGACTCGTCTGACAAGCCTACAACAGCATGCCGTTCGATTCCCGGCACAATTGCTGGGCCAGCAGCCCCAGCGTCATCACCGCACGCTCGGCCTCGCGATTCCAGGGAATGCCGCAATTGAGCCGGATACAGTGGTTGAACTGCTCGGTATTGCTGAAGATCAGCCCGGGGGCGATGCTGATGCCCTGCTCCAGCGCCCGCACATGCAGCTCCTGGGTATTGACCCGCCCCGGCAGGCTGACCCAGAGAATGAAGCCACCGGTGGGCCGGGTCATCTGCGTGCCTTCCGGGAAGTGCTGCTGCACCGCCAGCTGGTAAGCGCTGAGGTTCTTGCGGTATTCCTGTCGGATGAAGCGCAAATGCCGATCGTAGCCACCATTCTCCAGGTAGGCGGCCACCGCCATCTGCGTGACGCTGCACGCCGAGTGGGTGGTGAAGGTCTGCAGGCGCTGGATCTCGTCCTGGTAGCGCCCGGCAATCATCCAGCCAACCCGCACCCCCGGCGACAAGGTCTTGGAGAAGCTCGAGCAGTAGATCACCCGATCCAGCCGATCGAACGCCTTGAGCGACTTGGTGCGCCCTTGCTCGAACATCAGCTCGCCGTAGATATCGTCCTCGACGATCTGGATGTCGAAATCCGAGGCCAGACGCAGCAACTGTTTCTGTCGCTCCTCGGGAATGGTGCCACCCAGCGGATTACTCAGTCGCGCGGTCAGCACCAGGGCCTTGATCGACCACTGGTTGGCGGCCAACTGCAGGGCCTCCAGGCTGATGCCGGTGGAGGGGTCACTGGGGATCTCGATGACCTTGAGCCCGAGCAGGTCGGCCAGTTGCAGCAGCCCATAGTAGGTAGGCGACTCGGCGGCGATCAGGTCGCCCGGCCGGGTCAGGACCCGCAGTGCCATCTGCAGGGCATCGACACAACCATGGGTCACCACCACTTCGCGGGGATCGACCAGCACGCCGGCATCGCGCATGCGGATGGCAATCTGCCGACGCAACGGCTCGAAGCCGGGGCTGAACATGTAGCTGAAGGCACGCGGGCTATGGAAGCGCGTCACCTTGGCCAGTTGCTGGTGCAGGGCACGCACGGGCAGGTAGTCGACATGGGGCACCGCCGCGCCGAAGGGAAAGACGCCATCGCGCCGCGCCTCGACCAGTACCTGCTGGATGATGCTGGCCCGGGTGACCAGGCCGGGGCGTTCAACCCGGGCGATATCCGGGGTCTGCGCCGTCAGTGCCGGGGTCTGGTGGACATAGTAGCCCGACTGCGGTCGGGCGCGGATCAGGCCCTGGTCCTCGAGATTGGCATAGGCCTGCAGCACGGTGGCGTGGCTGACATTGAGCTGGGCGCTCATCTTGCGCACCGACGGCACCCGTTCGCCCGGCTGGTAGACACCCTGACGGATGTCATCGGCCAGTTGCTGGGCAATACGCTGGTACAGCAGCAGGTTGGTCATGGCGTGTTCTCGAAGCGCGGACGGGATCGTTATTCTTGTGCGACTCACTGCCGAGGCAGAATACCGTAACAGTTGCGAAGTGTACTGGGACAGATCGCAGGATAGTCAACAATACAGTTGCGTGACAGAGCAACGATTAATGTTTGAGTCGGCGCGCCGACGAACGCACAGAATGGTGATGCTGCCCGCTGTTGCCTGTTACCCGTTACACGTTGCCGTTGCCGTTGCCGTTGCCGTTGCCGTTGCCGTTGCCGTTGCCGTTGCCGTTGCCGTTGCCGTTGCCGTTCATGAGTCTAGCGCTATAGCCCCCTAGCGACAGCTGCGTCAGCC
>NZ_JABWRI010000056.1:0-10028 GCF_014268865.1 Pseudomonas sp. BW16M2 | reverse complement strand
GCACATAGCTCAGTTGGTTAGAGCACCACCTTGACATGGTGGGGGTCGTTGGTTCGAGTCCAATTGTGCCTACCAAATCAGAAGAGGGCGATCCGCAAGGATCGCCCTTTTTGCTTTCCGCTGTTCGGTGGCCGCCGACACACGTTGCAACCTTCCACCTGCGCCTCATCCCTGCGGCTGTGCTATCCGCTCATGCTAGAATCCGCCCCTTCGAATCTGGAGGTACAGGCGTGCGCAAACTGGCGGTGGTAATGGCGGTGTTGGCCCTGGCGGGCTGTAACAACGAGGTCGAAGGCGTGCACAAGCAGGTGGCCGAACACCTGAACAACCCCAAGACGGCCAAGTTCGCCAACGTGCGCTTCGACACCCAGGGCTCCATCTGCGGCCAGGTGCGCGGCAAGGATGACGCCGGGCAGTACGAGGCCTATCGCAGCTATGTGGCGATCAAGCATGACGGCCAGTACGAGATCCTCATCGACGAAACCGGCAACAACCTGCGCATCCGCGAAGTCTGCGGTGGTGCCGACCTGCAGCGTCGCGCCGAGGCGCTGGCCGAGCAGCCGGCGCCGGAGGGTTGGGACGTCGAGGTGATCCAGGGGCCGAACATGGGCGCCCTGACCGACATGACCGCCCGCCTGATCGAGAAGGGCATTCCGTCCTGGGTCGAGTACCGCGACGGCAAACCGGTGGTGCTGATGGGGCCGTTCCCGGCCAAGGCCGAGGCCGATGCGCGCAAGGCCGAGGTGATGGCCAAGCTGGGTACCGACTCGATCGTCATCCAGCACGGCGTCAAGCGCTGATCGCGACGGCCACATAAATCCCTGTAGGAGCGGGCTTGCCCCGCGATGGCGTCAGAGCAGGCTGCGGTGCTTCCCGGTCAGTCTGTGCAGCAGCAGCTATGCTGTCTACTGCGGGGGTTGAGTGGGGGAGGCAGCTCATGGCGACACTGGAGCGGGCCATTGCGATGGCCATCAAGGCGCATGAAGGGCAGTTCGACAAAGGCGGTGCGGCGTACATCCTCCACCCGTTGCGGGTGATGGAGCGGGTGATCACCCCGGAGCAGCGCATCGTCGCGGTACTGCACGACGTGCTGGAAGACACCCCGCTGACCCTGTCCGACCTCGCCCGCGAAGGTTTCCCGCTGAAGATCCTCGCCGCGCTGCTGGCGCTTAGCCGCCGTGAAGGGGAGAGCTACGAGGCCTTCGTCATCCGCCTGGGTGTCGACCCCCTGGCGCGCCAGGTCAAGCTGGCCGACCTGGCCGACAACAGCGATCTCTCGCGCATTGCCCATCCAGGCCCGGCCGACCTTGCCCGGCTTTGCCGATATCAGCAGGCCAGCGCCTACCTGCAGACACTACAGTGAACGTGCTCAGCCACAAGCCTTGAGGTTGACCGGCCCGACGAACTCATTGCCGCGCCCCATCACGCACGCCACCTGCTGGTTGCGCTGCAGCTCCCAGGCCTGCGGCGGGTAGGTCTTGTTCCAGGCCTCGAACAGCTGGCGGTCCTGCCTGGACAGCCTCAGGTCATACTGCTTGCTCATATAGAAGTAGGTGCGCGCGATCATCCCGCGGATCGACGGGCGCGGCATGACTTTCTTGGCCTTGAAGTCGACCTGGGTCAGGCAGCTGCCGTACTGGCCGTGCTGCTCGGGCAGCCAGCCGAAGCTGAAGTTGCTGCGGTCGCCGTTGACCTCGCCGATGCTCGGCACCAGGTTGTGCAGGTCGGCCTCGGCGCGCTGGTAAACCTTGTCGTGGCGCGTACAGTTCTTGCGCCCGCCATCCTGCCAGCACTGGCGCTGGTGGCCGATCTGCCAGGCCGGGACGATGTGCTCCCATTCGATGCGCGAGGCGCGGTTGAGGTTCTTGCGCGGCGCGTAGCCGCAGGAGGCCAGGTCGACCTTGTTGCCCTTGTACTTGCAGCCGCAATAAAACTCCGTGGACTGCGGCGCGTACAGCTTCCAGGCGACCTTCTTGGCCTCCTGGAAGGTGCGCGGGGCGTCGGCGTGGGCGAGGGGGGTAAGCAGCAACAGGCAGGCGGCGAAAAGCGAAACTCTCATGCGCGGTCAGTCTTCCTTCGGCACGGTCCAGAAAATCTGCACGCCGCCATCGTCGCGGTGGGCGAGGGTGACGTTGTCGTTCTCGGCGATTTCCTCGAGCAGGGTTGCCCAGTCGTCGGGCGACTCGTGCTCCAGGCGGAAGATCAAGGCGGCGCGGCTGCGCTGGGCGGTGGGGCTGTTGATGATCTTCTGGATGCGCTGACCCAGTAGTTCATAAGGGCTTGGCGACGCGGAGGCGGGTTTGGCCACGGGGCTGTTCCTTGTTTTGCTGTATGCGCATACAGTATTTCACTGTAAGCCGTTTCGCAACAGCAGGTAGGATGAAAGCCGTATAAGACCGTGGTAGAGGGATTGGTTCCATTGAAAGCATCGCGGGGCCAGCCCGCTCCCACAAAGTCGTTGCAGACTTGTGGGGGCGGGCTGGCCCCGCGATAGGGTCGGTATGGTCAACATACCAACCCGAGGTGCAGGCCAATCAGTATTCCCAGAAGATCCGCTGCAGCTCCTTGCTGTCCTGGGTCTTGGTCATCGCGACCATGGCCAGGATCCGCGCTTTCTGCGGGTTCAGGTCGTGGGCCACGACCCAGTCGTTCTTGTCGTCAGGCTGTTCGGCGTTGCGCAGCACGAAGCCACCCTGGTTGACGTGGGACGAACGGATGATCTGCACGCCGTCCTTGCGCAGCTCCTGCAGCGCCGGCACCACCCGCGACGATACCGAGCCGTTGCCGGTGCCGGCGTGGATGATCGCCTTGGCGCCACCCTGGGCCAGCGCCTTGTAGGCGGTGTCGGTCACGTTGCCGTAGCCGTAGGCGATGTCCACGGCCGGCAGCTTGCTGATGGTCTTGATGTCGAACTCGGAGTTGACCGTGTGGCGCTTGGCCGGCAGGCGGAAGAAGTACGACTTGCCTTCCACGACCATGCCCAGCGGGCCCCACTGGCTCTTGAAGGCTTCGGTCTTGATGTTGACCGCCTTGCTCACGTCGCGACCGGACTGGATCTCGTCGTTCATGGTCACCAGCACGCCCTTGCCACGGGCGTCCTTGCTGCTGGCCACGGCCACGGCGTTGTACAGGTTGAGCATGCCGTCGGCGGACATCGCGGTGCCCGGGCGCATCGAACCGACCACGATGATCGGCTTGTCGGTCTTCTCCACCAGGTTGAGGAAGTAGGCGGTTTCTTCCAGGGTGTCGGTGCCGTGGGTGATGACGATGCCATCGACGTCCTTGCTGTCGGCCAGTTCGGCGACGCGCTTGCCCAGCTTGAGCAGGTCGTCGTTGCCGATGCTTTCCGAGGCGACCTGCATCACCTGCTCGCCGCGCACGTTGGCCAGGTCCTTCAGCTCCGGCACGCCGGCGATCAGCTTGTCGATGCCTACCTTGGCCGCCTGGTAGGTGGCGCTGTTGGCGGCACTGGCGCCGGCGCCGGCGATGGTGCCGCCGGTGGCGAGGATCACCACGTTGGCGAGTTTCTGTTGTTGCGCGGCTTCCTTGGCGGAAACGGTGGTTGGCAGTACCAGCAGCAGCGCCAGGGCGCTCGGTGCGAAGGTCTTGATAGCGGTTTTCATCATTTCTGCTTCTCTCTTCCTGGAGGAGATGTGCGTTATGTCGCACTGGGGTAAAGGCAGATTTCGTACCAGCAACTACCGTTCGTCGTATTTCATCTTGAAACCCCTGTTTTGACTGGGGGTACTCGAAGCGACCAGAAGGTCAGAGGTGGGTGCGCGTGTTCGGCTGGCCGAATTTTTGCTGGAAAGGTGTTCGGTTTTTCGGACGAATTGCGGATAATCCGACGCGCGTAATCCTAGCTCCCTACGCAATGGATTTGACAAAACCGGCGCCTGTTTCCATAGTTGGTTACCGCAAACGTTTGCGATCCGATAAAAACCACAAGATTCGGAGTCATTTCCATGAAACTGCCGTTCCCCGGCCGTCCGCTGGCCCTCGCCGTTTTCTCGTCGCTGCTGTTCTCCCTGTCCACCGCCCACGCCGAGGAAGCGCCCAAGGTCGCTCTGGTGATGAAATCCCTCGCCAACGAGTTCTTCCGCACCATGGAAGACGGCGCCAAGGCCTACCAGAAAGATCACCCCGACGATTTCACCCTGGTGGCCAACGGCATCAAGGACGAGACCGACACCGGCAACCAGATCCGTATCGTCGAGCAGATGATCGCCACCGGCGCCAAGGCCCTGGTCATCGCCCCGGCCGACTCCAAGGCGCTGGTGCCGGTGATCAAGAAGGCCATGGACGCCGGCATCACCGTGATCAACATCGACAACCGCCTCGACCCTGCCGTACTCAAGAGCAAGGGCATCAGCGTGCCGTTCGTGGGCCCGGACAACCGCAAGGGCGCGCGCATGGTCGGCGACTACCTGGCCCAGCAGAAGCTCAAGGCCGGTGATCAGGTCGGCATCATCGAAGGCGTGCCGACCACCACCAACGCCCAGCAGCGCACCGCCGGCTTCAAGGACGCCATGGAAGCCGCGCAGATGAAGATCGTCTCGGTGCAGTCGGGTAATTGGGAAATCGACAAGGGCAACGCCGTGGCCGCCTCGATGCTCAACGAATACCCCGACCTGAAGGCGCTGCTGGCCGGCAACGACAGCATGGCCCTGGGCGCCGTCTCGGCCGTGCGCGCCGCCGGCAAGACCGGCCAGGTGCAGGTGGTCGGCTACGACAACATCAATGCCATCAAGCCGATGCTCAAGGATGGCCGTGTGCTCGCCACCCTCGACCAGGCAGCCAGCCAGCAGGCGGTGTTCGGTATCCAGGCAGCGCTGAAGATGCTCAAGGGCGAGCAGCCAGGCGTGGATGCCGACAATGTCATCCAGACGCCGGTCGAGCTGATTACCCAGTGATGTTGCGATCCCTGTAGGAGCGGGCTTGCCCCGCGATCACCGGCGTAGCCGGTGCCATGCACCGCGTCGACTGCTTCGCGGGGCAAGCCCGCTCCTACAGGGGTGTTGTGCCAACCTAGGAGAGAATGGCCATGTCAGTACCGGCCAATGAAACCGTGCTAGCCGTCAGCGGCCTGGGCAAGACCTACGCCCAGCCCGTGCTCGGCGACGTCACCCTCGAGCTGCGCGGCGGCGAGGTGCTGGCCCTGACCGGCGAGAACGGCGCGGGCAAGTCGACCCTGTCCAAGCTGATCAGCGGCCTGGAGGTCCCCACCACCGGGCAGATGACCTATCGCGGCCAGCCCTACAGCCCTGGCAACCGCGCCGAGGCCGAGCGCCTCGGCGTGCGCATGGTGATGCAGGAGCTCAACCTGCTGCCCACCCTGACCGTGGCCGAAAACCTGTTCCTCGACAACCTGCCCAGCCGCCTCGGCTGGGTCAACCAGAAGCGCCTGCGCCAGCTGGCCAGCGCGGCCATGGCCCAGGTCGGCCTGGACGCCATCGACCCGGACACCCCCGTGGGCGAGCTGGGTATCGGCCACCAGCAGATGGTCGAGATCGCCCGCAACCTGATCGGCGACTGCCACGTGCTGATCTTCGACGAACCCACGGCCATGCTCACCGCCCGCGAGGTGGAGCTGCTGTTCACCCAGATCGAGCGCCTGCGCCAGCGCGGCGTGGCCATTGTCTATATTTCCCACCGCCTCGAAGAGCTGCAGCGCGTGGCCCAGCGCATCGCCGTGCTGCGCGACGGCAAGCTGGTGTGCGCCGAGCCGATCCAGCGCTATAACAGCGAGCAACTGGTCAACCTGATGGTCGGCCGCGAGCTGGGCGAGCACATCGACCTCGGCCAGCGCAGCATCGGCGCGCCGCTGCTCAAGGTCGACAAGCTCAGCCGTGGCGACAAGGTGCGCGAAGTGTCGTTCGAGGTCAGGGCAGGGGAGATCTTCGGCATCTCCGGCCTGATCGGCGCCGGGCGCACCGAACTGCTACGCCTGATCTACGGCGCCGACCGCGCCGACAGCGGCCAGGTCGCCCTCGGCCAGCCGCCGGTGCCGGTAGCCATCGATTCGCCCAAGGCCGCGGTCAAGGCCGGCATTGCCCTGATCACCGAGGACCGCAAGGGCGAAGGCCTGCTGCTGAGCCAGTCGATCAGCGCCAACATCGCCCTGGGCAATCTCGGTGCAGTGTCCCGCGCCGGGGTGCTCGACCGCGACGCCGAACGTGAACTGGCCGAACGCCAGATCGGCGCCATGCGCATCCGCAGCGCCAGCCCCGCCCAAGCCGTGGGCGAGCTGTCCGGCGGCAACCAGCAGAAGGTGGTGATCGGCCGCTGGCTGGAGCGCGACTGCCAGGTGCTGCTGTTCGACGAGCCCACCCGTGGCATCGATGTCGGCGCCAAGTTCGACATTTATGGCCTGCTTGCCGAGCTTGCCCGCCAGGGCAAGGCCATCGTCGTGGTGTCCAGCGACCTGCGCGAGCTGATGCTGATCTGCGACCGCATCGCCGTGCTCAGCGCCGGCCGCCTGATCGACACCTTCGACCGCGATCATTGGACCCAGGACCAACTGCTTGCCGCCGCCTTCGCCGGCTACCAGAAACGTGATGCCCTGCTGCACGACGCAGCCCCCAGGATGGACGCATGAAAACCACAACAAACACCTCGGCTACTGCGCCCGTGCGCCGCAGCGGCACCTATTTCGGCCTGGGCACCTACCTGGGCCTGGCCGGCGCCTTGCTGGCGATGATCGTGCTGTTCTCGATGCTGAGCAGCCACTTCCTGTCCTACGCCACCTTCAGCACCCTGGCCAACCAGATCCCCGACCTGATGGTGCTGGCGGTGGGCATGACCTTCGTCCTGATCATCGGCGGCATCGACCTGTCGGTGGGCTCGGTGCTGGCCCTGGCCGCCTCGACGGTCAGCGTGGCGATCCTCGGCTGGGGCTGGAGCGTGCTGCCCGCCGCGCTGCTGGGCATGGCCGTGGCGGCGCTGGCCGGCACCGTCACCGGCAGCATCACCGTGGCCTGGCGCATCCCTTCGTTCATCGTCTCGCTGGGCGTGCTGGAGATGGCCCGGGGCCTGGCCTACCAGTTCACCGACTCGCGCACCGCCTACATCGGCGACGCCTTCGCCTGGTTCTCCAACCCCGTGGCCTTTGGCATCTCGCCGGCCTTCATCATCGCCTTGCTGGTAATCGTCGCCGCCCAGCTGGTGCTGACCCGCACCGTGTTCGGCCGTTACCTGATCGGCATCGGCACCAACGAAGAGGCCGTGCGCCTGGCCGGCATCGACCCGCGCCCGTACAAGATCCTGGTGTTCGCCCTGATGGGCGTGCTCGCCGGCCTCGCCGCGCTGTTCCAGATCTCGCGCCTGGAAGCCGCCGACCCCAACGCCGGCTCCGGCCTCGAGCTGCAGGTGATCGCCGCCGTGGTGATCGGCGGCACCAGCCTGATGGGTGGGCGCGGCTCGGTCATCAGCACCTTCTTCGGCGTGCTGATCATTTCGGTATTGGCCGCCGGCCTGGCCCAGATCGGCGCCTCCGAGCCGACCAAACGCATCATCACCGGGGCGGTCATCGTCATCGCCGTGGTACTCGACACTTACCGCAGCCGGCGCGCGAACCGGCGGAACTGAAACCATGGCAACCATCAAAGATGTCGCGGCACTGGCGGGGATTTCCTACACCACCGTGTCCCATGTACTGAACAAGACCCGCCCGGTCAGCGAACACGTGCGCCTGAAGGTCGAGGCGGCGATCGCCGAGCTCGACTACGTGCCCAGCGCCGTGGCGCGCTCGCTCAAGGCGCGCAGCACCGCCACCATCGGCCTGCTGGTGCCCAACAGCGTCAACCCGTACTTCGCCGAGCTGGCCCGGGGCATCGAGGACGCCTGCGAGCGCAACGGCTACTGCGTGATCCTGTGCAACTCCGACGACAACCCGCAGAAGCAGCGCAGCTACCTGCGCGTGCTCCTGGAAAAACGCATCGACGGGCTGATCGTCGCCTCGGTGGGCGAGGACCAGGACCTGCTCGACAGCCTCAGCGGCGTGCGCACGCCAATGGTCATCGTCGACCGCGCCCTGGACGGCGTCGAGGCCGATCTGGTGCGCATCGACCACGAGCAGGGCGCCTACCTGGCCACCCGCCACCTGCTGGAGCTGGGTCACCGCGAGATCGCCACCATCGGCGGCCCGGTGGACACCGGTGTCAGCCAGCTGCGCCTGGCCGGTTTCCGCCGGGCGATGGCCGAGGCCGGCGTGCGCATCGCCCCCGGCCATGTGCTGCACAGCGATTTCACCAGCCCCGGCGGGCATGCCGCCGCGGCGCGCCTGCTCGACGGCGAGCGGCCCACGGCGATCTTCGCCGGCAACGACATGATTGGTTTTGGCGTGTTGCGCGCCGCCGCCGAGCGCAATATCGACGTGCCCGGCGAGCTGTCGGTGATCGGCTTCGACGATATCGAGTTGAGTCGCTACGTGTACCCGGCGCTGACCACGGTCGGCCAGTCGATCCGCGAACTGGGCGAGAGCGCCGCCGGCCTGTTGCTGTCGCGCATCGTCACGCCGCGGCGCGACGGCGCCGCCGAGCAGCGCATCGTCGCCCCGCGCATCGTCTTGCGTGAATCCACCGGGCCGCGCCCGGACCTGTTCAACGATTACCGTTAAGGAATACCCATGGATGCCAAGGTGGTGGTGGTCGGCAGCCTCAACATGGACCTGGTGGCCCGCGCCCAGCGCCTGCCCCGGGGCGGCGAGACGCTGACCGGCGACAGTTTCTTCACCGCGCCCGGCGGCAAGGGCGCCAACCAGGCCGTGGCCGTGGCCCGGCTGGGTGCCAGCGTGGCGATGGTCGGCAACGTCGGTGACGATGCCTATGGCCAGCAGCTGCGTCAGGCGCTGAAGCGCGAGGGCGTCGATTGCCAGGGCGTGAGCCTGTGCGAGGGCGTGTCCAGCGGCGTGGCGCTGATCGTGGTGGATGCCGCCAGCCAGAATGCCATCGTCGTCATTCCCGGCGGCAACGGCCTGCTCGGGCCCGAGTCGGTGAGTCGCTTCGACCACCTGCTGCAGGGCGCCGAGGTGATCATCTGCCAGCTTGAGGTGCCCACTGCCACGGTGGCCTGGACCCTGGCCCGTGGCCGCGAGCTTGGCAAGACCGTGATCCTCAACCCGGCGCCGGCCAGCGGGCCGCTGCCGGCGGAGTGGTATGCCTATATCGACTACCTGATCCCCAACGAGAGCGAGGCCGAGGCCCTGGCCGGGGTGCAGGTCGACGACCAGGACAGCGCCCGTCGGGCGGCCGAACGCCTGCGCCAGCTTGGCGCGGGCAAGGTGATCGTCACCCTGGGCGGTGATGGCGCGTTGCTGGTCGATGCCGCCGGCAGCCGGCATTTCCCGGCGCCCCGGGTGCAAGCAGTGGACACCACGGCGGCCGGCGACACCTTCGTCGGCGGCTTTGCCGCGGGCCTGGCACGCGGCCTGCCCGAGGACGAGGCGATCGGCTTCGGCCAGCGCGCCGCCGCGTTGTCGGTGACCCGTGTCGGCGCGCAGCCGTCGATCCCTTACCTGAAGGAGCTGGCGCCATGAAGAAGACGCCGCTGTTGAATATCGCCCTGTCGCGGACCATCGCCGGGCTGGGCCATGGCGACATCCTGGTGATCGGTGATGCCGGCCTGCCGGTGCCGCCGGGCGTGGAGCTGATCGACCTGGCGCTGACGCCGGGTATCCCGGACTTCGCCAGCGTGCTGCGCGTGGTGCTGAGCGAGATGCAGGTCGAGCGGCATGTGCTGGCCGAGGAGGTGTTCCAGGCTTTGCCGCCGGGGTTGGCCGAGGTCGAGCGGTTGCATGCCGGCGGCGAACTGGGGCAGCGCCAGGTGCTCAGCCATGCCGATTTCAAGACCCTGTGTCGCCAGGCCCGGGCCGTGGTGCGTACGGGGGAGTGCAAGCCCTATAGCAATATTGCCCTGGTGGCTGGCGTTACCTTTTAGACCGAATGCGAGGGCTGCGCCCTCGATCGCGGGGCAAGCCCGCTCCCACGCCAGAACACTCATGCGGTGCTGGCGTGGGAGCGGGCTTGCCC